>CAZNBS010000093.1:0-17045 GCA_964570955.1 uncultured Burkholderiales bacterium | reverse complement strand
GAGGCCCGCAGCGGAGACGAAGGTCACCGAGGTCGCGTGGCAGGCGCTGCCGAATGAACCGAACATGCCGCGATAGTGCACGGGCTGGGGTGTGGGGATCGAGGCATTGGGATCGCCCATCGCGGCGGCGGCGATCATGCCGCCCTTGAGGATCAGCGAAGGCTTCACGCCAAAGAATGCCGGGCGCCACAGGACGATGTCGGCGAGCTTGCCAGCCTGCAGCGATCCGACCTCGTGCGCGACGCCGTGGGTCAGCGCGGGATTGATGGTGTACTTGGCGATGTAGCGCTTGACGCGAAAGTTGTCGTTCTCGGCCGTGTCCTGCGGCAATGCGCCGCGCTGCACCTTCATCTTGTGCGCGGTCTGCCAGGTGCGCATGATCACCTCACCGACGCGGCCCATGGCCTGCGAGTCGGACGACATCATGCTGAAGGCGCCCAGGTCGTGCAGGATGTCCTCGGCGGCAATGGTCTCGCGCCGGATGCGCGACTCGGCAAACGCGACGTCCTCGGCGATTGCGGGATCGAGGTGATGGCACACCATCAGCATGTCGAGGTGCTCGTCCACGGTGTTGATCGTGTACGGCCGCGTCGGGTTGGTCGAGGACGGCAGCACGTTCAACTCGCCGCAGGCGCGGATGATGTCGGGCGCGTGCCCGCCGCCCGCGCCCTCGGTGTGATACGTGTGGATGGTGCGGCCCTTGAACGCCGCCAGCGAGGTCTCGACGAAGCCGGACTCGTTCAGCGTGTCGGTGTGGATCGCCACTTGCACGTCCATCTCCTCCGCCACTGCCAGGCAGTTGTCGATCGCAGCGGGTGTGGTGCCCCAGTCCTCGTGCAGCTTCAGGCCGATGGCGCCGGCCGCCACCTGCTCGCGCAGCGGATTGCGCAGGCTGGCGTTGCCCTTGCCGAGGAAGCCGAGGTTCATCGGGAAGGCATCGGCGGCCTGCAGCATGCGGTGCAGGTGCCAGGGACCCGGCGTGCAGGTCGTGGCGTTGGTGCCCGTCGCCGGACCGGTGCCGCCGCCGAACATCGTGGTGACGCCCGACATCAGCGCCTCCTCGATCTGCTGCGGACAGATGAAGTGGATGTGCGCGTCGATGCCGCCCGGCGTGGCGATCATGCCCTCGCCCGCGATGATCTCGGTGGCCGCGCCGATGACGATGTCCACGCCTGGCTGGATGTCCGGATTGCCGGCCTTGCCGATGCCGCTGATGCGCCCGTCCTTGAGCCCGACGTCGGCCTTGACGATGCCCCAGTGGTCGATGATCAGCGCATTGGTGATCAGGGTGTCGACCACATCTTTGGCGCACAGCTGGCCCTGGCCCATGCCGTCGCGGATCACCTTGCCGCCGCCGAACTTCACTTCCTCGCCGTAGATGGTGTGGTCCTTCTCGACCTCGATCCACAACTCGGTGTCAGCGAGCCGCACCTTGTCCCCGGTGGTGGGACCGAACATCTCGGCATAGGCCGAACGCGTGATCTTCGCTGCCATCAGAGTTTCCCCATCACCTTGCCGAGAAAGCCGTACACGACGCGATCACCGGCCAGTTCCACCAATTCGACCGTGCGTTCCTGCCCGGGCTCGAAGCGCACCGCGGTGCCGGCCGGGATGTTGAGCCGGAAACCGTAGGCCTGTTGCCGCTCGAATTTCAGCGCCGCGTTCGTCTCGAAGAAGTGGTAGTGCGATCCGACCTGGATCGGCCGATCGCCGGTGTTGGCCACGGTCACGCTGACAGTCCTGCGCCCGGCGTTGAGTTCGATCTCGCCCGGTTGGGTTTTCATCTCACCTGGGATCATGCTCCTTCCCCCAAAGAGTTACTGCAACCGCTCAACGCAAAGGCCGCAACGAGCGCAAAGAAACGCAATTCCGTATTCCTTTGCGGCCTTTGCGTTCTTTGCGGTTGGCGTTCTTTGCGGTTAGCGCTTTTCGCCTAGACGATCGGGTGATGCACCGTCACCAGCTTCGTCCCGTCCGGGAACGTCGCCTCGACCTGGATCTCCGGGATCATCTCCGGCACGCCCTCCATCACCTCCTCGCGCTTGAGCAGGGTCGCGCCGTAGCCCATCAGGTCCGAGACCGAGCGGCCGTCGCGTGCGCCTTCCATGATGGCGGCGGTGATGTAGGCGATCGCCTCCGGGTAGTTGAGCTTGAGCCCACGCGCCTTGCGCCGCTCGGCCAGCAGTGCGGCGGTGAACACCAGCAGCTTGTCCTTCTCTCGGGGTGTCAGCTCCATTCGTCTTGGCTCTCAACAATTGCTCGACCTGCGCGTGCTTCAACAGGCCCAGATGCGCGGGGGCAGGGCCTCACGCTCCAGCATCGCCGGACGCAGCACGCGCCACAGGTTCGTGAACCAGTCGCGCGCGGCGTGCGCGGAGTGGCCCAGATAGCGCGCGATCGTCACGCACGGCAGGGTTGTGATCCCGGTCAGCTCGTCCTTGCGTGCCGGCACGGTTCGCAGCGCCGCGACCAGCGCGCGCGAAGCATCGAAGCCGGCAGCGAGCATCAGCGCGTTGACGGTGAAGCCGGCGAGACCTGCTCGCGACGTCAGGATCCGGCTGCCGCCCTCGACGTCGGCATACTCCACGAACACCGGCCGCATGTCCCGATAGACCTCGGTGCGTTGGCGCAACCGGCCGCGCGCGAAGCGCTCGCCCGAAGCGGTGCGGCCGAGACAGGTGATCTCCCAGCCGACATAGCGCGCACCCTCGGCGAGTTCCACGCGCAGCCGCTGATCGGCACTGGCGCCGTCGAACACGATGGATTCAAGCGGCATCCACTCCAACACTGCTTCAGGGTCGACGCAGAGCCTCACGCGCTGGCTGGCCTCCGGGCCGATCGAGCGATACCACTTGGTCGCACCGGGCGTGGTCAGCAACGCGTGGGCAGCGCGTGCCGCGGTGACGTCGAGCGCGAGCCGGTCCCCGGCCACGATGCCGCCGGGCGGGTGGATGATGATCGTCTGGCAGACGCTCTCGCCTTCCTGGTAGAGCGGCCGTTGCACGCGCAACGGACCGTGGTGCGACCGCGCGGCGAGGACGGTGCGCCGGCCGCGACGCTCGTAGCGCAGGTCGAGGGCCGCGGACCAGCCTTCGGTGGTCTGCCCCGGGAGCGGCAGAGCGGCGGCGGACGGTAATGACGGGGGCATGCACAGTGACATGATGCGAGCGATGTGATGGTCGCCCTAGTTATTGTGGCTAGGCTAGCACGCGAAGCGCGAAGAATCACGCACCACCTTGGTGCATAAGGATTTTTTGACCCGGGCGACGTGCACGGGCGTCCACGAGCCGCTACCGTCGCCAGACCAGCGTGCGGTTGTTCGCCGGCATGGCAATGTCCTCCGCCAGTGTGAAGCCCTGGCCGCGGGCGAGCACATCGACCGCCTCGATGTCGCGAATGCCGCTGGCCGGGTCGCGGACCCGCAGCATCGCATCGAACTGCGCGTTGCCCTCGGAGGTGAAGCGTCCGCCGCTGTTGAACGGCCCGTACACGACCAGCACCCCGCCCTCGGTCAGTTGCGTGCCGACGTGACGGAAGAAGCGCTCGACCCGCGACCACGACACGATGTGCAGCGTGTTGGCGGAGAAGACGGCGTCGCAGCCCAGAGGCGCCCAGTCCTCGTCCAGGTCGAGGACGATGGGAGCGCGGAGGTTGGGAAGTTCGATGCCCGCGAACTGCGCCTGCAACCCGGGCAGATTCTGCGCAACGTCGCTTGGCTGCCAGGACAGGTGCCGAAGGGCCTGGGCGAAGTGCAGCGCGTGCTGGCCGGTACCGCTGCCTACCTCCAGTACGGCGCTGCGATCGGCGAACGCATTACTCAGAACCGCGAGAATCGGGCTCTTGTTGCGTTCACAGGCTTCCGAGTAGGGCTTCACGCGCTGGACCGAGGGGTGACACGGTCCGGCCACGCGATCAGGACAGACGCGCCTTGTTGTCCTCGACCGAGGTTGCGGATTGAAGACGCGCGCTCTCCAGCGCTTCCTTCAGCGTCTCCTCGGGCAGCGTGTTGACCGCCTGGGCCACGGAATAGGCGGCGTCATAGCTGTCCTTGGGCAGAACGTCGACGTGATCGTCCATCTTGGCGACGAACATGGCGGCGGCACCCGCGGTGCGAAGCAGGTGTTCGCGCTCGGCCATCAGCATCTCCAGCTCGGCGCGGAGCATGGACAGCTCCTGTTCGCGCTGCAGGTCGGAGGCGCGGCGGCCGGTGTGGACGCGTCGTTCTTCGATGTGGATCATGGTTGTCTCCCGTTGCAATCCGATCTATTCAGTGGCCACGCTCACCAGCGTGGGCTTCAGCACTGCGATCACGTCGGCCGGTGCGAGCCCCACGAGGTATCCCCGCTTGCCTCCGTTGATGTAGATCCGGGGCAGGTCGGCAATGCTGCGCTCCATGTACATCGGCATCGACTTGCGCATTCCGAAGGGTGAGGTGCCACCAACCAGGTATCCGGAGTGGCGGTTGGCCGTCTCGGGACTGCAGGGCTGGATGGTCTTCACCCCCAGCACCCGTGCCAGCTCCTTCGTGGACACGTGCATGTCGCCGTGCATCAGCACCACCAGCGGCCGCCTGGCATCGTCTTCCATCACCAGCGTCTTGACCACGCTGTGCTCGTCCACGCGCAGTTCCCTGGCCGAGACGGTGGTCCCGCCCTGATGTTCGTAGTCGTACAGGTGATCGGTAAAGGCCACGCCGGCGGCACGCAACTGGCGCACGGCCGGGGTGACCGGCGTCTTGTCCTTGCTCATCGAGGCGTCCGGGTCCCTGCCCGGCGTCAGGCACGCAGTGCACGATACAGCATGTGGAGCATGCCGGCGGTGGCACCCCAGATGTTGCGCCCCTCATAGGGCATGGAGTAGTAGTGGCGCCGCCGCCCGTTCCTCTCGTCACTGTGGCGCCGATGGTTATCCGGGTCGAGGAAGTGGGTAAGCGGTACCTCGAACACCTCGGCGACCTCGAACGCATCGGGCGCAAAGCTCACCGGCGGCTCGATCCAGCCGACGATCGGCGTCACCCGAAAGCCGGTCGGGATGTCGTAATCCGGCAGGCTCCCCAGGATCGCGACCAACTCCCGCGCCACCCCGGTTTCCTCCTCGGCCTCGCGCAGGGCCGTGTAGACCCGGTCGACGTCGCCCGGATCCACCCGACCGCCGGGGAAGCTGATCTGGCCCGCGTGGTCGTTCAGGTGCGCGGTGCGCTGCGTGAACATCACGGTGATGCCCGCGGGGCGGTTGATCAGCGGCACCAGCACCGCCGCCGGCGTGGAGACGAAGTCCGGTGCGTGCACATAGCGCAGTACGCCGGGTTCCGCCGGCAGCTCGTGCGCACGCATCAGGCGCTGGGAGAGCCAGGAGCGGGAGATCGAGGGAGCGTCGGTCAGGGACACGTCGCGGCGAAAAGCAAAACCGGTTCCACAAAGGTATTCTAATCGGCCATGGTCGCCGCGTCGCCTCTTTCCGGTGACGGAAGGGTGTCGGGCCAGCAGGGGAACCGGTCCGATCGGACCGGCTCGAACAGTCGTGCCCGCATTCGCGGGAATCGATATGAGGAGATCCGGACGATGAGAGCACGTGCATGGATTGCCGCCCTGGGCTTGACCTTCGCCACCTCGGCCCTCGCCAACCACTGCCCGATGGACATGAAGGCGATCGACGAGGCAATGTCGAAGAACCCGGCTCTGTCAGCCGAGCAGATGGCCGACGTGAAGAAGTACCGCGCCGAGGGTGAAGCACTGCACAAGGCCGGCAAGCACCAGGAGTCGGTCGACACGCTGGCCAAGGCCAGGAAAATCCTGGGAATCTGAGCGGGGGCACGGCGGGCAGCCGGGATGCGCTCCGAACCGATCGCCCTGGGACTGCTCGCCGCCCTGCTTTCTCCGGCAGCCGGTGCCGACTGCCGGCTCGAGTTGGAACTGCTGGGTCACGATCTGCGCGCGGCCAGGCTCACCGAGATGCAGAAGTTCGACCTCGCGGCGTGGATCGATCTGGCGCTGAAGCACTGCCGCACCGGCCACGAACGCGAAGCGATGGAAGATCTGGCAAAGGCGCGCCGGGTGGTCGGGATCCCGAAGAAGGATCCGTTGGACGAGTTCGAACTGGACGAGTCGACGCCGCCGAAGTAGCGACCGGCCTGGTGCATTCGCGGTGGATTCCCGCTGCGACGGCGACGACGAAGGTCGTCTTCAGTGCACGCTGCCGGTGCCGTCTTCCAGCAGCCGCTCCACGCTGGCGCGCGCGCCGTCCAGGTGCGGATTGATGCGCAGCGCGGCGGAGAATGCCAGCAGGGCGGCGTCGCGGTCCCCCTGCCCCATGCAGATCTCCCCGAGCGCGCTGAGCGCGCCGAAGTGGCGCGGTTCCAGTTCGAGCGTGCGGTGGATCGCCTGCACGCTCTCCTCGTCGCGTTCCATCAGGTAGTACAGGGTCGCCGACTTGTTCCAGGCCTCGGGGAAATCCGGACAGGCGCGCAGCAGGTAGTGCAGGCGGGTTTCGGCCAGGTCGAAGCGTTGCCCGGCGATGTCGTCCGCGGCGCGATCAAGTGCACGTGAAGCGGCTCGGTGCGGATGCTGCATCCACAGGTGCCAGATCTCGTCCTCGAGTGCCTGGACCGAGCAGTCACCGACCGCCAGGTGGCGGAACAGCTGATCGAGCCGCCCGGGCAAGCTGGGGACGGGACGGCGTTGCGGCAGGTGAGCGACCAGTCTGAGGGTTTCGCTGAACATGCGGCGCGGACTCCGGATGCGCGACTGCCCAAATATTAAGCAAGGCAGGTGCCACGGCAAATCCCCTCAACGCACCGGTGTCCGAGCCGCCCCCCTCACCGGCTGCTGCCCGCCTCCACCACCGCCAGCGCGGTCATGTTCACCAGCCTGCGCACCGACGCGGTCGGCGTGAGGATGTGGCAGGTCTGCGCCGCACCCAGCAGCATCGGTCCGACCGTGATGCCCTCCCCGGCAACCGCCTTGAGCAGGTTGAACGAGATGTTGGCGGCATCCAGCGTGGGCATGATCAGCAGGTTGGCCTCGCCCTTGAGCTTCGAGTCGGGGAAGCGCTGCATGCGGATCGACTCGACCAGCGCGGCGTCGCCGTGCATCTCGCCCTCGACCTCCAGGTCGGGCGAGGTCTCCTCGAGCATTTCGCGCACGCGGCTCATCTTCAGTGCGGAGGGCGTGCGTGCGCTGCCGAAGTTCGAATGCGACAGCAGCGCCACCTTGGGCGTCAGGCCGAAGCGTCTCACCTCCTCGGCCGCCAGAAGGGTGATCTCCACCAGCTGCTCGGGGGTGGGATCGGGATTGACGTAGGTGTCGCAGATGAAGATCGTGCGGTTCTGGAGCAGCAGCATGTTCATCGCCGCAAACTGCTTCACGCCCGGCCTGAGCCCGATCACGTTGCCGATGTACCAGAGATGCGTGCCGTGCTCGCCGTAGGTTCCGCAGAGCATGGCGTCGGCCTCGTTCTGCTTGACCATCAGCGCGCCGATCAGCGTGGTTCGCCGGATCACCTCGTGCTTGGCGACTTCCACCGACACCCCGCGCCGCTCCATGATGTTGTAGTACAGCTGCCAGTAGTCGCGGAATCGCGGGTCGCTGTTCGGGTTGACCAGCTCGAAGTCGCGCCCCGGGCGCATGCGCAGGCCGAGTTTCTCCAGGCGCACGTCCACCACTTCCGGGCGGCCGATCACGATCGGCTTCGCCAGACCCTCGTCCACGACCACCTGCACGGCGTGCAGCACCCGCTGATCCTCGCCCTCGCAAAAGACGACGCGCTTGGGGTTGGTCTTCGCCGCCGAGAACACCGGCTTCATGATCAAGCCGGAGTGGTAGACGAACTGCGTGAGCTGATCGCGGTAGGCGCCCATGTCGGTGATCGGCCGTGTGGCCACACCGCTGTCCATCGCCGCCTGCGCCACCGCGGGGGCGATCTTCACGATCAGGCGCGGGTCGAACGGGCGCGGTATCAGGTACTCCGGCCCGAAGCTCTGACTCACATCGCCGTAAGCCATGGCCACGACGTCCGACTGCTCGGCCTGCGCCAGATCGGCGATGGCCTTGGTTGCAGCCAGCTTCATCTCCTCGGTGATGGTGGTCGCGCCCGCATCGAGCGCTCCCCGGAAGATGAAGGGAAAGCACAGGACGTTGTTGACCTGGTTGGGATAGTCCGAGCGGCCTGTGGCGATCACGCAATCCGGCCGCACGGCCTTGGCGGCCTCGGGCAGGATCTCCGGATCGGGATTGGCCAGCGCGAGGATGAGCGGCTTTTTGGCCATGCGCGCGACCATCTCGGGCTTGAGCACGTTCGCCGCAGACAGGCCGAGGAAGACGTCCGCGCCCTCGATGAGGTCGCCCAGCGTTCGCGCCGCGACATCTTTGGCAAAGCGCGCCTTGTACGCGTCCATCTCCTCGACGCGGCCCTTGTACACCGCGCCCTTGATGTCGCTGACGTAGATGTTCTCGAGAGGAAGGCCGATGTTGACCAGCAGATCGAGGCAGGACAGCGCGGCGGCGCCCGCACCCGAGCACACCAGCTTGACGCGCTTGATGTCCTTGCCGACGACCTTCAGCCCGTTGAGCACCGCAGCGCCGACGATGATGGCGGTGCCGTGCTGGTCGTCGTGAAACACCGGGATCTTCATGCGCCCGCGCAGCGCCCGCTCGATAATGAAGCACTCCGGCGCCTTGATGTCCTCCAGGTTGATGCCGCCGAAGGTGGGCTCGAGGCTGGCGATGATGTCGACCAGCTTCTCGGGGTCGCTCTCGGCGATCTCGATGTCGAACACGTCGATGCCGGCGAACTTCTTGAATAGCACGCCCTTGCCTTCCATCACTGGCTTCGCCGCCAGCGGACCGATCGCGCCCAATCCCAGCACCGCCGTTCCGTTGGTGACCACGCCGATCAGGTTGCTGCGCGCGGTGTAGTCGCGCGCGCTGGCCGGATCGGCCACGATCTCCTCGCAGGCTGCCGCCACGCCGGGCGAATAGGCGAGCGCGAGATCGCGCTGGTTGATGAGGCCCTTGGTGGGTGCGACCGCGACCTTGCCGGGTTTGGGAAAACGGTGGTAGTCGAGTGCAGCCTTGCGAAGGGAAGGATCCATGCAGGGTGTCCTGTCAGTAGGCGGCGCATGCGGGGTGAAAGTCCGCGAAGCGGGGATTATAAGGCGGAGCAGTGGCAGTTCCAGTACCGACGGGCGCGTTTGCTACACTGCACCGGCCTTCGAGGAGACTCGCGTGTTCATGCAGCGACTGCGTCTGTGGTTTGCGTTCATCGCCATCGTGTTGTCCCTGCCCTGTGCGGGACAAGGCGGCAAGCCCCTTCTGTTCGAGGTGAAATCGGCGACCACCACCGTCTATCTGTTTGGAACGATCCACGTCGGCACGCACGGCATGTATCCGCTCGGCGCGCAGGTGGAGGCCGCGTTCGCGGCATCCGGGGCGCTGGCGCTGGAGGCCGATCCTACCGACGAGGCGGCGAACTCGCTCGCCATTTCCGCCTCGGTGTACCGACCGCCCGACAACCTCGAGCAGCACATCTCGCCCGAGCTGTACCGTGAACTGGCGGCGAAGCTGCCGCAAATCGGGCTGCCGCTCGAGTACGCACGAGCGCTCAAGCCGCATCTGCTGGCAATGACGATCACCATGATGCAGGTGCAGCGGCTGGGTTATCAGCCGGCGCTCGGGCTCGATCAGCACTTCGCGCAACGCGCCCGGCGCGAGAGCAAACCCATCGTCGAACTGGAATCGATGGCGCAGCAGATGGACATGTTCGAATCGTTGTCTGCGGACGTGCAGGAGGACATGCTGCGCGCCGCCCTGCACGCGATTGGCACGCACGACCTGCGCGAGGAAATGGAGGCACTGGTGTCGGCGTGGATGCGCGGGGATGCCGCGGGCATCGAGCGAGCGGTGGCACGCGAAATGGAGAGTCTGGAGGAGGCGTCCGCGTACGAACTGCAGACCCGCGTGTACGTGTCGCGCAACGAGGCCATGGCGCAGAAGCTGCGGGCGATCCTGGAACAGCGGACGGTGCACTTCGTCGCGGTGGGTGCCGGACACCTGACCGGCGAATCCGGTTTGCCGGCGCTGCTCGCGGCGATGGGCTTCGCCGTGCGCCGACTCTAAGCTTCCACGTCGATGTGCACCGGTGCGAGGTCTTCGTCGCGCCGCGATGCCGCGCGACGGTCCGCCACCCGTGTATCCATCAGCACCGGAATCTGGCGCTTGCGGCGATCCTCTGCGCGGCGCTCGCTGCGCCGACGGCGCTCGCCTTCGGGTGGAGCGTCCGGTGCAGGCGCTTCCTCGCGCGCCGGAAGCGGAGCCGGCGGTTCGGCCGTGCGCTCGCCCGGGGTGTAGGCGCGAACCGGATCGACTGCACGGGTGTTGTGGACCTCGGTGCGCGGCTCGACCGGGGTGACGATCAACGGACCGACGTTGTTCAGACGCAAGGCGCGTGCTCCATTCGCGGACGGCGGCTCACTCAGCCGTCATCGAGCGAGTGGTCCGGTCCTCCCTGCACCGTCCGGGTGGACCGCTGCGCCGCTTCGAACGAGGGGCTCGCTCGACCCCTCATGAACCGGGCGGCCTGGCTGCTGAATCCCGCAGCGTCTGAAGGGCGCTCTTCTGCATCTCCAGCGTCTTGACCGTCATCTGGAGAAAGTTCAGATTCATCTTCAACCAGTTCTCGACGCTCCTGAGCTCGGCGATCTTGCGCTCCACGTCCTCGATGTCGATCGTGGGTGCAAACACCCCCGGCATCGGAAAGGACGCAGGATTCCACATCTTCTGGAAGAAGTCCCACAGTTCCTTGGACGAGTCGTCTGCCATGCGAGCCTCCTGGCTGAGCCTACATCGTCGGACCCAGCACCCAGGGCGCGAACTCGTCGTCGCCGTAGCCGAATATCTCACTCTTTGACGGCTGGCCGGATGCGGTCTTGAGGATCAGTTCGAAGATCTGCTGGCCCACCTCCTGGACGCTCGCCTTCCCGTCGACGACCACGCCGCAGTTGATGTCCATGTCCTCTTCCTGGCGACTCCACAGCGCGGTGTTGGTGGCCAGCTTGAGCGAGGGCGATGGCTTGCAGCCGTAGGCCGAGCCACGGCCAGTGGTGAAGCAGACGACGTTGGCACCGCCGGCCACGAGTCCGGTGACCGACACGGGATCGTAACCCGGCGTGTCCATGAAACCGAAGCCCTTGGTCTTGATGCGCTCGGCGTACTTGTACACGTCCATCAGCCCGGTCGTGCCCCCCTTGGCAGCAGCGCCCAGCGACTTCTCCAGGATGGTGGTCAGCCCGCCCGCCTTGTTGCCCGGCGACGGATTGTTGTTCATGTCGCCGCCCAGCTTGGAGGTGTAGTCCTCCCACCAGTGAATGCGGTCGATGAGCTTCTCCCCGACCTCCTTGTTCACGGCCCGGCGCGTGAGCAGGTGCTCCGCGCCGTAGATCTCCGGCGTCTCGGACAGGACCGCGGTGCCGCCGTGCTGCACCAGCAGGTCGGCGGCAGCGCCCAGCGCGGGGTTGGCCGACACGCCGCTGTAGCCGTCGGAGCCGCCGCACTCGAGACCGAGGATCAGGTGGCTGGCCGGACAGGGCGCGCGCGAGACCTTGTTCGCCTCCGGCAGCATCTCCTTGATCATCGCGATGCCGTTCTCGATCGTCTTGCGCGTGCCGCCGGTCTCCTGGATGGTGAAGGTGCGCAGCTGGTCGGTGCGCGACAGACCCTGCGCCGCCAGGAGATCGTTGATCTGGTTCGCCTCGCAGCCCAGGCCGATCATCAGCGAGGAGGCGACGTTGGCGTGCGTGGCATAGCCGGCCAGCACGCGGCGCAGCACCTCCACCGGCTCGCCTTGCGAGGCCATGCCGCAGCCGGTCTGGTGGGTGATGCAGAACACGCCGTCGACGTTCGGGTAGTCGGCCATGCGCTCGCCGGTGAAGTATTCGGCGATCTTGCGCGATACGTGCGATGAGCAGTTGACGCTGGAGATCACCGCGAGGTAATTGCGCGTGGCCACGCGGCCGTCGGCGCGCTTGATGCCCATGAAGGTGGCCGGCTCGGCCACGAACTGGGTCGGTTTGTAGTCGGCGCTGAAGGCGTAGTCGCGCTCGAAGTGCGCCATCCCCAGGTTGTGCACGTGCACGTGCTCGCCGGCGCGGATCGGCTTGGTCGAGTAGCCGATGATCTGGTTGTACTTGCGCACAGGCTGCCCCTCGGCGACGTCGCGTACGGCGATCTTGTGACCAGCGGGGATCGTTACCGCCACCCGCACGCCCTCCTTCAGCAGTTCGGTGCCGGCGGGAATCTCCACCCGGGCAACGACGACGTCGTCGGCGGGGTTCAGTTTAATCGTCAGGTCGGCAGTCTGCAGCATGGGTGGGGTCCTCTCTCTCCTGGGTGGCCGCGTCGGGCGTCCGGTGGCCGGCGCGAAGCGAAATGCAAAGATTATAGGCCTGCGGCGCCTCGCCGGCCCGCGTCGGAGCCGGACGATGTCACCCGCCTGCGCCGTGCCGAAAGCAGCCGACGACGTGGTCGTCGACCATGCCCACGGCCTGCATGAAGGCGTAGCAGATGGTGCTGCCGACAAAGGTGAATCCGCGCTTCTTCAAGTCCTTGCTCAGTGCGTCCGACTGCGGCGTGCGCGCCGGCACCTGCTTCGTCGACGTCCATGCGTTGCGGACCTGCCGGCCGTCGACGAAACGCCAAAGATAGGCGTCGAAACTGCGGAATTCATCCTGCACCGCCAGGAAGGCGATGGCGTTCTTCTTTACTGCCTCGAGCTTCAGGCGATTGCGTACGATCCCCTCATTCTGCATCAGGCGGACGAAGTCGCGCTCGCCGTAGCGCGCCAGGCGATGCGGATCGAAGCCGGCCAAGGCCGCCCGGTAGTTCTCACGCTTCCTGAGAATCGTCGACCAACTCAGGCCCGCCTGCGCGCCCTCGAGGATGAGCATCTCGAACAGATGGGCGTCGTCGTGCGAAGGCACGCCCCACTCCTCATCGTGGTAGCGCACGTACAGCGGGTCGGTGCCGCACCAGGCGCAGCGAATGTAGTCGTCGGCCATCGCATGCATCTTACCGCCCATCGCGTTGTCCGAAAGGCGCGGCGCGGCCCTGTGGCATACTTCCCCGCTTTCGATGGCGCATCGAGCAGGGAGTAACCGGTGAGTGGAAGACTCGACGGCAGGAAGATCCTGGTGACGGCTGCCGCGCAGGGCATCGGACGCGCGGCCGCGCTCGCCTGTGCGCGCGAGGGTGCTGCGGTCGTCGCCACCGACGTCAATCTGGACAAGCTCAGCGAACTCGCCGGCACGCGCGGCATCGAGGTGCGCAGGCTCGACGTGACCGACGAGTCGGCCATCGCTGCGCTGGCCGGTGAACTCGCGGCGCCGCATGCACTGATTAACTGCGCCGGCTTCGTCGCCAACGGCACCATCCTGGACTGCACGCAGAAGGACTGGGATTTCTCCTTCAATCTGAATGTGCGCTCGATGTTCTGGATGATCCGCGCCTTCCTGCCCGCCATGCTCGAACAGAAAGGCGGCTCGATCGTGAATATCGCCTCCATCGCCGGCAGCGTGAAGGGCATCCCGAATCGTTTTGTCTACGGTGCGACCAAGGCCGCGGTGATCGGTCTGACCAAGTCCGTTGCGGCGGATTTCGTGCGTCGGGGCATCCGCTGTAATGCCGTGTGTCCGGGGACGGTGGACACGCCCAGCCTGAGCGATCGCATCAACGCCTTCGACGATCCGGTCCAGGCGCGCAAGGACTTCATCGCGCGCCAGCCGATGGGCCGGCTGGGCAATGCAGAGGAGATCGGCGAACTGTGCGTGTACCTGGCGTCGGACGCGTCGCAGTTCATGACCGGCCAGGCGGTAATGATCGACGGCGGGATGACGATTTGAGTTCGGTTCACCACGAACACACGAAGCACTGCGAAAAGCAGTCGACATCGAGGTCACGGACCAACACAAAGGACGGCGAGTTCGGTCGGGGCGCCATGGAACGCATGGCGGGCTCGGCTCCTCTCTTCGTTCCCGTGATGGTCTGCGTGGTTTCTGTGTAGAACGAGGTTCTCTTCGTGTCGTGGTTGATCTTTCTTGGGCGCAGATTGCAGATTAGAGGAGGCGTGAGATGAGACTGGTACGTTACGGCGAGGCGGGCAGCGAGAAGCCCGGGATTCTGGACACGAGCGGCGGAGTCCGCGATCTGTCGGGCGTGGTCAAGGACATCGACGGCAGCACGATCGGTTCGGACGGCCTGGCCAAGCTGCGCAGCGTCGACGTCGACGGCCTGCCGAAGGTATCCGGCAATCCCCGCTTCGGCGCCCCCGTGGGCAACATCGGCAAGTTCATCGCCATCGGCCTGAACTACGAGGACCACGCGAAGGAGTCGAACCTGCCGATCCCGAAGGAGCCGGTGGTGTTCATGAAGGCGACTTCCTGCATCTGCGGCCCCAACGACACGGTCGTGCTCCCGAAGGGCTCGGTCAAGGGCGACTGGGAAGTCGAACTGGCCTTCGTCATCGGCAAGACGGCCAAGAATGTGTCCGAGGCCGACGCGCTGAGCCACGTGGCCGGCTACATGATCTGCAACGACGTGTCCGAGCGCGAGTGGCAGCTCGAGCGCGGACCGACATGGGACAAGGGCAAGGGCTTCGACACCTTCGGACCGCTCGGCCCGTGGCTGGTGACCAGCGACGAGATCGCCGATCCGCAGAACCTCGCCATGTGGCTGGACGTAAACGGTCAGCGCATGCAGACGGGCAACACGAAGACCATGATCTTCAGCGTCGCGAAGCTCGTATCCTACGTGAGCTTCCTGTACACGCTGAAGCCCGGCGACGTCGTCACCACCGGCACGCCGCCAGGGGTCGGCATGGGAATCAAGCCCAACCCGGTGTTCCTCAAATCCGGCGACGTGATGCGCGTGGGCATCGACGGGCTGGGCGAGCAGCGCCAGCAGGTGACCGGCGGCTGATTCTCTCGATCACCCGGGATGTCGAAAGCGGGCCTGCGGGTCCGCTTTTTTGTTGGCTCTGGCATGGACGCTGCATCCGCCGTCGGGACTGCCTGTACGGAGGATTTTCACAATGGGAAACCGGCATTTCCGCTCCACCAAGGCACGCCCGATCCTGAACGACCGCGACTACCGTGCCGCGAAGGAGATCGTGGAGCGCGAACTCGAGCAGGAGCACAGCGACGCCGTATGGGCGCGCATCGAAGCGCTGATGCGCGAGATCGCGCTGTACGAGATGCGCTTCCTGCAGGGCGAGGATGGAGACGCCACCGACTGGATCGAGTACGCCTACGAGTCCAGCCTGAACGAGCGCAAGCCGCGGCGGCGGCGCTGGTCAGACCGGGACGACGTGGACGACTGACGCGCACGTAATGCGACGTCCCGCGCCTGCGCGAGACAAACGCCTGACATTTCTCGACGCCGTCCGCCTCGCGCCCGTCTAATTGTTGCGCGGTCCGAAAATGGCCATGCACGGGCGAGAGGAGGCGGCGATGGGCAGCAGATTGGCGGTCGGGACACCTTACCAGGCGCGACCGATCCTCAACACGCGCGACTACGATCACGCGCGGCGGCGTCTGTCGGAAGCGCTGGGCCAGCCTGGGTGGCTGCGGGACGAGGGCCGCATCGAATCCCTGTCGCTGGCCGTCACCGCGTTCGAGCGACGCATCCTCTCGCGCGAGCCGCAGCTGTCCGTCGAGTGGGCGGAATGCGTATTCCTGCCGCCCCTGGAAGGCAGAGACTGCCCGCGGCGCCGCTGGTCCGATCCTCCGTCCCCTCCCGCCGACCCTAACTGAACCTTCCCTTGCCGGCGCGGCGATGCGCGCCGCGACGCGGTGGGCCCGCTAGAATTGGCCAATGCACACCCACCGCCTGTGCACGGCGCCGATGATGGACTGGTCGGACCGGCACTGCCGCACCTATTTTCGATTGCTTGCCCCGCACGCGCACCTGTACACCGAGATGGTGACCACCGGCGCGCTGCTGCACGGCGACATCGAACGTCACCTCGCATTTGCCGACGTCGAGCATCCCGTGGCGCTGCAGCTGGGCGGAAGCGAGCCGGATGATCTTGCGCGCTGTGCGGAGCGCGGCGCGCGCTGGGGCTACGACGAGATCAACCTGAACTGCGGCTGCCCGTCGGAACGTGTGCAGCGCGGGGCGTTCGGCGCCTGCCTGATGTCCGAACCGGAGCTGGTGGCGCAGTGCGTGCGAGCCATGCGAGCGGCGTCGGATGTCCCGGTCACGGTCAAGCACCGACTCGGCCTCGATCACGACGAGGATTACGGTTTCGTACAGCGTTTCGTGGATGCGATGGCCCTCGCGGGCTGCCGAACCGTGATCGTTCACGCCCGCAACGCCGTCTTGAAGGGCCTCAGTCCCAAGGACAACCGCAGCATCCCTGCGCTGCGATACGAGCCGGTATACCGGCTCAAGCGCGAGTTTCCGGACCTGAACGTGGTGATCAACGGCGGCATCGCCTCCTGCGCAGAGGCCCTCGCCCACCTGCGCCACGTCGATGGGGTCATGCTCGGCCGAAGCGCCTATCACGACTCCTGGCTGCTGGCCGACATCGAGGGCGCACTGGGTGGCACGCCACCACGCTCGCGCCAGGCGGTGGCGCTCGCCATGTACGAATACGCGCGCGTCCAGGTCGCGCGAGGCATTCCCCTGCGCGCGATCGTCCGTCACATCCTCGGGCTGTATCACGGCCAGCCACGCGGCCGGGCATGGCGCCAGCTACTGTCCGACGCGAACGCGCTGGCCCGCAACGACGCGGGTCTTATCCTGCTTGCGCTCGAGGCGGTGGAAGCCGCCCCGGCCACGGCCTGAGCCAGATTGCGCCTCGGCCGCCGAGGCAAGCGAGTTGTGGCACGGGTCGGTATTTTTTTCCCGATGACGCGCGCGTCGCGCCGTGGCTACACTTGCGAAATCGCCCGGTTCCCGACGGGAGACCCCGTCCACGGTGTCGGTGCAAATCGAGGAACGAATGGAGAAGGTCAGCCAGCGCAGAAACGGACGCCGCGGTCCCAGACAGACGCCGCG
>CAZNBS010000092.1:0-17061 GCA_964570955.1 uncultured Burkholderiales bacterium | reverse complement strand
GTATCATTGCGCTTCCATCGGCGCGGGCCCATGACGGCCCGCGTGTTTCTGCAAACCTCTACCGTCCCGGTACCCGTCCCTATGTCTCCGCCTCGCCGCCCCGACGCCTCAGCCCGGGACGCTGAAGAGTTCACGCCCGTCAAGCTGCGCGTCGCCAACTCGCCCCGTCACGGTCGGGGCGTGTTCGCGATTGCACCCATCCGCAAAGGCACCCGCATCATCGAATACGCGGGAAAGCGCGTGTCCTGGGCCTGGGCCTCGCGCCGGTACCCTGAGGTCGAGGGGGAGCCCACCCATACGTTCCTGTTCGAGCTCGACGACGACATGGTGATCGATGCCAATCAGGGCGGAAACGACGCGCGCTGGATCAACCACTCGTGCGACCCGAACTGCGAGGCGGTTGACGACGGGGGCCGCATCTTCATCGAAGCGTTGCGCAACATCGCGGCGGGCGAGGAACTGGGCTACGACTACAACATCCGGCTGCTTGAACGCCTCACCCCGACTCTCAAGAAGCGCTGGCCCTGCTACTGCGGGTCGAAGAACTGCCGTGGAACGCTACTCCTGCCCAAGCGCGGCAAACCCACGCCCATGAAGCCACCAGTGAGGAAGGCGGCGCGCTGAGGGGGAGGAGGTCACGCCTCCGCCTCCGGTCCGGGCGCCTGGACGTCGTGGCGCGTGTCGAGGCGGCCGATCTGGCGCTCGAGTGCCTTCTCGAGCTTCTCCGCCGCACCGGTGATTGCTTCCAACAGCGAACCGGCGTGGTGCGACACCGACAGCGGCTGCATGCCGCTCAACCGGGCCTCCATCTGGCAGCGCTTGTCGACTACCCCCTTCTTGAGGCTGCTGTTGACGTCGTTCACGTGCACCTCGACGCGAGTGATGCGATCGGCGAAGCGCCCCAGCGTTCGATCCACCTCGGTTTCCACGATCTCGGTCAGGCGCTGATCGCCGCGGATGTTGTTGTCGGAATTGAGTAGCACTTGCATGATCGCCTCTCCTGGTGAGTTGATGGCTGACCGCGCCCGGGGGAGCGGCTTGACCAAGCCATTATGATTCGTATGCGCCGCCGGTGTTCCCGGTCGCGCGCCGGGGCCGGCGTAGAATGATTCCGCCCGCGCGCTGGCGGGCCGAGCGCCGAGGCGAGCCCCACCATGGTCCTGCAATTCGAGCCGCTGCACCCTCTGTTCGTCGCGCAGGTACGCGGCGTGGATGTGCGCACCGCACACGCGCCCGGGACACTGGCCGGCATCCGCGCCGCGATGGACCGCTACGCCGTGCTGGTGTTCCGGAATCAGCCACTGACCGACGACGAGCAACTCGGCTTCGCCCGGCGTTTCGACGGCGCGCTGCACAGCAGGACGGGCGCGGCGGCACTGGGAAAGAATCGCTTCGGCAACGAAGCGTTGACCGACATCTCCAACGTCGACGACGTTGGCGAAATCTTGAAATCGGACGACCGTCGCCGCATGTACGCCTTGGGCAATCGCCTGTGGCACACCGATGCGTCCTTCCAGGACCCGCCGGGACGCTACTCGATGCTCTCGGCGCGGGTCATTCCGCCGGTGGGCGCCGACACGCAGTACGCCGACATGCGCGCTGCCTACGACGCGTTGTCCGAGGCACGACAGGAGGAACTCGAAGGACTGCACGTTCACCATTCCATCGCCTGGTCGCGGCACACCCTCGGGTTCGAATTCTCGCAGGCGGAGTACGACAGGCTGCAAGGCGCCGTTCATCCCCTGGTGCGCACGATTCCCGAGAGCGGGCGCCGCAGCCTCTACCTTGCCGCGCACGCCTCGCGCATCGTCGAGTGGCCGGTTCCCGAGGGCCGGCTCCTGCTGGGAGAGCTGACGGAGCATGCGACCCAGCCGCGCTTCGTCTATCGCCACTGCTGGCAGCCGGATGACTTCGTGATCTGGGACAACCGCGCGACGATGCATCGGGCCACGCGTTTCGACGACCTGCGTCATCGCCGGGAATTGCGGCGCGTGACCACGCTGGATCTGCCCACGCCCCTCATTGTTTCCTGACAGGCCGCCTCGTTGAGACCAACGTTGCATGAACCGGAAGGGGTCGGTGACGACCTCGAGTACGACGCGCTCCCCGGCGAGGCGTCGCGCACGCACGATGCGCTGTTCGCCCACCTGAAGGCGCACGACGCCGTCCTGTTCCGCACCGACAGCGTGTTCTGCGTGCGGGTGCGCGGCACGGCGCACATCGACATGCGCGAGATTCCCTTCTGCCTCGTGCCGCCCGACGGCACCCTGATGAAGGCCAACCGCTGGAAGAAGACGCCGGCCGACAAGCGCCTCGAGCTGGTGCAGGCGCGCGTCCACGTTCAGTCCGTGGCGGCGATGCGCGAGCGGGTGTCGGCGTTTCTCGCGCATACGCGAGAACTGGGCGCAGCCCTCGGCATCGACCCCGAGCCGTACTGGTCCGCGCTGGAGACCGACGGCCTGGAGGAGCAGGCCCGCTTCGCGACGATCGAGGGACGCATGCGGGCCGCACACGCGCAGCAGGTGGAGCGGCGCAATGCGCAACGCATCAAGGAGGCCGTGCGCCTCGAAGACTATCCGGAGAGCTTCCCGGCAGCGAAGCTGCCGCGCCGGTTCGTCGCCCTGCTCGGGCCGACCAATTCCGGCAAGACGCATCGCGCGGTGGACGCGCTGAAGCAGGCGCGCTCCGGCGTGTACCTGGCGCCGCTGCGCCTGCTGGCCAACGAGAACTACGAGCGGCTGGCCGAAGCCGGCGTCGCCGTCAGCCTGGTCACCGGCGAGGAGCGCAAGCTGCACGCACAGGCCACGCACTTCGCCAGCACGGTGGAGATGCTCGACCCGCACCGCCCGGTCGACGTGGCCGTGATCGACGAGGTCCAGATGCTGGAGGATTCCGAGCGCGGCAGCGCCTGGACCGCGGCAGTGTGCGGCGTACCGGCCCAGACGGTCTACCTGCTCGGCAGTCCGATGGCGGAGCCCGCGCTGCGCGCGCTGGCCGCGCGGCTGGGTGTGCCGCTGGAGATCGAACATCTGGAGCGCAAGGCGCCGCTGGAAGTCGAGCCCAGGCCGGTGATGGGACTGAATGCACTCCGGCGCGGGGACGCGCTCATCGCTTTCTCGCGACGCGACGTGCTGTTCCTCGCGCAACAGCTCTCACGCATGGGGCGCAGCGTGGCAACGATCTATGGCGCCCTGTCGCCGGAGGCGCGCCGGGCGCAGGCGCGGCGCTTCGAGTCGGGCGAGGCGTCCATTGTCGTAGCCACCGACGCCATCGGCATGGGGCTGAACCTGCCCATTGCGCGCGTGGTATTTAGCAGCGTCAGCAAGTTCGACGGCTACGAGGAAGACACCTTGCCGCGCGCGCTGCTGCACCAGATCGCGGGTCGTGCGGGCCGGTTCGGGATCCACGAGGCCGGCCGTGTCGCCGGTCTCGACGAGTTCGCGCACCGACACATCCAGCGCGAGATGCGCAAGCAGCCGGATCCGCTGCACACCTCGCGCTTCCAGGTCTCGCCCTCGCTCGACCACCTGCATGCCTTGCAGGAGGTTACCGGCGAGCAGTCCCTGGAGAAGCTGCTGCAGCGCTTCGTGCGCAATCTGGATCTGCGCGACGATTTCTTCGTGCCCGCCAACCTCGAGGATCCGCTGGCACGCGCGCCGCTGCTCGACCGGACGGGACTGTCGCTGCACGAACGCGTGATGCTCTCCCTGGTGCCGATCAACAGCAAGGTGATCGTGCTCGATGCCGCTTGGCGCGGCTGGGTCTCGGCGATGGCGCGCGGCGAGATCTGCCGATTCCGGCGCGACTACGCGCTCGAGCACATGGACCTGCAGGAGGCGGAGGACGCGTGCCGCCTCGCGGCGGCCTACTCGTGGCTGTCGTATCGCCGTGCGGACGTATTCCCGGACGGGGATGTGGCGCGCGAACTCATGGTGCAGCTGTCCCTGGCGATCGACGACATGCTGGCGCGTCGGCACGGCGGCGAGGGCAGTGCGCCGCGCCGCGCGGGGCGACGCACCCGGAACAGTTCCGACGCACGACACGAAAGGAGACGCAAGGCATGGCGCTGATCGAACGCGGTCGCGATACCGCGACACCCGAGCAGGAGGCGGCGATCGAGCGCATGGTGCGGCTGTTCTACGAACGCGGTCTGCGCGACGAGGTGCTGGGTCCGATCTTTCGCGGCGCCATCCACGACTGGGAACCGCACATCGCGCTCGTGGCGGACTTCTGGTCGGGCGCCGTGCATGGCACCGGTCGCTATCGCGGCAACGCATTCGCCCCCCACGCGCGCCTCGACTTCGGTCCGGAGGCCTTCGAGCACTGGCTTGCCACGTTCGAGAGCGCTGCACGCGACGCGCTCGCTCCCGCGGATGCCGACACCGCCATCCGCGTGGCGCGCCACATGGCGCAGAGTTTCCGCGCGGGAATCTTCCCGTTCACTGACAAGGACGGGAAGCCGTCCCGCAACCCTGGGGTCAGGTCTTGACTCTTGCCTTTTGACCTGAACACAACAATGCGTTTTCTGCGCCCACGGCGCCACCACGGCGCCGTGCCCATCTCTTCCCCCTCCGCCTGCCGTCACGTCATGCTCCGTCCTCATCTGCTCATCGCGCTCGCACTGCTGGCCTCGAACGCTGCTGCGCAAAGCGTTTACCGTCCGGTCGCCGGCATCGACGAGGAGAGCAGTCCGCCGATCGTCGCCGGCTACCGTGCAATCTTCACCTGCTCCGCGCACTTCGTGGCGAACCGACCGCTGGACGACATCGAGCGCGTGGAACTATCGGACTCCCAGCGCTACGGTTTTCCGCGGCCCGAGATCGATGCGGTTCGCCGCATCGTGGTCTCGCGCGATTCCGGCGGCATGATCGAGCGCATCGCGGCGTACCGGCCGGGCATGGGTTGCACGCTGCTGCCTCCGGAGTGGAGCGTGAAGGATGTCGTGCGATTGCCCGCCGTCGCTCCTGCGGCGATCCCCGACGTGGGTGCCCTGGAGTTTCCCGCCGGGGAGCGAATCGACCTGCCCGCTGCCGGGGTCGATCCCGCCTACCCGAAGCTGCACCAGGTGCTCGACCATGCCTTCGACGGCGTGTCCTTCGTCGCACCCTCGGGCGGGGTCACGACCGCGGTCATCGTCCTGCACCGCGGACGCGTCGTCGCGGAGCGCTATCGTCCCGGGTTCGGCCCCGCCAGCGGCTACCGGACATGGTCGACCTCGAAGAGCATCACGGCCGCGCTCGTCGGCATCGCGGCCGGCGAGGGCCTGATCGATCTCGACGCACCGCTGAAGCTTGCGGAATGGAGCGAGAGGGCGGACCCGCGGCGCGCCATCACGCCGCGCCATCTGTTGTGGATGTCGAGCGGTCTGTTCAGCGGCGGATCGAACAGCGCCGCCGTCTACTTCGGCGGCCAGGACGTCGAGAGCGCGGCGACCAGCGGCGCGCTCGAGTTGCCGCCCGGCACGCGCTGGAAGTACGCCAACAACGACACGCTCCTGCTCGCCCTCGCGCTGCGTCGGTCCCTGCAAGACGATGCGCGGTATCTGCGCTATCCGTACGAGAAACTCCTGCACCGCATCGGCATGGTCCACACGATCATGGAAACGGACCATCGGGGCAACTTCATCGCCTCCAGCCAGACCTACACCACCGCGCGCGACCTCGCGCGCTTCGGCCTGCTGCTGCAGCAGGATGGCAGCTGGGCGGGGCAGCGCGTGCTGCCCGCGGGCTGGGTAGGGTTCCTGACCACGCCGGCGCCGACCAAACCACCCGTCGATGGCGAGTGGGGATACGGCGCGCAGTTCTGGCTGCTCGACCGCATGCCCGGCGTGCCGCGCGGCACCTTCACCACCGCGGGTCGCAAGGGGCAGTACGTCACGGTGGTCCCGGGCCACGAACTGGTGATCGTTCGCACCGGCGTCGATCCGGAGGGCGTGCGATTCCGCCAGGAGCAGCTGACCGCAGCGTTGGTGGACGCGCTCACGCCTTGAGACGTTCCGTCGCCGGTTCGCGAACGACGCCGGGCAGGAAGCGCAGCAGCGTGGCGATGCGCGCCGCATAGTGCACGTACAGCGCGGCCCACAGTCCGTGATTGCCGAATCCGCGCAGTACCCACCAGCCGGCGAGAAAGATCGCCAGCGAGACGAGCATCGCATTGCGCATCTCCCGCGTGCGCGTGGCACCGATGAAGATGCCGTCGAGCTGGAATGCCCACACGCCAGCCAGCGGGGCGAGCGCGGCCCACGGTAGATAGGTCCGCGCGCTCGCGCGTGTGTGCGGATCCGTGGTGAACAGGTCGATCAGCCCTGGTCCGATCGTCAGCAGCAACGCGCTCGCGAGCGTCGCGACCACCGCCGCCCACGCCGTAGTCAGGTGCATGGTGCGCAACAGGGCCGGTCGATTGCGCGCGCCGATCGCGCGCCCGACCAGTGCTTCCGCGGCGAAGGCGAGCCCATCGAGGAAGTAGGCGGAGATGGTGATGAAGTGCATCAGCACCGCGTTCGCCGCCAGCACCACATCGCCTTGGCGGGCGCCGTTCGCGACGAACCAGGCGAACACCGCGATCAGCGCGGCCGAACGGATCAGGATGTCCCGATTGACCGCAACCGTGCGCCTCAGGCCGACGGGCTCGAGTAGCCGCGTGCGCTGCCAGCGACCGCCGAGGCGTCGCAGATGGCGCACGGCGATCGACAGTCCGACCGCCGCCGCGACGCATTCCGCGATCAGCGTTCCCCATGCGACGCCGGCGACGCCGAGGCCGAAGGCGAGGACGAACACCGCGTCCAGTGCGATGTTGGTGACGTTCAGCGCCAGCTGGAGCACAAGGGCGACGTTGGCGCGCCCGAGCCCGATGAACCAGCCGAGCAGGGCATAGTTGACCAGCGTGGCCGGCGCTGCCCAGATGCGCACGTCGTAATACTGCCGGGCCAGGCCCTCGACCTGATCGCTGCCCTCGAGCAGGGCGAACGCCAGCAGACGGATCGGCCACTGCAGCGCGACCAGCACGGCGCCGATTCCAACAGCGATGAGCAGGGCGCGCCCGAGTGCCACGCGCATCTCGTCCGCATCGCCCGCGCCGAGTGCCTGCGCAGTCAAGCCGGTCGTGCCCATGCGCAGGAATCCGAACGCCCAGAACACGAAGCTGAACACGAGCGCACCGAGGGCCACGGCGCCGATGTAGGCGGGATCCGGCAGGCGTCCGACAATGGCGGTGTCGACCGCGCCGAGCAGCGGTGTCGAAACGTTGGAGAGCATGATGGGTGCGGCGATCGCCAGCACTCGACGATGCGTGACGGTCGTGTCGCCCGACGGATCGGAGGCCGCGGTTCCCACCTGATCGGTCCGCCCTCAGCAGGGCAGGGTGACACCCAGGTCGGCCAACTGCTCCTCCGCTGCCTGCGCCCAGCCGCGGTTCGCGAGCGGGCTGGCCGGGCTGGGATGCAGGATGCATCCGATGTGCAGCCGCCGCGCGAATGTGCCGTCCAGCAGCGCGCTCTGGGCGACGGCGCGGAGGCGTTTCTCGGCGAATGTGCCGATGCCGATCGCCCATTCGGGCTGGAGGGCCTGCAGCGCTGCGGCGAGGTGCCGGTCGCAGGCTGCGTACAGCAGCTGGAGGATGGCCGCCGGCAGCTTGTCCGGCGTGAAGTTGCGTCCGGACGCCTCGAGCAGCGCCAGCGGGCAGTAGTTGAGCACGAACCAGTGCTCGAAGAAGCGCTCTGCCGGCCCGCAGCGCTGGGCGGCCCAGCCCCACAGCCGCCGCCCGCTCACCTCCGAGCGCGCGCAGTCGAAGCCCTCGATGCAGCGCCGTGCGTGCTCGCGAGCCGGCTTGTGCACGGGGGCGCGAATGCCCATCCAGTCACGCACGGCGGCGACCTCACCGAATGGCACGCCGGTCTGCACCATGCCGAAGGGACCGGGGTTCATCCCCAGCAGGACCACCCGCTTGGCTTTGGTTGCGAAGCGCGTGACGTACTGCTCATACGGGCCCCAGGCGTACTGCAGCGGGTCGTACACGTGCGCCACCGGCGCGGGAAAGCGCAGATGGGCGAGTTCATCGGAAAGCGTGCGGGCAGCGTCGAGTAGGGCGACGGCGGGACCCGTTGCGGGAGCGGGGTTGGGCATGGCGGTTCGCGAAGTGTGAGGCGCGAAGGATACCGGCTCCGCGGGCCGACGCGAGGGCGCTGTGCGCGTTCGGCACGCTGCGCTGAAAGGCGCGCGGGGAACTGACCGAGTTCACCCGCGGAAACGTGGTGCTCGAAGTCGCAGGCCGCCGGTTGACGCCGCCCGCGAAGAGCGGGTTCCTCGCGGGCGCGTACCGGCAGGTGCTGTTGTCGGCCGGGGAGATCGAGGAGGCGGTGCTGCGGGTGGAGGATCTGCAGCGCGCTACAGGCGCATGGTCGTCAACTCCGTGCGCGGCTGGCCGAGCGCGCGCGTGGTCGAACGCTAGCGCGGCACCTCAGTCCGACTCCGCGGTGCCCGTTCCGTCGCCCGGTTCGATCGCCAGCGCAAAGGCTTCGACGTAAGTCGCCACCACCCGGTCGCCTTCCTTCAGGCCGGCAACGCGCTTGGCGTCGGGCACCGCCATCAGGATGTCCTCACCTTTCGCCGTCTGCAGCCGGATCCGGTTGCGCGTGGCGTCGATCTCGGTGATCTCGCCCATCACGCGCGTGTGTGGGACGTCGCGTATGGCCGACTGGTTGCTGCCCGACGTCGGCCGCGAAGCCTGCCGGTCTACCTGCGGTTTGGGCGGCGCGTCGGTGTTGCCCAGAGACACCAGGATCGCCTCGGTATAGCGCACGGTCGCTTTCGTGCCCTTGGCAAGCTGGTCGAAATTGGGGATGCCCGGGTCGACGCGCAGCGACGACAATCGCCCGTCTTCATCCTTGATCACGATGGTGCGTGTCTGGCGATCCACCGACTCGATGCTTCCGCGTGTGGTCATGGTCCGCCCCGAATGGAGCGGTGCATCCGGTGTAGCCGGCTGGGCGCGCGGACCCTCGTCCGCCTGTTGTCCGAGCGCTGGTGCCGCGAGTCCGATCAAGACGGCGAGAAGGGTCGTGGGGAACGTCTTCATGGTCAGGTCTCCACAGCGTGATTCCACTCCATCATTCACATCGGGTAGAGTCGGCAAGCGGCGTTCCGTTCCGAGCGGTGAAGGAGAACGACGATGACACTCGCCCTGCGTCTAAGCGAGCACCAGTTCGAACCCGGCGGTCGCGTGCGCATCCTGCCGTCGCCCAACCAGGGTGGCGCGATCTCCCCGTCCTACTTGGTGCTGCATTACACCGCCGGAGGCAGTCTCGACGGCAGCGTCGCCCACTTCATGCGGCGCGACGCGCAGGCGTCCGCCCATCTGGTGGTCGGGCGCGACGGCCGCGTCGTCCAGATGGTGCCGTTCAACCGCGCCGCCTGGCATGCGGGGCGCAGTGCGTGGAAGGGCCTGCGGGGGCTGAACCAGCACTCGATCGGAATCGAGATGAACAACGCGGGCCGCCTGAACCGCGGTGCAGACGGCACCTACCGGGCGTGCTTCCAGGACGTGTATCCGGCGGCCGACGTGGTGATGGCCCGCCATCGAAATGAGCAGGCCGAGGCGTACTGGCACGCCTACACCGACACGCAGGTCGAGGTCGTGCTCGACATCTCCAGAGTTCTCGTGCGTGCGTACCAGCTCGAGGAGATCCTCGGCCACGATGACATCGCGCCGGGCCGCAAATCGGATCCCGGGCCGGCCTTCCCGATGGCGAGAGTGCGTGCGGCGGTGTTCGGTCGAAGCGACGGCGCGCACGGGCGCTACCGTGTCACGGCCAGCTTGCTGAACCTGCGTCAGGGACCGGGCCGCGACCATCGGATCCTGGCACGACTCGCGCGGAGCACCGCGCTGGATCTGCTGGAACGGCGCGGAGACTGGATGCGCGTGATGGTGGCTGGGCGTGATCTGTGCGGCTGGGTCAGTGCCGACTACGTCGAACCGGTCGAGTGGGAATGAGTGCTCAGGGTGCACGCTCCGGCGAGGCGGGTGTGGGCCGCGCCTCGCCGCCGCTACCCGGTGGCGGATCCTGTCGCTCGTGGCGGAAGGGATGGCGGCGCTCGGCCAGTCGCTGCAGCCACACGTAGAACGCCGGAATGAAGTAGATGCCCAGCATCGTCGCGATCAGCATCCCGAACACCACGGCGGTGCCGAGCGATTGGCGCGCGCCTGCGCCCGCACCGGTGGCGAGCGCGAGCGGCATCGCACCGAGAATGAACGCGAATGCCGTCATCAGGATCGGCCGGATGCGCAGGCGCGCGCCCTGCAGTGCAGCCTCGACGATGGGCGTGCCGCGGTCGCGTGCCAGCTTCGCGAACTCGACGATCAGGATCGCGTTGCGCGCAGCGAGCGCGATCAGCATGATCAGCGCGATCTGCGTGTAGACGTTGTTCTCCAGCGAGCGCAGCAGAAGCCCGAGGAAAGCACCCAGTACCCCGAACGGGATCACCAGTAGGATGGCCACCGGCATCGCCCAGCTCTCGTACAGCGCCGCCAGCACGAGGAACACGAACAGCAGGGAGAGTGTGAAGGCGATGGCGGTCTGCCCCTGGGTCGCTTTCTCCTGATAGCTCGCCTGGCTCCAGGCATACGAGAACCCTGGTGGCAGCTCGGCTGCCAGCGCCTCCATCGCTGCCATCGCCTGCCCGGTGCTGAAACCCGGCGCCGCGCTGCCGTTCACCGTGGCGGCGTTGTAGAGGTTGAAGCGCTCGAAGAATTGCGGCCCGTTCGTGGCCTCGATGCGCACGAGCGTCGATAGCGGGACCATGGCGCCGTCCTCCGCGCGCACATAGAAGTTGTTGATGTGCTCCGGTTGCGCCCGCGCCTCGCCCTGCGCCTGCGCCAGCACCCGGAACGTGCGGCCGAAGCGGTTGAAGTCGTTGATGTAGAAGCCGCCGAGGAACACCTGCAGCGTCTGGAACACCTCGTCCAGGTCTACACCGAGTGTCTTGACCTGTTCACGGTCCACGTCGAATCGGATCTGCGGCACGGTAGGATCGAAGCCTGAGTAGACGGACGCGATCTCCGGGCGTTCGCGCGCACGCGCGAGCAGTCCCTGCAGGCCCTGCGCCAGCCGCTCGGCGTCCCCGCCGGTGCGGTCTTGCAGGACGAAAGTGAAGCCGCCCGCCGTGCTCATGCCGCGGATGGGTGGCGGGTTGAGCACCAGCACCCCGGCCTCGCGCGCTGCCGCGTTGAGCTTGCCCATCAGGCGCTGCTGCAGCGCCTGCGCCGACTGCTCCGCGTCGCGTGCCGCGAACGGACGCAGGCGAATGAACATGGTGCCGTTGTACGAGACCGATTGACCGGTGAGCAGGTTGAAGCCGGCGATCGTGACCGCGCCCTCGACGCCCGGTTCGCTGCGGGCGGCCTCGGCCAGCTGCGCCATGACCGCGCTCGTGCGCTGCAGGGACGCGCCGGCCGGCAGCTGCGCCACGCTGAACAGATAGCCCTGGTCCTCCTGCGGCACCAGTCCGGTCGGACGCGTGGACACCAGGCCCCACACCGCGATCACCAGTACGCCAAGCGTCAGCAGCACCAGCAGCACGTGGCGGATCAGCAGGCCGGTGGTCGCGACGTAGTTGCGGCGGAAGCGCTCGAATCCACGGTTGAATGCGCCGAAGAAGCGTCCCGGTCGGCCCGTGTGGAGGCGGTCGTGCGTGACGCGGCGCAACAGCAGGCCGGACAGCGCCGGCGTGAAAGTCAACGCGCAGATCGCTGAGATGGTCACCGACACCGTGAGGGTGAGCGCGAACTGACGATAGAGCTGGCCGGTCAGGCCGCCGAGGAAGGCGACTGGTACGAACACGGCGACCAGCGCAAGGGTGATGGCGATCACCGGGCCGCCGACGTCCGCCATGGCCGACTTCGCAGCCTCCACCGGCGTCATGTCCGGGTTGCGGTCGAGGCGTTCCTGAATCGCCTCCACCACGACGATCGCATCGTCCACCACGATGCCGATGGCGAGCACCAGCGCGAACAGCGTGAGCGTATTGATCGTGAAGCCCAGCGCGCCGAACGCGGCGAAGGTGCCGATCAGCGAGACCGGCACCACCAGAATAGGCACCAGCGTGGCACGCCAGCTCTGCAGGAACAGGAATACGACGATGCACACCAGCGCGAAGGCCTCGAACAGCGTAACCACCACCTCCTCGAGGGACGCGGTCACGAAGGGCGTCGTGCTGTATGGCAGCGAGTACACCATGCCAGGGGGAAAGCGTTCTGCCTGCTCGTCCATCACGTCGCGCACGCCCTGCGCCGTCTGCAGCGCGTTTGCGCCGGGTTGCAGGAAAATGCCGATCAGCGCGGAAGGGATGTTGTCGGTGGCCGCGTTGATCGAGTAGTCGGCGGCGGCAAGCTCGACGCGAGCGATGTCGCCCAGGCGCACCACGCTGCCGTCCGGCCGCGCACGCAGGATGATGGCGGCGAACTCGGAAGCTTCGGTCAGGCGCCCGCGCACGCGCGCGCTGTACTGCATCTCCTGCGCCGCGGGGGCGGGCGGCAGTCCGATGCCACCGGCGGGTGCGACGGTGTTCTGTTCGCGCACCACGCGGGTGACGTCGGCCGCGGTGATGCCCAGCCGCGCCATGCGCTGCGGGTCGAGCCAGATGCGGATGCTGTAGTCGCGCTGACCGAAGATGCGCACGTTGCCCACCCCGCCTACCCGCCCGAGCGCGTCGTACAGGTTGAGCAGAGCGTAATTGCTGAGGAACAGCTGGTCGTAGCGTCGCTCGGGCGATGTCAGGGCGATGACCATGAGGAAATCGCTCGACACCTTGCGCACACTGACGCCATTGCGGATCACGTCCGCCGGGAGCTGGCTCTGCGCCACCGACACCCGGTTCTGCACCTCCACTGCCGCAAGGTCCTGGTCGGTACCGACGTCGAAGGTGATCGTCAGGTTGTAGGAGCCGTCGTTGCCGCTGTAGGAGTCCATGTACAGCATGCTGGTCGCACCGTTGACCTGCTGTTCGATGGGCGAGGCAACCGACTGGACCACCACCGTCGCATCGGCGCCCGGAAAATTGGTGCTGACCGTCACCTGCGGCGGCACGACCTGGGGATATTGAGAGATCGGCAGGCTGAACATGGCGAGCGCGCCGGCCAGCGCGATCACCAGAGCGATCACCGTCGAGAAGACCGGTCGCTCGATGAAGAAGTCGTACATGCGCGCGCGGTCGCTCAGGGTTGCGAAGCGGCTGCGGGCGTCGAGGCAGTCTGCTCCGCTTCACCCACCGGCACCGGCTTGACTGGTGCGCCGGGCATGAGTTGGATTTTCGGCAGTCCTTCCACCACGACGAGCTCGCCGGGATTCAGCCCTTCCTCGACCACCCAGCGGTTGCCCACGCGCGTGTCGGCGACGATCTGACGTGCCTGCGGCTTGTTGTCCGGTCCGATCACGTACACGGTCTTCAGACCCTGCAGCTCCGTGACCGCTTTCTGCGGGATCGTGATTGCCTGCTCCGCTTCGAGTCCCGGAGCGGCCAGACGCACGAACATGCCCGGTCGCAGCACGCGGTTCGGATTGGGTACCGACACGCGCGCGCGTAGCGTGCCGGTGCGATCGTCCACGTTGGTGTCCACGAAGTCGAGCGCGCCGCGATGGGGGTATTCGGTGCCGTCGCCCAGCCGGACGCGGAATCGCCGCGCCGACTCGTCCTGGCCGGCTGCCGCGTGCATGGCCTTCTGCAGCGCCGGCATCTTCTCTTCGGAGACGGTGAAGTAGACGTACATCGGATCGCTCGAGTACAGCGTGTTGAGCAGGGTTTGCTGCGCGGTGACGAGCGCGCCCGGTCGCACGCGCGACTCGCTGAGGAAGCCGTCGGCGGGCGCGCGGATGTCCGTGTAGCCGAGATTGATGCGCGCCTCGCGCACGAGTGCGCGCTGCGCCTCCACCGCGGCCGCGGTCTGGCGCTGCTGCGCGACGGCGTTCTGGTACGCCTGCTTGCTGACGAAACCCTGGTCCACCAGATCCTCGTAGCGGTCGAGCGTCTGTTGCGCGTTCGCAAGGGCTGCGCGCGACTGGGCGAGATTGGCGTTGGCCTGCTCCAGCGCGACGCGGAAGGGTCGCGGGTCGATCTGATAGAGCAGATCGCCCTTGTTCACGCGCGCGCCGTCCGGCACGGCCTGGCGTTCGAGCAGCCCGGTCACCTGCGAGCGCAGCTCGATGGTATTGGGTGCCTCCGTCTGCGCGACGTATTCGTCGAAGACGGCGACCGGCCCGCTTTCGACCTCGATCACGCCGACCTCTACGGGGGGAGGCGCCTGCGCAGCTTCCTCACCGCGATTGCAGGCAGCGACGAGGAGGGCGGCAACAGCGATGAGGAGCGCGCCCAGCGTGCTGCGCGCGGCGCGGCGTGCGGCAATCATGCCTGGCTCTCGGGAGTGGAAAATCCACCGAGTGAGCAGGCGGCGTACCTGCGTCCGCATCGGCGTCAGCCGAGCTCCGGTCCCGGCGCGAGCCGGGTCCGTTCACGTCGCGGGGAAGAACGCGAGAAACGCAGCGAGCGTCTCGTCCGGGCACTCCTCAGGCAGATAGTGCCCACACGGCAGCGAATGCCCGCGTACGTCCTCGGCCCATTCGCGCCACACGGCGAGCGTGTCGTACCACCCCTGCAGCCGGGCGTTGGCACCCCAGAGCACGAGCAGCGGGCAGGCGATCTTCCGCCCCGCCTGCTTGTCGGCCAGGTCGTGCTCGCAGTCGATGGCCGCGCCGGCCCGGTAGTCCTCGCAGATCGCGCGCACCGTCTCCGGGTTGCGGAAGCAGGCGAGGTAGTCCTTCAACGCGTCCGGCGCGAAGATGTCGTCGCGCGGGCCGCGGTTGGTGTGCCAGTGCCACCACCAGTCCGGATCGGCGCCGATCAGACGCTCGGGCAAAGGGGCCGGTTGGGCCAGGAAGAACCAGTGGTAGTAGCCCATGCCGAACTCGCGGCCGCCGCGCGCGAAGGCTTCGTAGGTGGGCACGATGTCGAGCACCGCGAGCCGCTCGACCGCCTGCGGGTGATCGAGCGCCATGCGGTAGCCGACCCGGCCGCCGCGATCGTGACCGGCGACGCGGAAGCGCTCAAAACCCAGCGACCGCATCAGCCCAACCTGATCGCGCGCCATCGCGCGCTTGGCATAGTGGGCGTGGTCCGGCGTCGACGGCGGCTTGCTGCTCATGCCATAGCCGGTGAGGTCGCTTGCGACGACAGTGAAGCGCTTCGCCAACTCGGGGGCCACTGCGTGCCACATTGAATGCGTCTGCGGATTGCCGTGCAGCAGCAGCAGGGGCGGGCCCTCGCCGCCGACGCGCACCCGCAGGGTGACGTGGCCGACGGCGATGGTGCGAAGCCGAAAACCTTCGAACACCGCGGGCTCAAGCCGGAACGAACACGCCCTTCCCCGAGGTCTGCCGGTCGAACAGCTTGTATGCTTCGTCGGCCTGCTCGAGCGTCCAGGTGTGGGTGAACAGGTCGTCCACCCTGATTCCGCGATCGGCGATGTAGCGCGCGCAGTCGTACTGGCCGACGGTGGAGAAGGTCCACGAACCGATCACGCTCACCTGCCGGCGCAGCATGTCGTTGCTCACGTCCAGCGTGACGCTGTCGCCCTCGCCGACGAAGCAGGCCTTGCCCCAGCTTTTCACGCAGCGCACCGCCTGCGCTCGCGCCTCCGGCGAGGACGAGGCGTCCAGCGAGGAGTGCGCGCCGCGGCCATGGGTGAGGTCGCGAATCGCCCGCACGACGTCGGGCGTGCTCTTGGGATTGATCAGCACGTCCGCGCCGAACTGCTTCGCGCGCTGCAGCCGTTCGTCGCTCGTGTCCAGCGCGATCACGCGTGCGCCCATCTTCGCCGCGAGCAGGGTGGCGGACAGCCCCACTGGACCCTGGCCGAAGATGGCGATGGTGTGATCGCCCGACAGCCCGATGCGATGCAGCGCGCCCCAGGCCGTGCCGGTGCCGCAGGAGATCGCCGCGCCGGCCTGGAAGGTCAGTTCGTCGGGCAGGGGCACGAGCGTGCGCGCGGGGCACTTCATGTACTTCGCGTGCGCCCCGTGCCCGGTGATGCCGTACACCTCGGCCACGCCCTCGACGCACATCTGCATCCAGCCGGTGTTGCAGTGCTCGCACACCCCGCAGCCACGGTAGTGATGCTGCATCACCCGCATGCCGACCTTGGCCTGCTTCTCGGACACGCCGGGGCCGACCGCCACCACGACCCCGCACGGCTCGTGGCCGGCGATGGTGGGCCCGCTCTTGCCGCCCAGGCCGAGCGACGACGCGCCGCCCGCCGCGCGGTAGAACTTCAGGTCACTGCCACACATGCCCGAAGCCTTGATCTCGAGCACGACTTCGCCGGGACCGGGCGTCGGATCGGGAAACTCCATCAGTTCGAGCTTGCGATCGCCCAGGAATACGACGCCTTTCATGTTGCTTCTCCAAAATTCTCGAAGCCTCTCAACGCAAAGACCGCGAAGAGCGCTAAGTCACGCAAAGTGAACGCCCTTTGTACTTTGTGTTCTTTGCGCTCTTTGCGTTGAGCGGTGGTCTGGAATACGACCACTCGCGTTGAGCGGTGGTCCGATCCTCACTACCGCATCACGAACGGGTTCGCCGTCGCCGCACCGGTGTTGATCCACACGCTCTTCAACTGCAGGTACTCGCGGATCGCGGCGATGCCGTTCTCCTTGCCGAAGCCCGAGTCCTTGAATCCGCCGAAGGGCGACATGTAGCTGACCGCGCGATAGGTGTTCACCCACACGGTACCGGCCTGGATGCGCTCGGACATGCGGAAGGCACGGCCGATGTCGCTGGTCCACACGCCGGCGCCGAGGCCGAAGCGGATGTCGTTGGCGATGGCCACGGCCTCCTCCTCGTCCTTGAACTTGATCACCGACAGCACCGGACCGAACACTTCCTCCTGCGCGATGCGCATGCTGTTCTTCACGCCGGTGAACACGGTGGGCTGCACGAACCAGCCGTCGCCGCACGCGCCGCCGGAGGCCGCGCTGCCGCCCAGGGTCAGTGCCGCGCCTTCGTTCTTGGCGATGTCGAT
>CAZNBS010000091.1:7317-17101 GCA_964570955.1 uncultured Burkholderiales bacterium | reverse complement strand
GAGTTCGCCGTCCGGCCCTGTCGCGAAGGCGATCACCGCGCGATGGAAGCGCTCGCGCAGGCGCGCGGCCAGAATGCCGATCACGCCCTGATGCCAATCCTGGTGGTACAGCGCCAGGCCGTAGCGGCCCGCCGTGTCGATCCCCTCGAGGTGGGCGAGGGCGCCCGCCTGCATGTCTGCCTCGATGAGGCGACGCTCGCGATTGAGGTCGTGCAGGTGCTGCGCGAGTTCGCGGGCGCGCGCCGCGTCGTCGGCAAGCAGGCACTCGATGCCCAGCCCGATGTCGGTCAGCCGGCCGGCCGCGTTGACGCGCGGGCCGACCAGAAAACCGAGGTCGTGCGCGCAGACCTGCGCGGGGCCGCGGCCGCACAGCTCGAGCAGGGCGCGGATCCCGGGGCGGCAACGTCCGGCACGGATGCGACGCAGGCCCTGTTCGACCAGGATGCGGTTGTTCCGGTCGAGTTTCACCACGTCTGCCACCGTTCCCAGGGCGACGAGGTCGAGCAGGGCAGCGAGGTTCGGTTCGTCGCGCCCGGAGAAGGCGCCGCGCCGACGCAGCTCGCTGCGCAACGCGATCATGGCGTAGAACATCACGCCGACGCCGGCCAGATGCTTGCTCGGAAACGCACAGGCGGGCTGGTTGGGATTGACGATGCACGCCGCCTCGGGCAGCTGCTCCCCCGGCAGATGGTGATCGGTGACAATGACCTGCAGGCCCAGGGCATTCGCTTCGCGCACGCCCTCGACACTGGCGATGCCGTTGTCCACCGTGATCAGGATGGCCGGCTTGCGCGTCGCGGCCACGCGCACGATCTCCGGCGTCAGCCCGTAGCCGTACTCGAAGCGGTTCGGCACCAGGTAGTCGACGTTCGCACCCAACGCGCGCAGGCCCAGCACTGCGACGGCGCAGGCCGTCGCGCCGTCGCAGTCGTAGTCGCCCACGATCAGCAGACGTCGTGATGTTTCGATCGCGTCCGCCACCTGGCGGGCCATGTCCGCCAGGCCATGCATGCGCTCCGGCGGCAGCAGGTGTTCGCCGCGCAGATCGAGCTCGTCTGCCACCGCCACGCCGCGCGCGGCGAATACTCGCGCCAGCACGGGGTCGACGCCGGCGGCTTGCAGCGCGGCGCACGCCGCCGCGGGTACCGCGCGCTCCACGATCTCAGGCATGCGCCTGCCTCGGTGCGCGGCGTGGCAGTTGCGGGTCGCGCCGCCACAGCTTCCAGCGGTCGGCGCGCGTCAGCCGCCACGCGAGCCGCCGTCCATGCGCGCACGTGGCGAGGGTGGCCGAGTCGATCCGGCCCTGCGCGAGGGCGTGCGCAATCGGCGCCAACCAGGCCTGCTCCAACGCGGCCAGGTTGGTCGGATCGCCCGATGGCGGAGGCCGCAGCGCCACCAGATGCGTCCCGTGCCGAGCCTCGCGCAGCCAGGCAGCGGCGTCGCCCGGCAGGGGATGCGCCGAGGCTCCGCTGCGCCTGGTGAGGCCGAGGAGGAAGGCGTCCTCACCCCAAACCGCGTCGAATGCGCGTGTGCAGACGGGAAGCGCGCCCACGCCCCACCACCACACGCTGTTGAGCGTGGGCGCCCCGCGTGCCTCGCGTTCCTGGTTGACGGGGTGGGCATGCAGCAGCATCTGCGCCTCATTGCTGCGGCGATGCCACGCCAGCGCATCCGCGCCGGCCGGCAGAAGCGCATCGACATTGCGCCCGGCGGCGACGGACAGCGGAACGGTGCGCAGCCGCACCGGCGTCCGACTCTCGGCAATCCAGCACGCGGGGGACAGGGCGTGCAGCCGTATCGCATCGTGCGAGAAGTGCGCGTTCAGCGCATCGACCAAGGCGTGGCTCTCAGCCTCGTCGATCGCCAGGCGCGCGGCATCCACCAGCACCAGCTCGGTGCGCTGCGCGTGCAGATGGACCGGGTCCGCGTGCAGCCAGACGGCCTCGCGCGGGTCGATGCCGGACCCGAGTGCGCTGAGCGCGGCATGCGCCAGCTCTTCGCTGCCGGCGAGACCGAACCAGGCACCGAGTGCTGCGTCGGCGTCGAGCGCGTCCACGATCTCCTGACGGCCGCGGCACAGCCAGCGGTACAGTGTCGGCTGCGCGGCGACGCGGGCGTGTGCCTCGTCGGCGGAAATGAGGCCGGGTACGAAGAGCGTGAGGGTGGGCACGGCCGCGGAGTGCTGGGTCGGTTCGCGTGCGGTCGCACAGGACCACCGCGCGGCGAGTGTAGCAGAGGCGGCCGGCGCCACGGTCCGGAGAGGCGGTTGCGTTGTGGCACACTGCCGCCTTTCGCCGCCACGCGATCCCGGTGGCGATCCCGGACCGGATCCTCGACCTTGAGTCCCTACGAGTTGCTCATCGGGCTGCGCTACACCCGCGCCAAGCGCCGCAATCGCTTCATCTCCGTCATCTCCCTCATCTCCGTCCTCGGCATCACCATCGGCGTGGCCGCGCTGATCGTCGTCCTGTCGGTGATGAACGGCTTCCAGAAGGAGTTGCGCACGCGCATTCTCGGCGTCGCGTCGCACGTGCAGATCGCCGGCATGGGGGGAACGCTCGCCGACTGGCGCGGCATCGCCGCACAGGCTGCACGCCATCCCGACGTGGTCGCAGCCGCCCCCTACGTCAGCCAGCAGGGATTGATCGGCATGCGCCAGAACGTGCAGGGCGCGATCGTGCGCGGGGTGCTGCCGCAGGAGGAGGACCGCGTGGCGGACATCGGCCGGCACATGAAGGGCGGGCGTCTGGAGGATCTCGAGCCGGGCCGGTTCGGCATCGTGCTCGGCCGCGAACTGGCGTATGCGGTCGGGGCGGCACTCGGAGACAAGGTGGTGCTGATCGCGCCGCAGGGGCAGGTCACGCCGGCCGGTATTATGCCGCGCATCAAGCAGTTCACCGTGGTCGGCGTGTTCGAAGTGGGCATGTACGAGTACGACGCGGGCCTGGCACTGATCCACCTGCAGGATGCGCAGACGCTCTATCGCATGGAGCAGGGCGTATCGGGCCTGCGTCTTAAGCTCAGCGACATGTTCCTTGCGCCCCGCGTGGCGCGGCAGCTGCTCGGCACGCTGCCCCCGGACCTGATGGTGACCGACTGGACGCGCGCGCATGCCAACTTCTTCCGCGCGGTGCAGATCGAGAAGCGGGTGATGTTCATCATCCTGACGCTGATCGTGGCGGTGGCCGCGTTCAACCTGGTGTCCACGCTGGTCATGGCGGTGACGGAGAAGCAGGCCGACATCGCCATCCTGCGCACGCTCGGTGCCACGCCGGCGTCCGTCATGAAGATCTTCGTAATCCAGGGCGCGATCGTGGGAACGGTGGGGACTGCCGTCGGCGTACTGCTCGGCGTGGTGACCGCGCTCAACGTGGAGACCATCGTGCCTGCCATCGAGCGCCTGTTCAACGTCCAGTTCCTGGCCAAGGATGTCTACTACATCAGCGACCTGCCTTCCGATCTGCACTGGAATGACGTGGTCACCGTCGGCGCCGTGTCGCTCGTGCTGAGCTGGCTGGCGACCCTCTATCCCAGCTACCGGGCCGCGCGCGTGAATCCGGCGGAGGCGTTGCGCTATGAGTGAAGGTGCCGTGATCGCCTGCCGCGGCCTGAAGAAGATCTATCGGCAGGGGCCGCACGAGGTGCCGGTGCTGCTCGGCATCGACCTCAGCATCGAGCGCGGGCAACGCCTCGCCATCGTCGGCGCCTCCGGATCGGGCAAGAGCACGCTGTTGCATCTGCTCGGCGGCCTCGACCAGCCCTCGGGTGGCAATGTCTGCATCGACGGCAAGGACATCGGCACCCTGGGCGAAGCCGAGAAGTCGGCGGTGCGCAATGCCTCGCTCGGCTTCGTGTATCAGTTCCATCACCTGCTCAACGAGTTCAGCGCGCTCGAGAACGTCGCCATGCCGCTGCTGATCCGCCGGATGCCGCCGCGCGAGGCCGCGCAGCGGGCGGAGGAGATGCTGCGTCAGGTCGGCCTCGGGCACCGGCTCACGCACACCCCGGGTGAGTTGTCGGGCGGCGAGCGGCAGCGGGCCGCGCTTGCCCGCGCGCTGGTGACACGCCCCGCCTGTCTCCTTGCCGACGAGCCGACCGGGAATCTCGATCGTCATACCGCCGAAGGTGTGCTCGACCTCATGCTGGATCTGAACCGGACGCTCGGGACCAGCCTGGTCGTCGTCACCCACGATCCAGCGATCGCAGCGCGGATGGACCGGACGCTGCGCCTCGAGGACGGCGCCATCCGCAGCGCATGACGCTCGGCTAGGCGCGCTCCCGCGCCCGTCGGCGCCAGGCCAGGTGCACGTAGATGCGCCAGGCGAGCAGCACGGCGAAGTAACCCACCACGGCAAGAATCGCCGCCAGCAGCAGCAGCCCGAACATGAAGGGCTTGCCCATCGCCCCGATCCATGCCATAAGCATAGTTATCCAGTCGGCTACGTTGGACAGGCTGAGGTCGAGTTGCGGCACGTTCAGGCTGCGCGGGGTGTGGCCGGTGAGATACATCCCCAGTTTGTAGGCCGCGATGTAGAGGGGCACGATGGTGAACGGATTGGTGTACCAGGTGCCGAGCACCGCCACCGGCAGATTCACGCGCAGCAGGATGGCCATCACGGCCGCGGAGAACATCTGCACCGGCCCAGGGATGAGCCCGCAAAACAGGCCCACGGCGATCCCGCCCGCGACCGAGCGGCGGTTCAGATGCCACAGGTTGTGATGGTGAAGGGCCGTTCCGAACAGCCCGATGTAACGGTTGCGCCTGATCGAGTCGTGGCTGGGGAGGAACCTGCGAAAGTGCTTGCGCGGCATGCAGGTAGTGTAATGCGTGCCCGATCCCCGGCGTAGCGCGTGGTTGCGCGATCGGCGGCTTTCGTGGCGGGCTCCTGGTGGCTGCAGCAGCAGGGGCATCTACCCTCTCTGGCGTGGTGGTGCGGGTTGCTCTTACTGGGCTGTGCGCTGGTGCGCCTGGGCCGCCGCCCACGCGCCTTCCCGGGCGCCATGCGCTGCGTGGCATCCCTTGTGTGGTGGGCCGGCGCCGGCGTTCTGGTCGCGGCCGCCTGGGCGCAGGTGCGTCTGGCGGACGCACTGCCAGCCGAGTGGGAGGGTCGCGACGTCAGGCTGCGCGGCGTGGTGGCGGAGATGCCCCAGTTGGACAGTGACGGCACGCAGCGTTTCGTGTTCGAGGTGGAGGCGATCGCCACGCCCTCGGCGCATGTGCCGGCACGCCTCGCGTTGACCTGGTACCAGCCGCCTTCGGGTCCGCGATCCCCCACCGTCCGGCCTGGCGAACGCTGGCAACTCACCGCGCGCCTGAAGCGTCCTCATGCCACGGCCAATCCGCATTCCCCCGATATGGAGCGCTGGTACCTCGAACGCGGTGTGCGTGCGGTGGGCTACGTGCGCCCCGGACGCGCGCAACGCGTCGACGCATATGTGCCTGGCGCGGGCCACGCGGTCGAGCGGATGCGCGCGGCGGCGCGGGCTCGGCTGCAGGACGACTTGCACGGCTTGCCGGAGGCGGGCGTGCTGGCGGCACTGACGATCGGCGATCAGCGCTCGATCACACTCGGTCAATGGAAGGTGTTCACCGCCACCGGGGTGAACCACCTGATGAGCATCTCCGGTCTGCACATCACCATGCTCGCCGCGATTGCCTATGCATCGATCCGGCGGCTGTGGGGCCGGCTGCCGAGGCTCGCTCTGCGCCTTCCGGCCCAGCGCGCCGCCACAGCTGGCGGTCTTGCGGTGGGGATGGGCTATGCCCTGCTCGCCGGCTTTGCCGTTCCCGCCCAGCGGACGGTCCTGATGATGGCCGTCGTGGCTGTTGCGCTATGGCGCGGGACGGCGGTGCGCGGACGCGATGTGCTGGCGCTGGCCGCGATGGTGGTCGTTGCCCGCGATCCGTGGTCGTCTACGTCCGCAGGATTCTGGCTCTCGTTCGGCGCGGTGGCGATCATCCTGTACGTGACCGGAAATCGCCTGCAGGCGCGCACCTGGTTCCTGCAATGGGGCCGCGTGCAGTGGGCCATCAGCCTGGGCTTGGTGCCGCTGCTGCTGGCACTGTTCCAGCAGGTCTCGCTGGTCTCGCCACTCGCAAACGCCGTCGCGATTCCTCTGGTCAGCCTCGGTGTCGTGCCGGTCGCGCTGGCCGGACTGGTACTACCCGGCGATCTTCTGCTCGGCGCGGCCGCGCAGGGCCTGCACTGGACCTTGCTGCTGCTGCAGGAGATGGCGGACCAGCCTTTCGCGACCTTCGCTCGCCACGCGCCCGAACCGTGGGCGCTGAGCGCCGCGCTCGCCGGCGTCGGATGGCTGCTCGCCCCGGCCGGGATGCCGGCACGCTGGCTCGGTGTGCCGGCCACGCTGCCGCTGGTGCTGCTGCCCGCCGTCCATCCGCCCCACGGTGACGCCTGGCTGGACGTGCTCGATGTCGGGCAAGGGCAGGCCGTGCTGGTGCGCACCCGGGCACATGCGCTTCTGTACGATGCCGGTCCGCGCCATCGGGGCGAGTCGGACGCTGGCGCGCGGATCGTCGCTCCCCATCTGCGCGCCGTGGGCGTGAAGCGCCTGGACGCGCTCGTGGTCAGCCACGACGATCGCGATCACGCGGGCGGGGCAGGGTCAGTGCTCGCTGCCATTCCGGTCGGGCGTGTCCTGACCTCGGCCCGGGGGTTCGGCGAACCCTGTTCACGCGGCCGGCAATGGGAGTGGGATGGGGTGGAGTTCACGTTCCTGCACCCGGACGCCGCAGACTATAATTCGAGTCGACGCGACAACAACGTCAGCTGCGTCCTGCGGGTGCGCGCCGCGCACCGCACGGCGCTGCTCAGCGGAGACATCGAGGCAGCAGCGGAACGAGCGCTCGTGCGTCGCCACGGCCACGCAGTGCGTGCCGACGTGTTGCTCGTTCCCCACCATGGCAGTGCGACATCGTCCGGTCAGGAACTCCTTCGTTACGTGCAACCGTCCATCGCGATCTTCACCGTCGGCTATCGCAACCGCTTCGGGCATCCCGCGCCGGCGGTGCTGCAGCGGTACGTGCAGGCTGGAGTACGCGACTACCGATCGGATCGCGACGGCGCCCTCCACGTGCGGCTCGGCGACGAGCTGACCGTGCGCGCATGGCGTCGGGTGCGGGCGCGCTACTGGCACGGACGCTGAGCGTATGACGGCACAGGTTCGCGAAGCGCTGGCAGGGTCTGCCGTGCCGGACGCCTGGCTCGCGCGCATGCGCGAGTACGTCGCCGATGGCGATGTGACCGCGCTGCAGCGCGCGCTCGCGCTCGCACAGGATCTATACCCGACGGCGCTGCACGTCGACGGCGAATCCGCGGCCACACACTGGAGCGAAGTCGCCACCATCCTGGCGCGCTTGCGCATGGACACGGACACGCTGGCCGCTGCCGTCCTCGGCGGTGTGTCGGAACTCGGACCCGCGGCAGCCGAACGGGTGGCCGCCGAAATGGGACCGCACGTCGCCCGTCTGGTGGAGGGCGTGGGCCGTATGGCCCAGATGCGCGGTCTGCGGCGCAAGGTCGAGGGCGCGAGCCGTCCGGAGGAACGCGCCGCACAGCTCGAGTCGTTGCGCAAGATGCTGCTCGCGATGGTGCAGGACATCCGCGTCGTGCTCATCGCGCTGGCCGACCAGACGCGCCGCCTGCGCTACCTCGCGGCGCAGGGCGAGGAGCCCCAGCGCGAAGCCGCAGCACGCGACACCTTCGACGTCTTCGCTCCCCTGGCCAACCGGCTGGGGGTGTGGCAGCTGAAGTGGGAACTCGAAGACCTGGCGTTCCGCTGCTCCGCCCCGGACGTGTACAGATCGATCGCCCGTCAGCTCGACGAGAAGCGCGAGGCGCGCGAGCGATTCATCGCGGAGGTGATCGCGCGCCTGCGCCAGGAGCTTTCTGCGGCTCGCATCCAGGCGGAGGTCACCGGACGTCCCAAGCACATCTACAGCATCTATCGAAAGCTGGCACGCAAGGATCTTTCGCTGTCGGAGTTGTTCGACATTCGCGGCGTACGCGTGCTGGTGAACGACGTGAAGGACTGCTACGCGGCCCTCGGCCTGGTGCACAGTATCTGGGCACCGCTTCCGCGTGAGTTCGACGACTACATCGCCAAGCCAAAGCCGAACAACTACCGCTCCCTGCACACTGCCGTGGTGGGGCCCGACGGGAAGGTGCTGGAAGTGCAGATCCGCACCCACGAAATGCATGGGCAGTGCGAGTACGGCGTCGCCTCCCACTGGCGCTACAAGGAGCGGGGCGGCAGCCGCGGCGGCACCGGGCAGAGCGAAGCGCAGTTCGACGAGCGGGTCGCGTGGCTGCGCCAGATCCTCGAGTGGCGCGAGGGACTCGCCAGCGTCGCCGACCTCGCCGAGCACTTCCGCAACGATCTGTTCGAAGACACGGTGTACGTCCTCACGCCGCAGGGACGCGTCATCGATCTGCCGGCAGGATCGACACCGGTGGACTTCGCGTATCACGTGCATTCGGAACTCGGGCATCGCTGTCGCGGCGCGAAAGTGAACGGTCGGATGGTGCCGCTTACCCACACCCTCGAGAGCGGCGACACGGTGGAGATCGTGGCTGCGAGCAGCGGGGCGCCGAGCCGCGACTGGCTCAATCCCGACCTCGGCTACCTGCACAGTTCGCGCGCACGCAACAAGGTGCGCCAATGGTTCAACAACCAGAACCTGGAGACAGCGATCGCCCAGGGGAGGCAGCTGGTCGAAAAGATCCTGCAGCGCGAGGGTCGCACGGCACTGGCGCTGGATCGCATCGCGACCCAACTGGGCCACGCGAAGGTTGACGACATGCTCGCTAGCGTGGGACGAGGCGAGTTGGGCGGACGGGCGGTCGCACTTGCCGTCCAGGCGATCGCAGCGCCCGCGGAGGCAGGGCCGCCGGTTGATGCGCCGCCTGCGCTGGCGCCGGCCGTGCAGCGGCGCGGCGACACGGACAGTGTCCTGATCGTCGGGGTCGACAAGCTCCTCACCGGGCTTGCCCGCTGCTGCAAGCCGGCGCCGCCTGACTCCATCATCGGATTCGTCACGCGCGGCAAGGGCGTGTCCGTGCACCGCCGCAGTTGTTCCAACGTGGCGAGGCTGCCCGGTGAACGCCTGATCGAGGCGCAGTGGAGCGCGGACGCCGAGCGCGGCCGGTTCCCGGTGGACATCGAGGTGGAGAGCGCGCCCGATGCGAACGTGATGCAGGCGCTGCTCGACGTCCTGGGCAAGGAGCGCATGCGCATCCTCGGCGCCCGCACCGTCACGCGTCCGCACCTCAGCCGACATTCGTTCTCGCTCGAAGTCGACGGGCTCGCCCGGCTGGCCCCGCTGCTGCGCCTCATTCGGGACCTGCCCGGGGTGTCGATGGCACGTCGGCGCTGACGCCCGCGTCTTTCGGACTGCCTGATCCCGGCGCTCGCTGGGGCGCCTAAAGTTGAGGTTTTGCACGGTCGATAACAGCCCGTCACGTCGCAACGCGCGACGTTCGGAATGCCCCTCCGCGTTTCCAGAGAAGAGACCTTGCGCGCCTCCGAGCTTCCCCGCCTGACCCTGCTGCCGGGTGTTGGCGCAACCGTTCTTATCCTGGCCGGATGCGTCTTGCTGGCGCCTGCCGCGGCACAGGGCGCGGCGGTCCTCGCGGTGCTCACCACCGCCGGCGCCTGGGCAGGGCTGATGTGGTGGGAAGCACGCGCGGGTGCGCGCGAGATCGAGCCGGCCGAGGTGCCGCCCGAGCCGGCGACACCGGACGTGGCGGGAGCGGACGCGTGCCGG
>CAZNBS010000091.1:0-7307 GCA_964570955.1 uncultured Burkholderiales bacterium | reverse complement strand
AGGAAGTCCTCGAACAATGCCAGGCGGTTCACGCCGATCTGGAACGGGTCAGGCAGATCGTCGGCGAGGCCGTCTCGGGCCTCGTCCAATCTTTTCAGGGCATGGCGGAGCAGTCCGACCGGCAGCGTGACCTCGCGTTGCGCGCGGCCACGGGGAACGTCGGCGAGGATGGCACGGAAATCACCTTCGAGCGCTTCGTGCAGGAGACCGAGGAGACGCTGCGTTCGTTCGTGGACAGCACCATCGACTCCAGCCGATCCGGGATGGTTCTCGTGGAAAGGATCGATGGGGTGAAACAGCAGCTCGGTGACGTGAAGAAGATCCTCGGTGAGATCGAGAGCATTGCCAAGCAGACAAATCTCTTGGCGCTGAACGCGGCGATCGAGGCCGCGCGCGCGGGCGAGGCGGGCCGCGGCTTTGCGGTGGTGGCCGACGCGGTGCGCGACCTGTCGGGACGAACCAGCCAGTTCAGCAGCGAGATCCGCACCCACATGCAACGCGTCGAGACGTCGATCCACGAGACGGAGGACGACATCAATCGGATGGCCTCGACGGACATGAACTTCGCCCTCGCGGCGAAGGCCCGTGTCGAGGTCACGATGCAGGAGATCGCTGCCGTGAACGCGGGGGTGGCGGCTCTGGTGGACGAGATCGGCGGCATCGCCAGGAGCCTTGGGCGGGACGTCGAAGATTCCGTGCGACGCCTGCAGTTCCACGACATGACGGCGCAGCTGCTCGAGCATGTCCAGCGGCGTGCCAATGCGATCGAACTTCTGCTGGGCAGCCTCGCCAGCCAGGCCACCCGGGCAGGCAGCGTCGATCTCCCGGCAGCGCTCGAGCAGACGCGTGGCATGACGGCGCGCACTCCCGTCGGTCAATCCACTGCCGGGGGTGGCGACATCCGGCTGCCCTGACCGAAGGAGGCCGTCGATGCAGCCGCTTTGGACGCGGCCGCGTTACGTGCCGGCACCCAACCCGGTTCCTGAGCGCTGCCCTGCCGACGCAGGCCGGCACTGTCGCGACGCATGACGCGCAGCACGACACGACTCATGACGCGCGACGCGGCGCTCGGCGTGCGCGAGTTCGACTTCCGTGACCGGGACTTCGAGACGGTGCGTTCGCTCATCCATGCGCGTGCGGGAATCGCGCTCGGCCCGGCGAAGCGGGACATGGTGTACAGCCGGCTCGCCCGGCGCCTGCGCGCGCTCGGCCTGAGGCGCTTTTCCGACTACCTGGGCAGGCTGGAGGCGGATGCCGAGTCGGAGGAATGGGAGGCGTTCACGAACGCACTGACCACCAATCTGACCTCCTTTTTTCGTGAACCGCACCATTTCCCGATCCTCGCCGAGCATCTGCTCAAGGCCTCGGGTCGAGCCAGCACGGTGTGGTGCTGCGCCGCCTCCACCGGCGAGGAGCCGTATTCGATCGCCATGACCGCGGTCGAAGCGTTCGGAACCTTCCGGCCTCCCGTGAGCATCCTTGCGACGGATATCGACACGCAGGTACTGGCCGAAGCGCAGGCGGGCGTCTACCCGCTGGATCGGGTCGAGAAGATGAGTCCGGAACGAGTGCGGCGTTTCTTCCTGAAGGAATCGGGTGTGCGCGACGGCTACGTTAAGGTGCGGCCCGAGCTGCAGCGGCTCGTCACGTTCCGGCCTCTGAACCTGCTCCGACCGGGATGGTTCGTGCGTGGCCCGCTGGACGTGGTCTTCTGCCGCAATGTCATGATCTACTTCGACAAACAGACCCAGGCGACGATCCTGCATCGCTTCGCTCCGCTCATGCGCGACGACGCGCTGCTCTTCGCCGGTCACTCGGAGAGTCTGTTTCACGTGTCCGCGGTGTTCCAGTTGCTCGGACGAACCGTCTATCGGCTCACCGGCGGGACGCCGAGCGGATCCGGACAAGTGCGATGAGCGAACTCGAGCCCAGCGTATTTGACGCGCGACGCGGTATGTCGACCGAGCGCATCATCGTGATCGGGGCGTCCACGGGGGGCACGGAGGCCCTGAAGGAGGTGCTGAGCGGTTTGCCGCCGGACAGTCCGGGGGTGCTGGTCGCACAGCACATGCCCGCAGGCTTCACCCGCTCGTTCGCTGCGCGGCTCGACAGCCTCTGTCGCATAGGGGTCAAGGAAGCCTCGGACGGTGAGCGGGTGCTGCCAGGACACGCTTACATCGCCCCCGGTCACGCGCACCTGTTGCTCAAGCGTCGTGGCACACACTATGTGTGCGAACTGGACCAGGGGCCGCCCGTCAACCGCCATCGGCCCTCGGTCGACGTGTTGTTCCGATCCGTGGCGCACGCGGCAGGCAGCAACGCGGTTGGCGCGCTCCTCACCGGCATGGGCAAGGACGGCGCGCAGGGTCTGCTCGCGCTGCGCGAGACCGGGGCCCATACGATCGCGCAGGACGAAGCGACGTGCGTGGTGTTCGGAATGCCCAGGGAGGCCATCCAGGCCGGGGCGGCTGAAGCGGTGGTTGCGCTCGGCGACCTCTCCCGACACCTCCTGCAATGGCTGGGAACCAGACGGGAAGCACGGGTACAGCGTTAGTCCGGCTCAAGATCGTGTGCACCCGACCGATCAACCAATCCGATTTTGTGAGAGGAGACGAAGCAGTCATGCAAGCCAATGTGGAAACCGTGCACGACCACGTGCGAATCCGCTTGAACGGACGCTTCGACTTCAGCGCGCACCGGACTTTCCGGGAGTCCTACACACCTTCCCTCGACAACCAGGAGGTGCGGGAGGTGGAGATCGACCTGGGGTCCGTGGACTACCTGGACAGCTCGGCGTTGGGCATGCTCCTGATGCTCAGGGAAAAGGCGCAGGCGGCCAACAAGACCGTGGCGCTCGCGAATTGCCGCGGGTCGGTCCGGCAGGTCCTGGACATCGCGAACTTCGCCAAGCTCTTCTCGATCCGTTGAGGTTCCCGGTCGGTATGGAGTAGCCGGGCATCTTCGGATACAATTCGCTACTTGCAGGCGCGTAGCTCAGCTGGTTAGAGCATCACCTTGACATGGTGGGGGTCGTTGGTTCGAGTCCAATCGCGCCTACCAGCATCCCAGAGCGGACGTCCGGCGGTCCTGGCGCGGAACTCACCGATTCCGGGCCTTGACAGCGGGGCGGTCTGCGGAAAAAGTGCGGTCAACCGCACTTTTTTTTTTGCCATCCGTTTTCGCCCATGGTCACCATCCGACTGCCAGACGGTTCGCGCAAGACATACGAGGAACCCCCCAGTCTCGCCGAAGTCGCAGCGAGCATCGGTCCCGGGCTGGCCCGGGCCGCCATTGCCGGCAAGATCGACGGACAGCTCGTCGATCTGTCCCGCACGGTGGAGACGGATGCCGACGTTGCACTGGTGACCGAGAAGGATCCCGAGGCCCTCGACATCACCCGGCATTCCACCGCGCATCTGCTGGCCCATGCGGTGAAGGAGCTGTTCCCGGACGCGCAGGTGACCATCGGACCCGTGATCGACGACGGCTTCTACTACGACTTCGCGTACAAGCGGCCGTTCTCCCCGGAAGATCTGGGTGCGATCGAGAAGCGCATGGGCGAGATCGCCAGCCGCAATCTGCCGGTGGTGCGGGAAGTGTGGGACCGGTCGGATGCCGTGCGCTTCTTCAAGGATCAGGGCGAGCACTACAAGGCGCAGATCATCGAAAGCATTCCCGGCGAGGAAACCATCACCCTGTACCGGCAGGGCGAGTTCGTGGACCTGTGCCGGGGGCCGCACGTGCCCGCGACCGGCAAGCTGCGGGTGTTCAAGCTCATGAAGCTCGCCGGCGCGTACTGGCGCGGCGACTCGCGCAACGAGATGCTGCAGCGGATCTACGGCACCGCCTGGCTGAAGAAGGACGATCTCGATGCCTACCTGCATCGGCTGGAGGAGGCGGAGAAGCGTGATCACCGCCGGCTGGGTCGCCAACTGGGTCTGTTTCACCTGCAGGACGACGCGCCCGGCATGGTGTTCTGGCATCCCAAGGGCTGGGTGATCTGGCAGCAGATCGAGCAGTACGTGCGCCGGCGGCTTGCGCGCAGCGGCTATCAGGAGGTGCGTACCCCGCTGGTTCTCGATCGCACGCTGTGGGAGCGCTCCGGACACTGGGAGAACTATCGGGATCACATGTTCACCACGCACTCGGAGGAGCGCGACTTCGCGGTGAAGCCCATGAATTGTCCGGGGCACGTGCAGATCTACAACCAGGGCATCAAGAGCTATCGCGACCTGCCGCTGCGGCTCGCCGAGTTCGGTTCCTGCCACCGCAACGAACCCTCCGGCGCGCTGCACGGGATCATGCGTGTGCGCGGCTTCGTCCAGGATGACGCGCACATCTTCTGCACCGAGGCGCAGGTCGGTGAGGAGGCTGGGGCATTCATCGAACTGTTGCAGCAGATCTACCGGGATTTCGGCTTCGAGGAGATCCTGATCAAGCTGGCGACGCGGCCGGTCAGGCGCATCGGGGCCGACGAGGTGTGGGATCGGGCGGAAGCGGCCCTCGGACAGGCACTGGATGGCAAGGGGCTGGCATGGCAGACGGCACCGGGCGATGGCGCCTTCTACGGCCCCAAGATCGAGTTCTCCCTCAAGGACAGCATCGGCCGGATCTGGCAGTGCGGAACCCTGCAGCTGGATTTTTCCTTGCCGGAACGGCTGGGGGCGGAGTACGTGGCCGAGGACAACTCGCGGCGCGTCCCGGTCATGCTGCATCGGGCCATCCTCGGCTCCCTGGAGCGCTTCATCGGCATCCTGATCGAGCATCACGCCGGCGCGCTGCCGCTTTGGCTCGCGCCGGTCCAGGCAGTGGTGATGAACATCACGACGGCCCAGGCCGCCTATTGCGAAGAAGTGGCATCCAGGCTTGTCGCCGTCGGCGTGCGGGCCGAAACGGACTTGAGAAACGAGAAAATTAGCTATAAAATCCGCGAACATAGTCTCCAGAAGCTGCCTTACCTCCTGGTCGTGGGCGACAAAGAGGTGGCAGCGCGAGCCGTGGCCGTGCGGACTCGGGGGGGCGTGGATCTGGGGCAGATCTCCTTGGACACCCTGATCCAGCGCCTGAGGGGCGAATCTGCCCCGCCCGACAGCGCGGCCTGAACTTTTTTGGGAGGAATGGCGTATCGCTCAGGATCGGGACGCGCGGATCAACGAAGAGATCACAGCGCCGGAAGTCCGTCTGGTAGGGATCGACGGGGAGCAATTGGGTGTCGTCGGCCTGGCTGCCGCGCAGCGCATGGCCGAGGAGGCAGAGGTGGATCTCGTCGAGATTGCGCCCACTGCCAAACCGCCCGTCTGCCGGTTGATGGACTACGGGAAGTTCAAGTATCAGGAGAGCAAGCGGCGGCACGAGGCCAAGCTCAAGCAGAAGCAGATTCAGGTCAAGGAAGTGAAGTTCCGGCCTGGTACCGACGAAGGCGATTACCAGATCAAGCTGCGCAATCTGGTCCGATTCCTGGAAGAAGGCGACAAGGCGAAGATTACGCTGCGATTCCGGGGGCGCGAGATGGCGCACCAGGAGTTCGGCGTCAAACTGCTGGAGCGGGTCCGCACCGATCTGGATCCGTACGCCGTGGTCGAGCAGATGCCCAAGCTGGAAGGGCGGCAGATGGTGATGGTGCTAGCGGCGAAGAAGAAGCCGCCTCATTGAAGGGCCCGGGACGGTCCGGGCACAAAACAAGTGATGTCGCGGTCGTGAAGTGCACCGCCAGGTGCCACCCGGCGTCATGTCACAAGGAGTAGTCGCAATGCCGAAGATGAAGACGAAGAGCGGCGCCGCGAAGCGTTTCCGGACGCTGGGCGGCGGCGGTGTGAAGCGCAGCCACGCTTTCCTGCGCCACATCCTCACCAAGAAGAGCACGAAGCGCAAGCGCCACCTGCGCGGCACCACCAACGTGCATCCTGCCGACCTGCGCGCCGTCAAGGCGATGCTTCCCTACAGTTAAGGAGAGACGGCGATGCCAAGAGTCAAACGTGGAGTGACGGCACGCGCCCGCCACCAGAAGGTGCTCGACCAGGCCAAGGGGTTCCGGGGTCGGCGTAAGAACGTATTCCGCGTCGCCAACGAGGCGGTGATGAAGGCGGGGCAGTATGCTTACCGCGACCGCCGCCGGCGCAAGCGCGATTTCCGGGCGTTGTGGATCCAGCGGATCAACGCCGCTGCGCGCGAGTGCGGCTTGTCTTACAGCGCATTCATGAACGGACTCAAGAAGGCGTCCGTCGAGCTCGATCGCAAGGTCCTCGCGGATCTGGCGGTGTTCGACAAGGCCGCATTCGAGAAGATCGCGATGCAGGCAAAGGCCAGCCTCGGAATCTGACCGGGCCCGCGCCCGACGGAAGGAGGCCTTTCAGCCTCCTTTTTTGTTCCCACTGCTTCGGACCATGACCGCCGTACCGACCGACCTGCTTGCAGGGCTCGACCGCGTGGTCGAGGATGCAAATGCCGCCTTCGACGGCGCGGCCTCGCCTGCCGATCTCGAGCAGGCGAAGGCGCGCTTCCTGGGTAAGGCAGGCGTGCTGAGCGAGGTGCTGAAGGGCCTCGGTCGACTGCCCGCGGACCAGCGCCCGGCAGCCGGAACTCGAATCAATGCCGTCAAGCAGCAAGTCGAGCAGGCACTCGAGCGGCGGCGGGTCGAGCGCGCCCGCGCCGCGCTGGACGCGCGGCTCGCCGAGGAGGCGATCGACGTCTCCCTTCCGGGCAGACAGCGCGGAGCCGGGGGAATTCACCCGGTGATCCGCACTTGGCAGCGCATCGAGGAGATCTTCGCATCGATCGGTTTCGATGTGGCCGATGGTCCCGAGATCGAGACGGACTGGTTCAACTTCACGGCACTGAATCAACCCGAGAACCATCCCGCACGCTCGATGCATGACACCTTCTACGTGGAGGGTGGACTGCTCCTTCGCACCCACACCAGTCCGATGCAGGTGCGCTATGCGCGCCAGCACCCCCCGCCCCTGCGGGTCATCGCACCGGGGCGCACCTATCGCGTGGACAGCGACGCGACGCATTCACCGATGTTCCATCAGGTGGAAGGACTGTGGATCGACGAGCACATCAGCTTTGCCGATCTCAAGGGGGTGTACACCGACTTTCTGCGCCGCTTCTTCGAGACGGACGAACTGAAGGTGCGTTTCCGCCCCTCGTTCTTCCCGTTCACCGAGCCGTCCGCGGAAATCGACATGGCGTTCGACAGCGGCCCGCTACAAGGGCGCTGGCTCGAAATTTCAGGCGCCGGCCAGGTCCATCCCGCCGTCATTCGCAACTTCGGCCTCGATCCGGAGCGATGGATCGGATTCGCGTTC
>CAZNBS010000090.1:0-17150 GCA_964570955.1 uncultured Burkholderiales bacterium | reverse complement strand
CCCTTGGCGGCCGCGCCCGGGAGGAGCACGCTGCCCGTGCCCGGGAGGAGCACGCTGCCCGCCCGGGAGGAGCACGCCCCCGGTATCCATGACGAGCACGCGCCCGCGCTCGAAAACCGAGCGAAAACGCGCGTGGAACGCATTCCACGGCCGAAAACGCTCGAAATGCGTGCGCCCCCGCGGAGCGCATAGCGACCGCCCCGGTGCGCCCCCACGGAGCGCATAGCTACTGCCCCCCGGTGCGGCCCCGCGGAGTCCGTAGCGACCCCCACCGTTGAACCCCCACCTCCGTACCCATGTTCGACCCTCCTACCAGGCGCTCTACCAGCGCGCGCAGCCCTGGCTCGACACGCGCAGCAACGACCTGCACACCCGCATCGCCTTCGAGCAGGCGCGCCTGCTGCTGACCAGCCATCCCGATGCCGATGAGTCGGTCGTGCTCACGGCGATTCTCCTGCACGACGTGGGCTGGAAAATGGTGCCCGAGACTGAGCAGCCGAGCGCGTTCGGACCGAAGATGTCGAAGCCGGCGCTACAGCGCCTGCACGAGACCGAGGGCGCACGCATTGCCGTGGAGATCCTGTCCGAACTCGATTTCGACGCGGCCCGACGCGACGAGGTGGTGGCGATCATCGACGAACACGACACCCGAGCGCTGCGGTGAGCGTTGTCCACGGACGGCCGGTTCGGTCGCTTGCGACGAACCGGAACCGGCCGGCGGTGGGCAACGCGGCTCAGTGCGCTCACCTGCCAGGCGACTGGCGTTTTCGCGTCTTTTCGAACGACCATTCCGGAATGGCACGGCGCATGAACTCATCGAACATCGGCACGGTGAACGCCGTGTCGCCATGCGCGGGGCTCCAGACCATGCCTTTGCGGATCAACCCGCTTCGAAGAGGCCCCACTCTTTCGACTGTGCTTCCAAGCGCCTCTGCAATCGCCCCTGATCGATGGGGACCGGGCCCGAGTTCGGCCATCGCTCTCAGGTAATCCTGTTCCCGAGGCGTCAGCCGGTCGAAGCGGACGCGAAAGAAACTCTTGTCGAGCGCGTCCGTAGCCGACGCACTTGCGGCGTCCACGTCGGCGGCCGTGATCGGAGACTTTGGTGCCTGGTTCCAGGAGTGCTTTCCCCACTCCTGGAGAAAGTACGGGTATCCGTGCGTCACGGCCACGATGCGATCGAGCGCTTCAGCCTCGATGTCTGCGCCTTCGTCGCGTATGGGCTCGCGAACCGCTCGGCGAGCGGCGTCATCGGCCAGCGCCCCGATCGCCGGGTAGTCGAACAGACGCTCGGCGTACGATTTCGCTTCTCCCGCCAATGCGGCTACCTGCGGCAGGCCCGCGCCGAATAGCACCAGCGGCAAGCCCCTCTGCGCGATCCGGTGGAGGGCAACGATCAGCGCGCGCAGGTCTTCTTCGTCGAGGTATTGAACTTCGTCGACAAGAAGGGCGACGCTCGAGTCGGCTGCTTTGGCCGCCTGACCGATCGCGAGGAGGAGTTCCGGAAGATCGATCTCCAGATTTCCGCTGTCCGCAGCAGGCGCTTCGGTCACCGTGACATCCACTTCGCCGACCGAGACCTTGAACGCACTCGCGAAGCCTCGCAACGCTCCAATCGCGCGAGAGGCGTAGTCCTTTGCCTTTTCGACCTTGCTCAGGCGCAGCAGTGCGCTCTTCAGCGCGGGTGCGAGATACTGCGCCAGCCGCTGTCCTTCGGGCGCCTCCAGCATGACTACCTGATAGCCGAGATTCTCGGCAAGGTCGCTGATCTTGTTCAGAAGAACGGTCTTGCCGACGCCACGGAGGCCCAACAGCATCTGGCTCTTTTCAGGCTTGCCTCGGCGGATGCGGTGCAACGCAATCGTGGCGGCCTCGATGACCTTCTCACGACCGGCCAGCTCGGGCGGCGAAGCGCCGGCGCCCGGTGAGAATGGGTTTCGAAGTGGGTTCATCGGGTAGATTTGAAACAGCTATCGCGATCTTATCAGACTATTCTGGTTCCTTGTGGATAGCCAATTAAAGAAATCTAACAGCGAATTACCGATCTATTCTGTGCATATAAGCGGCGCAGCCGGTGGGCACCGGCTGCGCCGACAGCGAGGAGGCGGTACGGTATCGTTTCGTTCGGACTATCCGCAACGTCCTGACAGGCCCAAGGGGATGAACTGGACAACGATCGTCACCGCCAGCGAACTGGCCACCTGCCTCGACCGTTGTGTGGTGGTCGATTGCCGGCACGACCTGGCTGATCCGGACAAGGGCCGGGCCGACTACGCGAAAGGTCGTGTTCCGGGCGCGTTCTTTCTGCACCAGGACTCCGATCTGGCCGGCCCGCGCAACGGGCGCAACGGCCGGCATCCGTTGCCCGAGCGCGAGACGCTGCGCCGCAAGCTCGAGTCGCTCGGCCTGTCCGACGGCGGCCAGCTGGTGGCCTACGACGACATCGGCGGCGTTGCCGCCTCCCGGCTGTGGTGGCTGGCACGGTGGCTCGGGCATCCCGGCGCAGCCGTGCTGGACGGCGGCATCCAGGCCTGGCGGGCGGGCGGCCATCCGCTCTCGGACGAGCAGCCGGTACCGCGCACGGGCAGTCTGTCGCGGCGCGAATCGCTGGTCACGCAGGTCGACACGCAGAGCATCGTCGTCGCGTTGGGCACTGGACGGCAACTGCTCGCCGATGCGCGATCGCCGGAACGCTATCGCGGCGAAATCGAGCCCCTGGATCCGGTAGCCGGGCACATTCCCGGCGCCGTCAACCGCCCGATCCAGCAGAATCTGCGCCCCGACGGTCGTTTCAAGCCGACCGGAATGCTGCGCGAGGAATTCCTCGCGTTGCTCGCCGGACGCGACCCGCAGGCCGTGGTGCACCATTGCGGATCGGGCATCGCGGCCTGCCACAATCTGCTGGCCATGGAGCTGGCCGGACTCCCCGGCGGCGCGATGTACCCGGGCTCGTTGCGAGATCCTTCACCGCGTCGAAATCGGCGCGATAAAGGTGCGGGTTGACAGCTACCGTGTCCGCGCTCGTGGCGAGCAGAGTCAGTCCGTCGGGCGCTGCCTTGGCTGCCAGGCCTGCTGCGCCAGTGACAGCAGCGGATGCAGACCCGCAACCGTAGCGCCTGCGACCAGCAGGGTTCGTCTATGGATGTTCATCGGGCGTTCCCTTGTCAGGAGGTCGCGGGTGTAGCGGTGCCTGTCCAGTATGACAGAGCGGTAGCCGGCTGCGCATCGCCGACGAACACCGCCTGCCCTTCGAAGTGAAAGTGCCCAACGCCACCGCGAATCAATAGTGGTAACGCCCCTGCAGGAACTCGATGCGGTGGGCCTTCACCAGATAGACGCAACGGTGCTCCTGCGTGATGCGTCGTGACCAGACATCGGAGCCCAGGTATTTCAGCGGTTCGGGCTTGCCGATGCCCTCGAACGGATCGCGCAGTGTTGCCTTGACGATTTCGAGCAAGCGCTTCGCCGTGCGGCGCTCCGTTTCGACCCGGTAGCCCAGGTCTTCCAGGAACTCCGGCTGAAACACCGCCACGCGTCGGGTGTCAGGCTTCGAGCCCAAAGTGCTTCTCCAGGGCATCGACAGAGGTCGGTGCGACTTCACCGGCCCGTGCCCGCACCAAAGCGGCCAGCAATCGCTGCGCATTCTTCGGCGAGCGCAATAGATGCGCAGTTTCCATCAGGCTTTGCAGCTCGTCGGCAGCGATCATGGCGACTGCGTCGCCGGAGCGGCGGCGCACCAGGATGACTTCCCGGTCGTCGACTGCACGATCCATCAGCGATTTGAGCTGTTCGCGGGCTTGGCTATAGGTAGTTTCGATGGTCATGGCGGCTATGTCTGAGTTGTACAGTGTCATTGTACAGCTTCCGCCATTGACAAGTCAGCGGCCCTGCCAACGGATCGAGCCTTGAATCTCCCCGACGGTGATCGCCGAACCATCTTCGTCCGCCACTGTGTTCGCCGCGCTCCGAAAGCGAGCGAAATCACCCGTGAAGCACATTGCACGGCTGAAAACGCTCGAATTGCGAGCGTAGTGTCGAAGTCGCCGCCGTGCGGCTCGTGTGCGGCTCGTGTGCGGCGCGGCGGCGAAGGCGTCTATCGATCCATCAGGCCAGGGAACTCGGACTTTTCGACGATTTCGAAGCCCGGTGCAGGTACTTCGTGTTCGACTCCGCGGGCATCGGCGGGTGGAGCCCGGTGAGGCGTTCGCCGGGCTGGCAGCCTCGCTCGAAAAAGCGAGTCAAACCGCTCGTGGAACGCATTTCGCGCCCGAAAACGCCCGGATTTCGAGCACGCAGCACCCCGACACAGTCGGCCGATCCCCGATGATCTACGTGCTCCACGCCCACGTGCTGCACGAGCTGCGCAAAGTGCGGCCCGGCAGGCTCGATGCAAACCTGGCGACACGGACGAAAAGCGTCGATGCGCCCGACTGCACGTCCCCGACAGGCACGACGCGTGTGACACACGCATCGCAGCGACGGCGCGGGTGCATGGCATGGCAGTCGTGACGCGCAACCTGCCTCACTCAACCCGAACACCAGCCAGCGCGAACTGGCCGAAGTGATGGGCATGAGCCTGGGCAAGGCCACGCGCACATCGACGACAAGGCCCTGCTCATGCGCCGCTATTCGGCGGCCGCGGCCCTGCTCGGAGCGATCCGGGAACAGGTGGCCACGTTGACGTCGCGCGGTCCGTGGGGAACGGCGTGGATCCCGATCGTCTCGATCGAGGCCATGGCGGCGTTGCCGAAGGAACACGACGCGGCGGCCAGGCGTGCCGCGCCGAACAGGCGGACCCGCGGCAAGCGGCCAACGACCAGGGCCACCGCCCGGTGAGCGCAGCGCATCCCGAGTCTTCCGGCACGAGAAGGGCTTGAGCCGGTTCCGCTCGAAAAGCGAGCGAAACCGCGGGTGAAACGAACTCCGTGGCTGAAAACGCTCGAATTGCGAGCGCAGCGCCGGGGCACCGCCGCGCCCCGGTCCGCGCCGCGGCCGTGCCGCGCCCCGTGCCTCACGCGCAACACCTCAGTACCTACTCGCGCCCCCGGCTGCTACCATCCGTTCAACGGATGAACGCATGAACGCACAGCCGCCCACATGCCCCAACCCGAGTCTACGGCCCCCGACGCCGCGCACGACGAAACCCTCTTCAAGGTGATGCGCGCGCTCGAAGCCAACCCGAACACCAGCCAGCGCGAACTGGCCGAGTCGATGGGGATGAGCCTGGGCAAGACCAACTATTGCCTGAAGGCGCTCATCGACAGGGGGCTGATCAAGGTGCGCAACTTCCGCAACAGCCAGAACAAGCTCGCCTACGCGTACCTGCTCACGCCCAAGGGAGTGGCGGCGAAGACGCGGCTGACGGGTCGGTTTCTGAAGAAGAAGGTGGTGGAATATGAGGCGCTAAGGAGGGAGATCGAGGAGTTAAGAAGGGAAGCCGATGGACGGAACAACTAGCTCCCCGTCTTCGATGCTGAACTCGCATCGACTGGCCCGAGGATTCCGCTGTTGGCGATTCGGTAGATTCCGTCGACTTTCGCACTACAACCGCGTCCCACGCGAGGCGTGCCTGTGCGTGGCATGTTGAAGTCCATGTTTGCCAGCTTCCGCCGTCACAGCGGTGCCTTCGCACTCAGCGGTGCGAGTCAGGCGATAAGCAGCCTTACAAACTTTGGCGTTCTTCTATACCTGATCCGTGCACTAGAAAAAGAGCAATTTGGCCTCTATGGGCTGGGTTTTGCCATTCTGCTCGCTCTCGCTGGTTTGCTAAGTGCTCTTTACGCGGTTCAACTCGTCGTCAATCTACCCGATCAGCCGGAATATGGTCGGCGTGTCTATGCAATGGAGCATGCAGCCACGCTTACCGCAACAGGCTTGTGGACGATCGTCCTCGCGCTTCTGGTCGGCGAGGTCACACCGTTTCTAACGGAAGCCGATGTGCCGGGGGTTTCGCTGATTCTGCCTGTCACGTTCTCTGCGACCGCTTTCGCGACACGAGACGTCCTTATTCGAATCGCATACATCGAGAATCGCGGATCGGTAGTGCTACTGACGAATTCTGTCGTCATGTTCGCGGTTTCGATTGTCTTCACCATTGCGGCAATATTTGGCGGCGGCATCACTGCTGAGCACGCAATTTATGTCTATGGAATCGGGCAGCTCGCTGGGATCCTCCCACTCTTGGCGGCTCTGCAACTGCCTTGGCGTAAGCTGACAGCAAGTGGCGTGAAGAGCGCAATCTCACACTCATGGGTGGGTGGGCGTTGGCACGTCATGACGAATCTCGTCTATAGCGCCCGCACTCAAACTCACAATTTCGTGATCGCACCCGTGATCGGCTTAGTGGCACTTGCCGAGGTGAACTCGGCGAGAGTCTTACTTACGCCTGCCGTGATGCTCATACCCCCAATCTATCAGATCATGATGCCTCGCCTGGCAGAGCGGAGAACCAATGGGGTGTCGTCGATTTCACGTATGACATCACAAATTACTGTTGCACTCGCCTGCGCTGCTGCCGTTTATTCAATCGTACTGCTCACGTTTCTGGATTGGGTAGGGCCCCTGGTTCTGACTCCAGCATATGGAGATGTCCGTGAAGCAGTAGTCGCATGGTCGGTCGTAACAGTGCTCATGGCTGTGAGAAACGGATTGACGATGGCGCAAGAGGCCATGAGGTCCTTTCGAGATCTCTTCATGGTCAACTTGTTTGCAGCTCTAGCCGCCGTCGGATTTTCAGTGATTTTCGCAATGAAGTTCGGGGGAGTGGGAGCAATTTGGGCCCTTGCGGCGGCTGAGTTCCTGCTCGTTGTGCTCTTGGCCCGGAGCATCTACGGACAGGCGCCAAACACGATGAAAAGCAGGTCGGTATGACTTCTGGCAACGTCTCATATACGTCAATGCCTCCATTCGAAGGCGGTCACGGTTCAGGTTGACGACTGCAAAGTGGGAATCTAAGAAATTCGAAAGCGCCATGGATACCCCGTCTTCCACACTTCTTAGCGTGCTCGTCGTTGGGTGCGTTCTCATTGCGCCGATCATGACCCTGCCTATCTTCCGAGCGGGTTGGCGCGCCATGATGAAGAACCGCCTCCTCGGTGTCCCATTGCTTGCGATGTTCGCTCTGCTGTTTTGGCCGGTTGATCCCGGCCAAGCATTTTCGAGTAGCTCCGCACTCGGCGGAATGCGGGTGGTGAGAGTCGTAGCGATGGTCGGTTTGATGCTGTGGTTGGCTCCGTACTTCTTTCTGGCGCCGGTGTTTCTGAGGAGATCAGCTCTCAACCTGTATCTTCTTTACATCGTCGTATGCATTATTTCCGCAGCATATGCTCCAGACTGGCGAGAGGCGCTCTGGAAGTCTCTAGAACTGCTGGTGGTCCTTACCTTCGCATCGGTTCTCAGGCATGAGATCCGTCGAGGGAGGATGGACTTGGGCGGCGTCATGTGCGCACTTACGCTTCTAGTCTTCCTTGTCGTGTTTTTCGCTTTGGTTGGCGGGGCTCTGTATCCAAGTCTTTCTTATGGGCAATGGAGCTATTCCGAAACCAACTCGATCTCGCGATCGATGGGAGGCATTGTTCCGAGGGTAAATCCAAATTCACTGGGACAGCTTTCTGCGATGGTTCTGCTCGTCGGGGTGATTTTTTGGGTTCTGCGCGGTCGACTTAATATCGAACGGCTACTGCTGATTTCAGTTGGCTCCGCTGGGTTGTTTCTCGCTAACGCAAGAACTTCTGTCGCCGCGGTGGCGCTGATCCTGTTCATCTTCTTGATTGTCAGCAGAAGGCTTTCCGGGTTACTTCTTGTCGGAGCATTGACCATCACTGGCTTGTTTGCTTTGGGAGCATTCACGGACTACCTCATGCGTGGCCAGGATATTAATTTGTTTCTTACCCTCTCCGGTCGTACCTGGATATGGAGCATCGCGTGGGAGTCGATCCGGGAGAATCCTTGGCTCGGATTGGGCTACGCTGGTCACAAGACCCTGGATATAGTGCTTGGCATGGAATACTCCACGATTGACAACACTTATCTAGAGTCCTTGGTCAACGTGGGTCTTGTCGGAACATTTTTTCTTGTTTCTTTTGTGGGCCTAGTCATCTTCCGTGTTGCGGCGCGTTTTCTGCAAGTGAGTGCCTCCGGCCGAGAAGAGGCGATCTGGTTAACGGTAGCGGCAGGTTTTATCTGGATCATGCTAGTACGTTCGCTGGCGGGTCCGTCATTCCAAACGTTTCATTGGAATCTCATTATGTTGCTAGCGATTACCGTTGCGACAGTTGATCGGCGCATCATCGGTGAACCCATGTCTAATGCGCCTCCTATGTCTCATCGACTATGAGCGCTGGCGCTGTCATTCGTTGCATTCACGGGCGGTTGTGGGCGAGGACGAAGCTGGCAATCCGTGCTACTGAGCTGCTGCACGTGGCTCGTGGTAGTCCACCGTTCTGTCAAGTCAAGCCGACAATAGGATAACGATGCTGAGGGATGCCAAACAAAGAGGGGGATGAGTTGCATATTGGCTCCGGAGAAGAACCCTTCCTCCGAACCCTGTTCGACGCCCTCCATCGCGCCAGCCTCCGCTACGCCGTCATGCGCAACTACGAGACCCTGCCAGTCACCGCTGGGGGCAGCGATCTGGATCTGCTGGTCGGATCGCGGGATGGAGACGCAGCCGTCGCAGCGATCTTGCGGGTCGTGGACAACATGGGCGCGGTGGCAATCGGTCAGTCCAGTTCGTTCGGGTTCCGCAAGGTGTTCGTCGCTGGCCGGGACGACAATGCCGACTGGTGGGGGCTGTGTATCGACGTTAACTTCGGACTCGCATACAAGGGGGCTCGGCTACTGCTGGAGGATTTCTCCCCCGCAGTCGAGTTAGGTCGGGGCCTCGCGGTACTGAACCCCGGATTTGCAGGCGTGCTAGGGGTGCTCAAGGAGATTCTCAACAACGGCAGTGCGCCAGCGCGCTATATGGATTCCGCGCGGGCTGCCGCCGCGGACGACTGGGCCCGCGTGGAACGGTTGCTCGCGCCCATGGGCCCGTCGGCGGTTGAAACGCTGCGGAAGCTCCTGATCGCAGGAGTGCCGGGACCTTGTCCGGCGGAGGCGAGCCGGCTGAGATCGCAGTTGGTACGGCAGGCGATCAGAGTCGATCGGAGGGGCTACATTCGGGCGCGATTTCTCTTTGAGACTTCGAAGCTTCGGCGGTACCTGTTTCCTTCGGGAGCAATGGTTGCAGTGCTGGGCGTCGACGGCGTCGGCAAATCCACTGTCATCGACGGCATTGTGCCGGTGCTGCAGGAGGCGACTCACGGTGCATGCCTGGTGAAGCACCTGCGCCCGGGACTATTGCCGCCGCTCTCGCGACTGAGAGGGGAAAGCAGGCCGCAGCAAGGCCCGGTCGTCGATCCGCACGGCTCGATGCCTTCCGGCACGCTCGGTTCCCTCATGCGTGTTGCGTGGCTTCTGGCGGATTACGTTCTCGGCTACTGGTTGCGTGTGCGGCCGTTCGTGGCGAAGCAGCCAGGCATCGTCGTATTCGACCGCTATGCCTACGACATGGCGCTCGATCCGCGACGGTTTCGCATCGGGCTGCCGCCTCGCATGGTGTTGTGGCTCTCGGCACTGGCGCCCAAGCCCGATCTGGTCATCTGCCTGCACGCGAGTCCGGCCACCATCATGGCTAGGAAGCAGGAGCTTCCAGAGCGCGAGATTCGCAGGCAGATCGACGCGTTGCGCGCTCTGGCCGCGCGTGATCCACGCGCCGTGCTGGTGTCGACCGATGGCCACGTCGAAGACGTTCGCGATCACGTGCTGCAGGTGCTTCAGCAGTTCTTCAGGGGCAGGGGTCGTGTGACGTAAACGGACCTTGCGGCCGAGTGAGCCTGGTATAGATCCATGAGTGAGTAGAAGAAATGAGTACAACGAAACAACAGTACGATGCTTATGCGGGAGCAAGGCTCGCGGGCGACTACGCCGAGATGTCCTCATTCCGGTTTGTTCACCCTCATCTCACCGGAAAGAAGGTGTTGGATGTGGGCTGCTCCGATGGACTCTATCTGTCGAAATTCTCCGGCGGTTCGGTTGGCATCGAGCAGGTTCCGGCGCTCGCCGAGGCAGCGCGCAAGCGTGGACTGAATGTCATCGAAGGTGATGTACTTGACAAGTGCAGGTCGCTTGCTCCGGCTTCTTTCGAAGCCGTGCTGTTTTCTCACGTTATCGAGCATGTCGACGCGCCGATCCAGGTGCTTCGAGAGATCAACCGGATTCTTGTCCAAAACGGAACCCTGGCTCTCGGTGTCCCGATCGAGAGAAATGTATTCCGTGATGCGTTGCGCCGCGACTATTTTGATGGCACACATATCTACGCGTTTTCTGTCAGGAACGCGCGCAAGCTCCTGGAGGAGACTGCATTCGTCGAAAGGGCGCTGTACTTTCATCTTCCGAAGTGCCGCGGGCGGTTGGGGAGAGGTATCGAGACGGCGTGGAACTCAATTGCCTGGCCCATGAGGGAGTATTTTTCGATGGCCTACTGGATCGTCGCGGAGAAGGCGTAAGGTCATTGCTGCACGATGCGCTCGATCATACGTGGCGGTACTGACACAGAGGTGCAGCGAGCTGCCGAGTTGCCACGGCAGATCGCGGCTTGGAACAAATGAATTCATCGGATCTGGCGCGACTTGACCGGGAGTTCGGTTGGCGCTGGCTTCTGGGGCGCAGTCCGGGCGATCCGATTGCACTGTTTGGATTCGAGTGCGGGGACTTTGGTCGACTGTTCGACGAAGAGGGGACAGTCTGGCGCGGGCGCCCCTGCGCTATCGGTACGAGTGTGCTTGTCAACGCCGACAGCACGGTTTCTGATCGGGCCGAAGTCCGTGAAATGATAAGGGATGGGGCGTCGGTTGCCGTGATTGGGCGTGCCTCAAACGTGCGGCGATGGCGAGCCCGCTTGCTCCGGTTTGACGAGTTTCGCGAGTACGGCCTGCTGCCGGGATCATCGCCACGTGTGATCGTTCCGCTTGGCCATGCGCGATGGATACGCCACGCACTTGCGCTGCATCGGCCGGGCAGGGCTCTGGCGCGCGCTGGCGTCCGGCTGGCCGGCGCGCTTTCACGGGTCGGTTTGGCGAGGATGTTGTTCCGATCGAGGCTGTATGTCGCCAGGCATACGACGCAGCCGGATGCATCGGAGGCAGGCGGCGTCGCCGATGCTCAGGGCATCACCGACGCACACCCGCACGACTTTGCGCTCTATCTGGGAACGGCCGACGAGAACCGCAAGACGGTGGTTCTGCCTCTCGGCAGCGGCGTGCCACGCGCGATCATCAAGATCGGGCGTACAACCGTGGCGCGCGAGTCGCTGCTGCGCGAAGCACGAAACTTGCAGGCGCTCGAAGAGACCTCTTTGGCGGACCGGGTGCCACGACTGATCGATCTGCGCGAGAATGGGCACCAGGTGGCGTTGCGCATGGAGTACCGCCCTCGCCGCGCCGCGCGTACTCGGCTCGTCGCCATGGGTGCAGAGGCGTTCCTCGCCGAACTGGGCGCCTTGGGGAGGGGCGAAGCTCGACTTTCGAAGTGGCTGGAGCGAGACGATCTGGCAGCCGCGCTGCAGAGCGCGGGCGCGCTCGGGTCGGTGCTCGAGAGGGCGGCGTCGCGCGGCGCGATGCTGCAACTCCAGCGCATCCACGGCGACTTCACCCCGTGGAACTGCTCCTGGACCGATGCGGGCTTCTTCGTGTTCGACTGGGAAGAGGGCAGGCCGGGGCAATTGGCATGCTCCGATGCGTTCTCCTATGTGATTGCGCCGGCTTTGCTGATCGAGCGACGCGCAGATCCGGTGCGTGTCGTGACCAATGCGCTCGAATTGGCCGGGCGTGTCGCGAGGCGCATCGCACTGACGCCTAGCGACTTGCCTATACACCTCGCTGCATGGCTGCTGGCGCGCAGCGCGAAGCAGTATGAACCGCGGCTCGTCGCATTGCTGGCGGAAGTCGCTAGACGCGTCAAATGAACCGGCTGAAGATTCTCGTGTGCGCCTACGCATGCAGCCCCTACAAGGGATCTGAGCCGGGAGTCGGCTGGGGCTTCGTGCAAGCGCTGGCGCGCCGGCACGACCTCTGGGTGATCGTCGAGGAAGAGAAGTTCCGCGGAGATCTCGAGCGCTATGTCGCCGCGAACCCCGCATTCGGGCAGTCCGTCCGCTTTCACTTCATCGCGAAGCGTCGCAACCGGCTGCTGCGCAAACTGTGGCCGCCCTCGTACTACTGGTACTACAGGCGCTGGCATCGAGACGCGCTCGAACTGGCGCGGAAACTCAACGCCGAGAACGGGTTCGATCTCGCCCACCAGTTGACGATGGTCGGCTTTCGCGAGCCCGGCTACCTGTGGGAATTGGGTGTTCCATTCGTCTGGGGGCCGATCGGCGGAATGGGGCTCTTCCCGTGGCGCTTCCTTGGCGGCATCGGCCTGCGTGGCGCGCTGCACTACCTCGGCTACAACCTGTACAACGCGGCCCAGATGCGCTGGATGCGCCGGCCGGCCAAGGCGGCGCGCAAGGCGGGGATTGGCCTGATCGCCGCCACGCGCGAGAACCTCGAAGGGGCCGCCCGACACTGGGGAGTGGAGGGCGCGCTGCTCTCGGAGGTGGGCCTTCCTCGGCCGCCGGTGCAGCAGGTTCCGGCTCGTGCCCCGGGAGAGCCGCTCCGGATTGTCTGGTCGGGGTTGCACCTTCCGGGAAAGGCCTTGCATCTCGGCCTGGACGCCATGTCCCGCTTGCCCAAGCAAGCGGCTTGGACTCTCGACATCCTCGGGGCCGGCCCGATGACCCGACAATGGCAGGCGTTGGCTCGCCGACTCGGGATCGACGGTCGTGTGCGCTTCAACGGCTGGCTCGCGCGCGAGCAGGCACTGGCGCTGATGACCGGTTCGCACGTGATGCTGATCACCAGCCTGCGAGACCTGACGTCTACGGTGACCGTGGAAGCACTGGCCTTGGGGCTGCCGGTCGTCTGCCCCGACCACTGCGGTTTCGCCGACGCGGTCGATGACGGCTGCGGGGTTCGGGTACCGGTCGATTCGCCGCGCCGAATGATCGACGGGATCGCCGGCGCCGTCGCCAGGCTGGCCGCCGACGAAACCTATCGGCAGCGGCTCGCGCAGGGCGCGCTGAAGCGCGCGGCCGAATTTGATTGGGACGCCAAGGCCAACGTGGTCGACTCCGTTTACCGCAAGGTACTCGCGGCGTGAGGATCCTGCTCGTCCACAACCACTACGGCTCCGAAGCGCCCAGCGGCGAGAATCAGGTGTTCGCGCTCGAACGCGCGATGCTGGAATCGCGCGGGCACGAGGTGCAGGTCTACGAGCGGCACAGCGACGAGATCCGCGCGCGCGGAGTGGCGGGCATGGTGCAGGGGGCGCTCGCGACGCCATGGAATCCGTTCACGGCAAGAGCGGTGCGGGCGATTGCCTCCCGCTTCCGACCGCAGGTCGTTCATATTCACAACACCTTCCCGCTGATTTCCCCGTCGGTGTTCCCGGCGGTCGGGCCGGATGCGGCTCGCGTGCTCACGCTTCACAACTATCGATTGTTCTGCGCGTCGGCGATCCTGATGCGCGGGGGACGGGTTTGCACCGAGTGCATCGACCGGCGCAGCGTGCTGCCGGCGATCCGGCATGCCTGCTATCGAAATAGCCGCATTGCAACATTGCCCTTGGCAGCCGGTATCGCGCTGCATCGATGGCGCCGCACCTGGCACCGTGACGTCGACGCCTTCGTTGTGCTCACCGGCTTCCAGCGTCGCGTGATGATCGACGCCGGTTTGCCGTCGGAAACGGTCCATGTGAAACCGAACTTCTACCCAGGGCGGCCGGTGAAGACCCCTTGGGGTGAGCGTTCCGATCGCGTCGTGTTCGTCGGCCGCTTGAGCGCCGAGAAAGGTGTCGAGCACCTGGTCTCTGCATGGCTGGCCTGGGGCGCCTCTGCTCCGGAACTGGTGCTGGTCGGTGACGGTCCGCTGCGCGGCGGACTCGAGGTCCGCGTATTGGCGGCGGCAGCCGTCAACATTCGCTTCGTGGGGCAGGTGGACGCGGCCGAGGCACAGCGCTGGATCGCCGGATCGAGGCTGCTCGTGTTGCCGTCCGTCTGTTTCGAGGGATTTCCGATGGTCTTGCGGGAGGCGCTAGCTTTCGGTACGCCGTGTGCGGTCTCCGGTATCGGTCCGTTGCCGGATATCGTCGCGCGAGGCGAGGCCGGCGTGATGTTTCGGGCAGGCGATCCGGCGGATCTGCTCCACGCGGTCCGCAGTCTGTGGGCCGATGCTGCGCGGCTCGAACGGATGGGTCGTCGCGGCCGCAGCGAGTTCGAGACCCATTACACCGAAAGCGCGAACCACGAATCCCTGATGGCGATCTACCAGCGGGCAATCGCCGTGCGCCGAGCGAGGCGTGACGCGTGACGTCGAGCAGCGAGGCGACCGAAAGCATCCTGGGCTACGCGGTGTATGCAGCGCCGCCGGCGGCGTGCGCCGACGAAATCGCGTCGTGGATCGATCGCAGCAGCGAGCCGCGTTGGCTCGCTTGCCTGAATCCGCACTCGTACGTGGCTGCCCTCGGCCGCCCCCGGTTTGCGGATGCCTTGAAGGATGCGGACTGGCTGGTGCCCGATGGCGTCGGCGTCGTGCATGCCTCGCGGCTCCTGGGCGGCGGGATTCGCGAGCGGATCACCGGCAGCGACATCTTTCGCGCTGTGCACGAACGACTGCAGGCGCGCGGTAGCGGCACCGTCTTCTTCCTCGGGTCGACCGACGAAACCTTGGCACGCATTCGCGAGCGAATGGCCGCCGACTGGCCAGCATTGAAGGTCGTCGGCACGTATTCGCCGCCGTTTCGCGCCGAGTTCTCGGATGCCGAGATCGACGAGATGGTCGCTGCGATCAATGCCGCGCGGCCCGACGTGCTGTGGGTCGGAATGACGGCTCCGAAGCAGGAGGAATGGATTCATCACGTCATCGATCGTCTCGACGTGCGCTTCGCAGCGGCCATCGGCGCGGTGTTCGACTTCTATATCGGCCGCGTCAAGCGCTCGCACCCGGCGTTTCAGAGACTTGGCCTCGAGTGGTTGCCTCGCCTGCTGCAGGAGCCGAGGCGGCTCTGGCGAAGAATGTTCGTCTCGGCACCGATCTTCGTCTGGCATGTGTTGCGCGAGAAGGCGAGGCGGGGGCTCTGAATCGGTGCGCTACTGGAAGTCCGGTCGCTTCGCGCCTTCAGTTTTCGGCCACGGCTTACGGCTTCGGCAAGCTGCGCCATTCGTTGACGCCGCCGCCGTTGCGTACGTGCTTGTTCGCGTTTGGGCTGAAGGCCGCGCCCGCTTCGGAATGCTGCGTCTTGCGCCGTGGAATGCGTTCCACGGCGGAAAACGCTCGGTTTTGATGCGGCGGCCCCGGAGTATCCGCGCGGACGTGGCCGACTGAGCACCGAATAGGCCGCAAGGCTGAGTGCGGCGGGCACCGAAGCCGCGTAGAGTGGTCTGCACCAATCGCGCACTCCCCGTTGTCATTCCCACTTGGTATTACGGAGCGCAGAGATGGACGCAACGACCGTGACGAGCAAGGGGCAGGTCACGATTCCGCAATCGCTGCGGCAGCAGCTGGGCATCCGGCGGGGGAGCAAGGTGGTGTTCACGCTGGTCGGCGATCACGCGGAGATGCGCGTCGTCCACACCCCGGCGACAGTGCCGGCGAGCGGCTTTGGCATGCTCGCGAGCGAGCGCGCCGCAGTGCCTGCCGATTTCGACCCCGCTACGCTGTTGAAGCCATGATCGGCCTCGACGCCAACGTGCTCGCCCGGTACTACGTTCGCGACCGATCCGATTCGGAGGCGCAGCGCCAGCACGAAGCGGCGCGGCGGCTGCTCGAGTCCGGCGAGCCGCTCGCGATGTGCGAGACCGTCCTGCTCGAACTCGAGTGGCTAATGCGCGGCTACTACCGGTTTTCGCCCGCGCAGATCGCCGCCGCGATGCGGCACCTGCTGTCCCTGTCGCACGTCGTCGTCCAGAACCGGGAGAGGGTCGCGCAGGCGATCTCCCACGCTTCGGCCGGACTCGATTTCGCCGATGCGCTGCATCTGGTCAGCTACCGCGAGTGCGAAAGCGTGGCATCGTTCGACGATCGCAGGTTCGCCGGACGAGCCCGGCGAATGAACCTTGCGCCGCGCGTCTACGTGCCTGGCTGACCTCGCACCCTGGCGAACTCGACGTGACCGACCAGGCGGGGTTGCCGGATCTCCGGGTGACGAAGAAGTGAAGAGCTCGGCTGAGAGATCGTCGCCCGCGCTAGCGAATGATGCGTTCGCCGCCGTGGAATGCATTCCACGGCCAAAAACGCATCAAATGATGCTAAAATTTATGCGTATTTCAGGCGATTGCACGAGAGAACCCATGCGCACCACCGTCACCATCGACGACGCCCTGATGAAGGAGGCGAGTGCCGCGGCCGGTACCACGAAGCCCTCCGAGGTCATGCGCCAGGCGCTCGAAGCGCTGATCGAGCGGGAGGCAGCGCGGCGCCTGATCCTGCTGGGCGGCAGCGATCGCAACGCCCAGGCGCCGCCACGACGCCGCAGTCGGCCTGTGAGCCGCGATCTCGCGGAGCGCGCGTGATCCTGGTGGACACGTCGGTCTGGATCGATCATTTCCGTCGCGTCGACCGATCGTTGCGACAACTGCTCGAGGCGAGCCGTGTCGCCTGTCATCCGTTCGTGATCGGCGAGTTGGCTTGCGGCACCCTGCGCCAGCGCGACGAAGTGCTCGGGGCGCTTGCGAGGCTGCCCGCGGTGCCGCAGGCCAGTCACGACGAAGTGCTCTGGTTCGTCGACCACTACGGCATTGCCGGTCGTGGTGTCGGCTGGGTCGACGCGCACCTGCTCGCCAGCAGCCGGCTGGCTGCCGGAACCCGGCTCTGGTCGCGCGATCGACGTCTGCAGGACATCGCCGCCGAGCTGCGGCTCGCATGGTCGGAGCAGGAACAGGGGCGCAAGATATGAGATGCACGCCACCGACGGCGTCGTACCGATTCGCAAGGATCTCCGTTTGACCCGCACAGCACTCATCACCGGCATCACCGGCCAGGACGGCTCCTACCTCGCCGAGTTCCTGCTCG
>CAZNBS010000089.1:4904-17275 GCA_964570955.1 uncultured Burkholderiales bacterium | reverse complement strand
CGCACCCGGTGACCGGCTGAATCGGGCCATCGTTAACACGCGCTGCCAGGGTGCGCGACGCCGTCCAGCTGCTCGGACGTCAGTCCTGACACGCATTGCGCACAGCCTTCGACACGGAGAACCCATGAACGTCAATGCAGCGGTCGCCTTCGCGGCCGGACAACCCTTGTCCATCGAGACGGTCGAGCTCGCCGGGCCGAAGGCCGGCGAGGTGCTGGTCGAGATCAAGGCCACCGGCATCTGCCACACCGACGAGTTCACCCGCTCCGGCGCCGATCCCGAAGGCCTGTTCCCGGCGATCTTCGGGCATGAGGGGGCGGGCGTGGTGGTGGACGTCGGTCCGGGTGTGACGTCGGTGCGCAAGGGCGATCACGTCATCCCGCTCTATACGCCGGAGTGCCGGCAGTGCAAGTCCTGCCTGTCGCGCAAGACCAACCTGTGTACGGCCATCCGCGCGACACAGGGCAAGGGCGTGATGCCCGATGGCACCAGCCGCTTCTCGCTCGACGGGCAGATGATTCACCACTACATGGGCTGCTCGACCTTCGCGAACTACACGGTATTGCCCGAGATCGCGGTAGCGAAGATCCGCGAGGACGCACCCTTCGACAAGGTCTGCTACATCGGCTGCGGCGTGACCACCGGCATCGGCGCGGTCATCAATACGGCGAAGGTTGAACCGGGCGCGAACGTGGTGGTGTTCGGCCTCGGCGGCATCGGCCTCAACGTCCTCCAGGGTGCGCGTCTGGTGGGGGCGAACAAGATCATCGGGGTGGACATCAATCCCGCGCGCAAACCGCTCGCCGAGAAATTCGGCATGACGCACTTCGTCAATCCGAAGGAGATCGAGGGAGATCTGGTCCCTTATCTCGTTTCGCTGACCGACGGCGGCGCCGACTACAGCTTCGAGTGCGTGGGCAACGTCGATCTCATGCGCCAGGCGCTGGAGTGCTGCCATCGTGGATGGGGCGTGTCGGTGATCATCGGCGTCGCCGGGTCGGGCCAGGAGATCAAGACCCGGCCGTTCCAGCTGGTGACCGGCCGGGTGTGGAAGGGCACGGCGTTCGGCGGTGCGCGCGGCCGCACCGACGTGCCGAAGATCGTCGACTGGTACATGGACGGCAAGATCAACATCGACGATCTCATCACGCATGTCCTGCCGCTGCGCGACATCAACAAGGGCTTCGACTTGATGCACGAAGGCAAGTCGATCCGCGCGGTGGTGACGTACTGAGCGAGATGTCCGCTTCGCAACGCCCCAAGCTATCGCTTCCGAAGAACAAACCGGCCTCCAGACCGTCTTCCTCCGGAACCACGTCGCGTGCACGGCGGGCGCAGGCGGGATTGCGCCAGAGACCGCCTGCGCGCGCACCCGGGCCACGTCCCGCGCCATCCAGACACGCGGCCGACGAGCCTGCGGCGGGCGACAGGTCGTCCTCGCCACGCCCGCCGCGCAGCGCTGCAACCTCACCCCGGCGTGCGCCGACCGATCGCCCTTCGTCGCAACGTGCAGCCCAGGATCGCGGGTCATCGCCGCGTCCGGCGCGCACGGGAACGGCCGCACCGCGGCGCCCGCTGAGCGATCGCCCGTCGCCGCCGCGCCCATCGGCCGAACGGACGCCATCGCCGCGCGCGCCGCGCAAGCCGGCAACCGCACTGCCGCGAGGGTCCGCCGAAGCCGCGGCACCCGAACGTGGCCTGCGCCAGCGTCGCACCGGCCATGCACCCGGATCTGCCGCGCCGGCACGCCCGGCGCCACCGCCCGACCCCGGCGGCCTGGTGCGCCTGTCGAAGGTGATGGCCGAGCGCGGTTTGTGTTCGCGCCGCGAGGCCGACGAACTGATCGAGCAGGGGTTGGTGCAGGTAGACGGACGCGTGGTCCATGAGCTCGGCACGCGCATTCGTCCCGATGCCAGGATCGAGATGGCGTCGCGCGCGCACACTCAGCTCGATGCGCGCGTCACCATCCTGCTCAACAAACCGGTGGGGTACGTCTCGGGGCAGCCCGAGAACGACCACGAGCCCGCCATGGCGCTGCTGCGGCGCGAGACGCAGGCGCGCGCATCGGGCGATCCGTCCTTTTCGCCGCTGCATCTGAAGGGCCTGGCGCCGGCCGGACGGCTCGACATCGACTCACAGGGCCTGCTGGTGTTCACGCAGAACGGCACGATCGCGAAGCAGCTCGTGGGCGAGGACTCCGAGATCGAGAAGGAGTACATCGTGCGCGTCGAGGGCACGTTGAGCGCCGCCGATCTCAAGCGGCTCAATTTCGGGCTGGAACTCGATGGCAAGCCGCTCAAGCCGGCCCGAGTCGAATGGCTCAACGAGGATCAGCTGCGCTTCATCCTGAAGGAAGGCCGCAAGCGCCAGATCCGCCGCATGTGCGAAGCGGTCGGCCTGCGCGTGGCCGGCTTGAAGCGCGTGCGCATCGGCAAGGTGCGGCTCGGCAAGCTGCGCGAGGGTTACTGGCGCTTTCTGCGGCGGGCCGAGCGGTTCTAGCGGGTAAGACACCAAAGCCTCGGCACTCCATGCTCCTCGCGCCGTTGCCTGGAGCGGAGGGGATTTCTCGGCGCCCGGCGACCTGTTCCGGGGGATGCGCAACGCCTCGTTCGCTCGATTGTTCGGTGCAACAAAAAACCCGCCGGGGCCTGCCTTGCGGGCCTTCCCCGCGTCGCCTGCGCGTGCCAAGCTGTGAACGGGGCGCAGCAGCGATGATTCGCATGCATTCGCCGCGTCCGATCGCACTCGGCGTTCGAGGGCGTCGCCCCCAACCAACCTGCATATGACCATGAAAATACTGGGCGAACATCGGTGTTTCGGCGGAACTCAGGGCTACTACGCACACAGTTCGCGCGGATGCGCGGCCGAGATGCGCTTCTCGGTGTTCCGGCCGGGCAGCGGCGCTCACCAAAGACTCCCCGTGCTGTACTACCTGGCGGGGCTTACCTGCACGGAAGAGACCTTCGCGATCAAAGCCGGTGCGCAGCGCGTCGCCGCCGAACTCGGCCTGATGCTGGTCGCACCGGACACCAGTCCGCGCGGGCTGAATCTGCCCGGCGAATCGGACAGCTGGGACTTCGGCGCGGGCGCGGGTTTCTACGTCGACGCGACCCAGGCGCCATGGGCGGCGCACTATCGCATGTACACCTACGTGACGGCGGAGCTGCCGCAGGTGATCGCCGCCCACTTCCCCGCAGACAGCGACCGGCAGAGCATCTTCGGCCACTCGATGGGCGGGCATGGCGCCCTGGTGTGTGCACTGCGCAATCCGCAGCGCTACCGGAGCGTGTCGGCGTTCGCACCGATCGCCGCACCGACGCAATGCCCGTGGGGCGAGAAGGCGTTCGGCGGTTACCTGGGCAGCGATCGCAAGGTCTGGGCCGAGTACGATGCCTGCGAACTGGTGCGCCGACAACCGTTCGGCGGCGAGATCCTGGTCGATCAGGGTACTGCGGACAAGTTCCTGACCGAGCAGCTCAAGCCCGAGTTGTTCCGCGCCGCCTGCAATGCAAGCGGCCAGAAGCTCGCACTGCGCATGCAGGAAGGATACGATCACGGCTACTTCTTCATCGCCACGTTCGTGGAGGATCACCTGCGATTTCATGCGGCGGCGCTGGAGGCGGACAGCTGAGTTGCGTCGAGGCGCGAGCGCTGCCGAAGGCATTACCCACGAGAAGAAGCGGGTGTCGCGTGAGGAGAAGGCAGAGACCACTGGTGTCTCTCGCCCCGTGCCTCGGTGCCCTCTGTGTTCGATGCGGTTTTATTGACGGGTGACGCGTGTCGAGCGGCCACCAGGGAGGAGCACATGCAGAAGCTGCTGATCTACCAATCGCTGTGGGCGATGGAGCGCCGGCGGCCGGACGGCCACGAGTGGTCCCTGCAGGAGAAGCTGGAGATGATCCGCGATGCCGGCTACGACGGCTGCGGCGTGCGCTTCTTCGACTACGCCTATGCGAAGGAGGTGACCGACTTCCTGCGCGCGCACGGCATGAGCTGGCAGGCGCAGTGCTACCCGCAGACCGTCGACGATCTGAAGCCGATCCTGGAGCATGTCCAGGAACTGGGCGCCGACCACGTCAACCTGCAGCCCGACGTGCGGCCGTACCGGATCGCTGACTGCATTCCCTATATCGAGGGCTGGCGGCGGCTGGCGCACGATGCCGGCATCCCGGTGCACATCGAGACGCACCGGGATCGCATGACCACCGACCTGTTCTTCACGCTGCACCTGCTCGACTGCTTTCCCGACTTGCGCCTGACGGCCGATCTGTCCCACTACGTGGTCGGTCGCGAGTTTGCCTGGCCGATCGCGGAAGAGAACCACCGGCTGATGCACCGCATCCTCGACAATTCCTGGGGCTTCCACGGCCGGGTGGCCAGCCGTGAACAGATCCAGATCCAGATCAGCTTCCCGCACATGCAGCACTGGGTGGATCTGTTTATGGGTTGGTGGGAGTACGGGTTGCGCAGCTGGCGGAGGCGAGCGCCGCAGGATGCGACGCTCACCTTCCTGTGCGAACTGGGACCGAAGGAGTACGCCATCACCGGGCGCGACGGCTACGAGCTCTCTGACCGATGGGAGGAGGCGCTGTTGATGAAGGACATGATTCGCGCCCTGTGGAACCGGCTCGAGGATGAGGCGCGCCAGGCGCAGGCGGCGTAGATGCGCCCGAGGGCGTGAGACGATCAGACACGGCTCAAGGGTGTCCGTCCCATATGTCGCGCAGCCGGCCGCCGGACAGAACGTCTGCAGGTCGGTAGACGTGTCCTGTCCCGGGCGGAAGCGCCATGAAGCTACGGTAAACTGCTCGATGTCATGACCCGACTTCTGCTGTTGCTGGCCTTTCTGTGCGTCGCTGAGGCTACCTTCCCGGCGGTCCCAGCCAGTGCCGAGGCGACCGTCGAACCTGTCGGCCACCCCGCATCATCCGATTCCCAATCTGCCTCTACAGCGGCGCCATCGATACCGGTGGATGAAGCCGTTGCCCTCGAGCTGTGGAATCGCGAGATCATCGTGTTCCGCGGAACGCTGTTCGGTGCGGGGCCCGAAGAGCGTGCGAGGCGCGCACGCCAGCGCTTCGAGGAGCTTCCGACCTCGTCCGGTGGCGCGTCGGTGCACGTAAGGCCTGCGTCGCTAGGCAGCATCTCCGGGACCGTAGTGGCCTCAGGCGATGTCCTCCTGTTCGCCGTGCTGCCCGAAGATGCGGATGCGCTGCGCGGGGAAACGCATCAGCAACTGGCTGAGCGCGCGGCGCAGCGCGTGCGCGAGGTCCTCGACGCGCGCGTGAGCCAGCGCCGTCCCGCGGAGCTGCTCTACGGCGTGGCGCTCGCAGTGGCCGCGACATTGGTGCTCGTGGGCGGGGTTTGGGGCGTGGCGGCCTTACGCCGCGTGCTTCTCGGGACGATAGGGCGGCTGCACGCGCGTCGCCTACAGCGGATCTGGGGGAATGAGGTAGAGCGGCACGTCCTTGGCCTCGAGACGAGTTTGGTCAAGCTGCTGTCCTGGGTAGTGTGGCTCATGCTCACCTACGGCTGGCTGAGCTTCGTCCTTACCCGATTTCCCTACACGGCGCCTTGGGGCCATCAACTAGGCGACTATCTCACCACGCTGTTATCGCAACTGGCGCTGGGTGTATTGCATGCGCTGCCAGGCCTGTTCACCGTACTGCTCATCTTACTGGCCGCACGCTATTCCGTTCGCGTTCTGAGTGCCTTCACCCGCTCGGTTGAAAGCGGGCGCATCAACGTTGTCTGGCTACAGCCAGAAACGGTGGAGGCAACCCGGCGCGTATGTAGCGTCCTGATCTGGCTGTTTGCCATCACCGTTGCCTATCCCTACATTCCGGGTTCGAACAGTGCGGCCTTCAAGGGCGTCAGCGTGTTCGCTGGCTTGATGATCACCATTGGTTCGGCGGGCTTCATCGGTCACCTCATGGCCGGCCTGCTGGTAGTGTACGCGCGTGCCCTTCGCAAGGGAGAGATGGTCAAGGTTGGAGACACCTTCGGCGTCGTGACGGAAGTGGGCGCGCTCTCGACCAAGGTGACTACTCTGAGTCTCGAACAGGTCACGATCCCCAATGCAGTGCTGATGTCCACCACCGTCACGAACTACTCACGCCTGGCGGGGGAGGGCGGGGCCATCCTGTCCACGAAAGTCACCATCGGCTACGACGTGCCGTGGCGCCAAGTGCATGCGTTACTGCTACTGGCTGCCCAGCGAACATCCGCAGTGCGCAAGGAGCCCAAGCCTTTCGTGCTGCAGACTGCGTTGTCGGACTTCTACGTCGAGTACGAGTTACGGGTCCATCTCGATGGACCAGAGAACCGCTTCACGATCCTGTCGGACCTGCACGCGCAGATTCAGGATGCCTTCAACGAATTCGGCGTGCAGATCATGTCGCCGCATTTCATGTTGCAGCCCGACGGCCACGTCGTGGTCAGGCGAGAGGACTGGTTTGCGCCTCCCGCGGCCCCCCGCGGCTACTCGACCTCCGATGCGCCGGCTGGGTCATCCGAGGCCTGACGCGGCACCCGCTTTTCGTAGGTGACGGACCCACGCGCCCGGTCGGTCGGAATCGAGAAGTAGCGCCGCAGGACTGCCTGCGAATCGGCCGACAGCTGGTAGCCCGCCTTCTCCAGGCTCGCACGCGCCTTGTAGTTGGCCGCATAGGTGCCGATGACGATGCGCTGGGCGTCGCCGGCTTCCCGTTCGAGATGGTCGAGCAGGGCGCTGCCCACTCCGCTGCGCTGGTGCGTCGGCACGACGTAACCGTGCCGCACCAGCGCGACGTCCCCCAGCGGCTCGAGCCCCATCACCGCGCGCAGGGATTCGCCCTCGAATGCGCCGAACCAGGTCATGCGGCGTGCCTCCGCCTCGAACTGTTCGGCGCTCATCTCCGGCTCGTGAATCTCGTCGGGTGGCAGGAACTCCCGGTACCAGGCCGCAGCGGCATTGATCACCTGCAGCGCCGCAGCGCGATCGTCGGGAACGAGGCGGCGGATGTGGATGTTCATGCGATGTACCCCAACGCGCGCGAGATCGTCTCCGCCGTGGCACGCAGCGCTTCCCGCGCCAGCGGCACGCTCACGCGCGCATCCCGCTGCTTCAGATAGACTAGGTTGAGCGCGGCCACCGCGCCGAATCGGTCGAACAGCGGAAAGCAGATGTCGATCACGCCGGCCACCGTGTCGCTCGGGCCCTCATCGTAGCCGCGCCGGCGAATCCGTGCCATGCGCGCATCCAGGGCGCGCCGCCGCGTGCTGACCAGCGCGCGGCCCCCGCCCAGTTCACGCAAAAGCACCTCCTGCCGGGCTTGTGCCTGAAAGGCAGTGATGACCCGTGCCGATACGCGGTCGTCCAGAAACGGAAAGTGCGCCCCGGGGCGCACCGAGTAGCTCATGGGTTCGGGCGGCTCGGCGCGGGCAAGCACCACGAGGCGTGCGTCGTGGTGCACCGACAGGTGATTGGCCTGTCCGGTTGTGCGTGCCAGCGTCTGCATATGCGGCACCGCGACATCGAGGAGGCGGTCGATCGGCGGGTGGCGGTGGGCGAGTTCGAACAGGCGTAGCGTGAGCGCGTAGCCGGCGTCGGGCAGCCGGGCCAGGTAACCGCGCCGCACGAGCACATCCAGCATGCGGAACAACTCGCCCGGCGAGCGCTGCAGGCGGCGTGCGATCTCCTGCAGCGGGACCGCATGCGGCTCCGCGGCGAGCATCTCCAGTACATCCAGTCCCTTCTCCAGCGCGGGCGCGGAATAGCGCACCGGCTCGCGATCCTTGGTTGACATGGTGTCGGGCGATTTTTATAGTTGAAAGAGAATTTTACTTACGAAATCAGAAGAGGCCGGCAGGCACCGGCCCGGATACGCCATGTGGAGCGTCTGCGGCGCATGATGGCCGGTCGGCAAACCGTCCGCCCTGTCCGTTGCAGCAAGCCAGGCGCTCGCGCCCGAGAGTCGCATCAACATTGCAAGGAGGAGATCATGCGATCCTGCATCATTGCTTGTGCCGCGACCTTTGTAACCGCGTTCGGGGCGGCATCCGCCGCCAATGCCCAGAGCGACGCCGGCTTCCCGGCACCGACCGGAGACGCCAGCATCGTCGTGGCCGGTGCCAAGGTCGAGAAGCTGTTCGAGGCGGACTGCTTCAGCGAAGGCGTATCCGTCGCACCGGACAACATGGTGTACTTCAGCGACATCACCTTCACCAAGTTCTGCAAGGATCCGAGCGGCAAGTCGCCGATGGGCGGACACATCTGGCGTTACGATCCCAAGACCGGGCAGGCCACGATCTTTCGCAGTCCCTCCGGCATGTCCAACGGCACCAAGTTCGACCGGGACGGCAACATGCTGATCGCCACCGGGGCGGATTTCGGCCTGCGCTCGTTGATGAGGATCGACATGAAGACCGGCCGCAGCACGATCCTCGCCGGCCTATACGAGGGCAAGCCGTTCAATGCGCTGAACGACATCAGCATCGACGAGAAGGGTCGGATCTACTTCACCGACCCGCGCTATCTCGGACACGAACCGGTCCAGGCCGACGGCTATGCCGCCTACCGGGTGGACCCCGACGGCAAGGTGACGCGCATCGCAACGGACTGCGGCAAGTGCAACGGGATTCTGGTCTCGCCCGACCAGAAGACCGTGTACATCGTTAGTAACGACAACGGCTTCCTCGCCTTCGAGAACATGAAGGAAGGCGAGAAATCGCTGCCCGGCCCGCATCTTCTGCAAGCGTGGGATCTGAGCGCCGACGGCACCCTGAGCAACCGCCGCGTGGTACGCGACTATGCCAAGGACCGCCAGCCGGCCTGCAGCGGCCCCGACGGATTGATTGCCGACGCCGACGGCAACCTGTACGTGGCGGAACGCTGCGAACACCGGCCGGGGATCGCCGTGTACAGTCCGCAGGGCAAGGAACTCGCCTTCATTTCCACCGGCAAGGAATTGCCTACGAACGTTGCCTTCGGACGCGGCGATGTGGCCAATACGCTGTACATCACCTCCGGCAAGAGCCTGTACCGGGTGAAGGTGAACAAACGCGGTTATCAGTTACCCTGAGCGAAGCACGCAGGCGGCGCGCGTCCGCCTGCGTGCTCTTCAACAAAGAGGAGCACGGCAGCACATGGAAACGATCAGTCCGACAGCGACCGACCGGACCACCAAGGTCCTCACGAAGGCGCAAGTGGAAGCCTATGCGCGCAACGGATACCACTTCCCGGTGCGTGCAATGAGCGCCGAGGAGGCCGGCCGCTACCGCGGTAAGCTCGAGGACCTGGAGCGGAAGCTGGGCACCTCGGTCATGAAGACCAACCTGCGCAACAAGCCGCATCTGGCCCTTGCCTGGGCCGACGAGCTCATCCGCCATCCGGTGATACTCGACGCCGTCGAGGACGTTCTCGGCCCGAACCTGCTGTGCTGGAGCAGCAGCCTGTTCGTCAAGGACGCGCACGATACCGGCTACATTTCCTGGCATCAGGACTCGACTTACTGGGGCCTGAGCCATCCCGACGTGATCACCGCCTGGGTGGCGCTGTCGCCCAGCACCCGCGAGAACGGCTGCATGCGGGTCGATCCGGGCACGCACCTTCTGGAGCAGCTGCCGCACAAGGACACTTTCGCCGCCAACAACCTGCTCACCCGCGGGCAGGAGGTGCAGGTGGAGGTCGACGAATCGCGCGTGGTGGACATCGTGCTGCAGCCAGGCGAATTCTCGCTGCACCATGTGCGCATCGTGCACGGGTCGGAGCCGAACAGCTCGGACGTGCGCCGCATCGGCTTCGCCGTGCGCTACATCCCGACCTATCTCAAGCAGCTCGCGGGTCCTCGTGACAGCGCCATGCTGGTGCGCGGCGTGGATGACCACCATCACTTCGACATGGAGCCGAGACCGAAGGCGGACATGGATCCGGAAGCGGTGGCGGTGCACGCGCAGGTGACGGATGCGGCTGCCCGCATCCTGTACCGCGGCACGGGCAAGGGTCCGCAGTAGGTCGTACGGCCGGACCTGACCGGCCTGGAACGGGGAAGACGATGAAAGTTTCCGCGAGCATCATCGCGCTGCTGTGTGCCGCATTGTTGTTGCCGGGCTGCCAGAAGCGCGAACAGAATGCGACGACGCAGGCGAGCGCCAACCAGCCCGCCGTGCAGTGGAAGATGCAATCGCTGTGGCAGAGCGGGACGCTGCCGCAGCAGCTCTTCGAGCAGTTCGCGCAGCGCGTCGAGGCCCTGTCCGGCGGGCGACTGACGATCGAAGCGCTGGCGATCAACACCGTGGTCGCTGCCCCCGAAAGCCTGGATGCGGTCGCAGCCGGCGTACTCGACGGCCAGCACAGCGGTTCGGCCTACTTCACCGGCAAGGACGCGGCGTTTGCACTGCTCGGCGATCCGCAGGGTGCGTTCGACAGTCCCTATCAAATGCAGATGTGGATGGAGTATGGCGGCGGCAAGGAACTGGCCCGCGAACTGTATGGCAAGTATGGACTGCACTACGTGGGTGGGGTGTGGTACGGCGTCGAGTCCCTGGTGTCGAAGAAGCCGTTGCGCACGCTGGCCGACTTCAAGGGCGTGAAGATCCGGGCTCCGCAGGGCATGAGCGGGGAGATCTTCAGCCGGATGGGAGCATCGCCGGTGCAGTTGCCGGGAAGCGAGGTGTACACCGCGCTGGAGCGCGGGGTGGTGGACGCGAGCGACTGGGGCACCTTGTCGATGAACGACGAACTCGGCTACCACAAGCTGGCGAAGTATCCGAACTACCCGGGCTTCCATTCGATGCCGATGGCCGATCTCGCCGTCAACAAGGCGAAGTGGGATGCGCTCCCGGCCGATCTCAAGACCGTCGTGGAAGCCGCCGCGCACGAGTTCGCGATCGCGATGATCCAGCGCAACTACCTCGCCGACACGACCATCGCGGTGGCCGCCGCCGACAACGGATTCGAGCCGATCGACCTCTCGCCCGCGGAGCGGCAGCGCTTCCGCGAGGTCGCGCGCGAGGTGTGGAAGGAGTATGCTGCCCGCAGCGCCATGGCGCAGAGGGTATACGACTCGCAGGTCGCCTTCCTCAAGCGTCTCGGATTGTTGAAGCAGTAGGTTCGGCTGCGCTGAGGACGATCGAAACCGGGCCTTCGTCGGGACGAAGGCCGGTCGATGAGGAGCAGACCCGGCAAGCAGCCGGGCGGACGACATCCTGGACCCGGATTGCACCGGGTGACGAAGCAGGGAAAAAGGGGCCTCGCCCCTTTTTTCTTGTGCGTGTGAACCGGGGGAGAGATGGGGCCACCGCACCACCGCTGGGACGGCGTCGTCGAGCGCTTCGGCGAGCTGACCAGCTATCTGTTTATCGTCATTGTCGGGATCAGCGCGTACGAAGTGGTGATGCGCTATCTGTTCGGCGCGCCCACCATGTGGGTGCACGAACTGGCAGTGGCGCTCGCGGCCACCTGCTTCGTGGTCGGCGGTCCGTTGGTGCACCAGCACCAGCAGCACATCACCATCAGTGTCGTCTACGACCGCATGGGCCCGCGCATGCAGCGCGTCGCGCGCGTGGTCGCTTCGCTGCTCACGCTGGTGTTCTGCCTGCTGCTCGCCTACGCCGCGACCCGGCAGGCAATCGTCGCCCTGCAAGCAGGAGAGACCACCGGCACCGCGATCAACTGGCCGATCCCTGCCTATCTGAAGACGCTGTTTGCGCTGGCCGTCGCCCTGATGGGCGTGCAGTCCCTCGTTCACCTGATTGCCGACCTGCGCCGGCTGCGCGCCCGCCACTGACCAGAGCGCCATGAGCATCGAGTGGATCACCGTGGCGATGTTCGGCTCCATGCTGCTTCTGCTGGCGCTGGGACTGCCGCTCGCGTTCGTCACCGGCCTGATCGGCGTGACCTTCTGCCTGGGGCTGTACGGTCCGATGGGGCTGACGCTGATCGCCAGCCGCATCTACAGCTTCATGAACGAGTACGCCCTCGTTTCCGTGCCGATGTTCATCCTGATGGCATCGTTGCTGGAGAAATCCGGTGTCGCGAAGGACCTGTTCGACGCCATGCGCGTGTGGGCCGGCCGGTTGCCGGGGGGGCTCGCGGTGCAGACGATGGTGGCGGCCACCATCATGGGTGCGATGACCGGAATCATCGGTGGCGAGATCGTGCTGCTGGGTCTGATCGCCCTGCCGCAGATGCTGCGGCTGGGCTACGACCGCAAGCTCGCCATCGGCACGATCTGCGCCGGCGGTTCGCTCGGAACGATGATTCCGCCTTCGATCGTGCTGATCATCTACGGCCTGACGGTCAACGTGCCGATCGGCGAGTTGTTCACCGCCAACATCGTGCCGGGGTTGATTCTGTCCACCCTCGGTTTCTCCAGCCTGATCTACGGCGT
>CAZNBS010000089.1:0-4894 GCA_964570955.1 uncultured Burkholderiales bacterium | reverse complement strand
AACATCGTGCCGGGGTTGATCCTCTCGGCCATCTACATGGTCTACATTCTGGTCCGGTGTTTCGCCGATCCACGGCTGGGACCGCCTGCGCCCGAGGCCGAGCGGGCCATTCCGCTGGGGCGCAAGCTCGCGCAGTTGCGCGGGCTCGTGCTGCCGCTGCTGGTCATCATGGCGGTGCTCGGCACGATCTACCTGGGCATCGCCTCGGTCACCGAAGCGGCAGCCATGGGGGTGGTCGGCACCCTGATCGCCTCGGCCGTGCGCGGCGAGCTGAGCTGGACGCAGGTGCGCGAGTCGTCGATACAGACGATGCGCACCTGCGGCATGCTGCTGTGGCTGTCGTTCGGGGCCACCGCGATGATCGGCGTATACAACCTTGCCGGCGGACCGGCCTTCGTCAAGAACTTGATGACGGGCCTGGACGTCGCGCCGGTCGTCGTCATCCTGCTGATGATGGCCATTCTGCTGCTACTGGGCACGATCATGGACTGGGTCGGCATCTGCCTGCTCACCATGCCGATCTTCGTGCCCATCGTCCGCGAACTCGGCTACAGCCCGGTGTGGTTCGGGGTACTGTTCTGCCTGAACATGCAGGTCTCCTACCTGTCGCCGCCGTTCGGTCCCGCGGCTTTCTACCTGAAAGGCGTTGCGCCGAAGGACGTGACCCTCAACGAGATCTTCGCCTCCCTGTGGCCGTTCATCGTGCTGCAGATCCTGGTGCTGGCGCTGGTGCTGCTCAATCCGCAGATCGTACTGTGGTTGCCGGGGCTGGGCGGGTGACAGAGAAAGTATTCAACGCGAAGCGCGCAGAGGGCGCAAAGCAATGAACGAGCGCCTGGCGCTCTTTGCGGCCGTTGCGGTGAAAGGGGTGGACAGATGAAGTTCAAAGCAGCCGTTCTCAACGCCGTGCGCACGCCGCTCGCGATCGAGGAGATCGAGATGGGCGAGCTCGCGCCGACCGACGTACTGGTGCGCATCCGTGCCAGCGGACTGTGCCACACGGATCTGGAGGTGATCGAAGGGGCGCTTGCCTATCCGCTGCCGATCGTGCTCGGACACGAAGGCGCAGGCGTGGTCGAGGCCGTCGGCGAGGACGTCACCAGGGTGAAGGTGGGCGAGCACGTCGTGTGTTCCTGGAATCCGCACTGCGGCCACTGCTTCTACTGCGAGCGCGATCTGCCGATCCTGTGCGAGCCGTTCTCGCGTCACCAGCCCAAGGGTCTGCTGCTCGACGGCCGCTCGCGCCTGTCGCGCCACGGCGGGCCAATGCACCACTTCTCGGTGGTGTCCTCGCATGCGCAGTTCAGCGTAGTGCCGGAGTCGGGCGCGATCGGCGTGCCGAAGGACATTCCGTTCGACCGCGCCTGTCTGATCGGCTGCGGCGTGATGACGGGAGTGGGAGCGGCCACGCGCAAGGTGCGGGTGACGCCGGGCGCCAGCGCGCTGGTGATCGGTTGCGGGGCGGTCGGGCTGAACGCGATCCAGGGTGCGCGCATTGCGGGGGCCGGACTGATCATCGCCGCGGACCTGAGCGCAGGCAAGCGCGAGACGGCCCTGCGCTTCGGCGCAAACGTTGCGGTCGACGGTGGGGCGCCGGATGCAATCGAGCAGCTCAGGAAGCTGACCGGCGGTCGCGGCCCCGACCATGTCTTCGAATCGGCCGGACACGAGAAGGCGTTCCGGCTTGCGGTGGAAGCGGTGCGCCCCGGCGGCAGCGTCGTATTCCTCGGCAAGGTCAACGTCGACCAGGACGTGTCCATCCGCTGGGGCTCGCTGATGGGTGAGAAGCAGATCGTGCGTTCGAGCTACGGCAACGCGCGGCCGCGTCGCGATTTTCCCTGGCTGGCGCAGCTCTATCTGGACGGCAAGCTGATGCTCGACGAGCTGATCACACGACGCATCGCGCTGGAGGAGATCAATGCCGGCTTCGATGCGATCCGGCGCGGCGATACGATCCGTGAAGTGGTAGTGAATCCGTAGCGGACTCAGGTCAACGGAAAGCAGGAGTCGGAAATGGAACTGGGATTGCAGGGGCGGCGGGGCGTCGTGACCGGTGCGTCGAAGGGCATCGGGCTGGCGGTGGCCACGGGACTGGCGAAGGAAGGCTGTCACCTGCACCTGGTGGCGCGCTCGGCCGAGCGGCTGGAAGCCGGCGCATCCCGGCTCCGGGCCGAGTACGGCGTCGACGTGCAGTGCCATGCCTTCGATCTGTCGCGCAGCGAGAGCGTTGCGGCGTTGCTCAAGAGCACGGGCACGCCGGACATCCTCGTCAACAACGCCGGCGCCATCCCGGGCGGGGACCTTGCGCAAGTGGACGAGGCACGCTGGCGCGAGGCGTGGGACCTGAAGGTGTTCGGTTACATCAACATGTCGCGCGCCTATTACGCCGCCATGCAGTCGGCGGGACGCGGGGTCATCGTCAACGTGACCGGACTGGCTGCGGACAGGCTGGACTATCGCTACATCGCGGGATCGTCCGGGAATGCATCACTCAATGCGTTCTCGCGCACGCTCGGAAGCTACAGCCTCGAGCATGGTGTACGGGTCCTGGCGGTGAGCCCGGGCGCGGTCGAGACCGAGCGCCTGGTGACGCTGATGCGCGGGCGCGCTGGCGGTCAACTCGGCGATCCGGAGCGCTGGCGGGAACTGCTCGACGGGCTGCCGATGAAGCGTGCCGCCACGGTCGAGGAAGTCGCCGATGTCGTGGTGTTCGCGGCGTCGGATCGCGCCGCCTACGTGAGCGGCATCGTGATCACGGTGGACGGCGGGCACAACGCGCGCGGCGGAAGCTTCTCCCGCTAGCCGCGCGGCGGCGGCTTGCGCAGCAGGCGCAGCATCGCCTCGAGGCCGAGGAAGTAGGAGTCCACGCCAAAGCCGTATACGCCGCCGGCCGAGTTCTGCGCGAGCACCGAATGGATGCCACGCTTCTCCACGTTGGTCATGTGCACCTCGACGTAGGGAAAGGGCAGGGCCGCGATGCAGTCGCGCAGCGCGAATCCTCCCTGGCTGAACCCCGCCGGATTCATCACCAGGCCCTGCACCTCCTCGGCCGCTGCCGCATACAGCTTGTCGATCGCTTCGCCTTCGACGTTCGTGTAGAAGATCTCGAGCGAGTAGGCGTGCTCCCGGGCGTGCGCGAGCAGCATCGCGTCGAGTTCGGCCGCGGTGGTGGAACCGTAGATCTCCGGCTGGCGCTTGCCGAGGTAATTCATATTGGCGCCCTGGATGAGGAGGATGCGTTCCATGGTGAGGCCTTTCTGTTCGGCGGGACTCCGCATCTCGCCGGGTTGACGCGACGTCACCGTCGCACCCCGTGGTGCTCGGTCATCGCTTCATTCCGCCCCTTATCCACGCCTCGCTCTTCACGCCGGGCGGCGGGTTCACCTCTTCGGCCGGATAGCGGGTCACATTGACCACGGTCAGCGCACCGTCGATCGTCTTCACCATTCCGTACGCGTGATCCTGGATGCCCTGGTGGCCTTCACCCAGCGTCATGCGCGTCGTACCGCTCGGTGTTTCGAAGCTGAGGTGCTCGAATGCGGCCACGATCTGCTCGGTCGTAGGCCGCGTGGCCTTTCCGCCCTGCGCCTTCTCATAGGCGGCCTTCGCACCAAGGATCGCCTGGATCATGTGATAGGCGGTGAAGCTCGCCGCGGCATCGAAGCGTTTCTCGTAGGCGGCCTTGAACCAGCGATTCAGCGCATTGTCGGGTGCGAAGAAGCTGTGCGGGCCGCGTGCGCCGATGATGGCGCCGTCCGGGATCTTGCCCTTGAGCTTGTGCACGCCGGACTCGCCCGCAGGGAATACCACCGGCACGCGCGCAAACAGGCCACGCGGCGCGGCTTGCAGCACGAACGCTTCCAGATCGCCGCCCCAGAAGCTGGAATGCACCACCTGTGCACCGCTGTTCAAGAGCACTGAGATCTCCGTGCCGAACTGGCCGGTGAACAGCCTCGGCATCTGCGACGTCACCACCTCCACATTCGGCTCGAGCGCGCGCATCGACATCTCGAAGTCACGCCAGGAGTCCTGACCCCAGGCGTAGTTCTGGTTCAGCCCGGCGATGCGCGTCGCCTTCGGGAAGTGCTGGCGGACGTACTTCGCCGCGGCCACGCTGTCCATCGTGGCGTGCGACTGCGTGCGGAAGACGTACCGGTAGCGCGCCTCCTCGAAGATGCGCGAGGTGCCGCAGTCGAAGAAAACGGTAAGGGTCTTCAGCTCCTCCGCAACGGGCGCGACCGCCAGGCAGCTGGCGCTGGAGATATAGCCGATCACCATGTCCACGTTCTGGCGCTGCACCAGATTGCGGTACTGGGTGACCACGCTGCTCACCGGACCGGCCTCGTCGAGCAGGACGAGTTCGATCGGGGTGCCGCCGTAACCCTTGCGGTGGTAGGGCGCGGGTACCGTGCCGGCATTGAGCGCCTCGACCGTGAGCTCGGCGGCGTTGCGCGAGGGCAGGCCCATGATGCCGGCGCCGGGACCGGACAGAAAGGTGACGACGCCGATCTTCAAGGGTGCCTGCTGCGCGAGCGCGAGCGGTGCAAGCAGCGCAAACACGAGCACCGCGGCGAGCCGGCGCATCATGCGACGTCGTCCGGCGGCGAGGTGACCACGATGAAGCGCAGATCCGTCATCCCCGAGTTGTAGATCGCGTGCTCGACACCCGGCGGAATGAATACGACATCGTCGCGGCGGACCACGCGGCGCTCGCCCTCGATCTCCATCAGTCCTTCGCCGTCGAGGACGTGGTAGATCTGCTCCTGGATCCTGTGCCGATGCGGGGCGACGTACGCGCGCGGCTGGTAGACCGAGATGCGGTAGTCGAGCTTCTGCGAACCGACCGGCTCGGGCCGTACCAACATCTTCGAGAACGCGCCGCCGTAATGCGCCG
>CAZNBS010000088.1:0-17294 GCA_964570955.1 uncultured Burkholderiales bacterium | reverse complement strand
CCCCGGCATCACCACCACCGCGCGGCAGGACACCGGCACGTTCCAGCCCCCCGCCAGATGGCGCGCCGGGTGCGGCGGGGACGCCGCGCCGCGCGCGTAGACGGGCAAGCCCAGCGACTGGATCGACGCGTAGTCGCGCACACAGGCATCCACCACGCAGCCCGCGGCGCCGCGGACCTCGAGCCGGGTCATGTAGATGTCTCCGCCGATCGCCGCGCTCTCGACGCCGCGCCCCTCCACCACCAGCACCTGGCCGGGGCCGCAAGCCTCGATGGCCGCGCGCTGCGGGTAGTCGGGGCGGGTGGTGTTCTCGAATGTCGCGAGGTCCTCCCGGCCGGGAACGAAGCGCAGCGTCAGGGCTTCGCCAACCATCCGCACGCGGGGATTGACGGCACGCAGCCCGGCGAGGAAGGTGTTGCGGAAGCCGAGTTTGAACAGCTGTGTGCTCAGCGTGGCCGAGGCCACCGTGTTGAGCTTCTGCAGTGTCTGCGGGGCCAGGGGGGTGCGCATGTGCCTCTCCTCGTGTCGCGATGGACCGCATTCTAGCGGCGGGCAGACGCCTATAATCGCGGCGTAACACGCGCATTCCCGCTCCCACCGGCGCTGCGATGGGATCGGCGCGCGCCTCTACCCATGGCCCATCACGCCCATGAACCTGGTAAGCGCATGAACCTGGAAGAAGGCTTCGACTACATCGTCGTGGGAGCCGGCACCGCCGGCTGCGTCCTCGCCAACCGGCTGTCGAAGGATCCGTCGCGGCGCGTCCTGCTCGTCGAGGCCGGCGGAAAGGACGACTATTTGTGGATCGACATCCCGGTCGGCTACCTCTACACCATCAACAATCCGCGCACCGACTGGTGCTACAAGATCGAGCCCGACCCCGGTCTGAACGGGCGCAGCATCGGCTACGCGCGCGGCAAGGTGCTGGGAGGCTGTTCGTCGATCAACGCGATGATCTACATGCGCGGGCAGCGCAGCGACTACGACCACTGGGTGGAACTGGGCAACCCCGGCTGGTCGTGGGACGACGTGCTGCCCTACTTCAAGCGCACAGAGGACTACCAGCACGGGGCCGACGCCTATCACGGCGTCGGCGGCGAGCTGCGCGTCGAGGAACGGCGCGTGAGCTGGGAGATCCTGGACGCGTGGCGCGATGCGGCCGAGGAATGCGGGATCCCGAAGATCCACGAGTTCAACCGCGGCGACAACTTCGGCAACGCCTACTTTCAGGTCAACCAGCGCGGCGGCGTGCGATGGAGCGCAACCAAGGCGTTCCTCCGGCCGGTCCAGCACCGTGTCAACCTCACCGTTCTGACCGACGCGCACGTGAACCGGGTGATGGTCGAGACGCGCGAGGGCCGGCCGCAGGCGACAGGCGTGGAACTGCGGTTGCGCGACGGCGTGCGTTCGGTGCGCGCGCACCGCGAGGTGGTGATGGCCGCGGGTGCCATCGGCTCGCCGCAATTGCTGCAGTTGTCCGGCATCGGCCCCGCCGGCCTGCTGCGCGATCGCGGCATCGCGCCGCTGCACGACCTGCCCGGCGTCGGCGAGAACCTGCACGACCACCTGCAGATCCGCATCGTCTACCGCGTGCACGGCGTGACCACGCTCAACCAGCGCGCCAATTCGCTGTTCGGCAAGGCCGCCATGGGCCTGGAGTACCTGCTGTTCAAGACCGGGCCCCTGACGATGCCGCCGTCGCAGATGGGCGCCTTCGCACGCAGCGATCCCTCGCAGCTCTCGCCCAACATCGAGTGGCACGTGCAGCCGCTCTCGCTGGACAAGTTCGGCGACCCGCTGCATCCGTTCCCCGCCATTACCCCGTCTGTGTGCAACCTGCGCCCGACCAGCCGCGGGCACGTGCGCATCAAGAGCAAGGATCCGGCAGCCTACCCGGCCATCACGATGAACTACCTGTCCACCGAGGAGGACCGCCGCGTGGCGCTCGATTCGGTACGCATGACGCGCCGGATCATGGCGGCCAAGGCGCTGGCGCGCTACCGGCCGGAGGAGTGGAAGCCGGGACCGGAACTGCAGAGCGACGAGGAACTGCTGAAGGCGGCAGGTGATCTCGCCACGACCATCTTCCATCCGGTCGGCACGTGCAAGATGGGTCCGGATAGCGACGCCGGTGCCGTCGTCGACGGCCGCCTGCGCGTGCGCGGCGTGGAGCGTCTGCGCGTGATCGACGCCTCGGTCATGCCGCGCATCACCTCCGGCAACACGAATGCACCGACCGTCATGATCGCGGAGCGCGGGGCGGAGATGATGCTGGAAACCCGAGACTAGGCGCTGGGGACGGGAAGCACAGTACCGGCGAATCGGCCCGGATCCACTGCGCGCACCAGCGAGCCGGGGAGCAGCGCCGGGGTGTCATCGATCAGATCGGCGATGAGTTCGGCGCAGATCGGCGCGGTGATCAGCCCGCGCGAGCCGTGCGCCAGGCTTGCGTACAGACCGGGCAGGCGCGCGCCGCGTGCATCGGTCATCTCGCCCGCGAGCGGGAGGTAGTCGGGACTCACGCAGCGCAGCCCGGCCCGCCCGGCGAGCCGACCGACATCCAGGTGTTGGGCAGCGAGCGCGTCCCCCAGCGCCGGCACGAGGGCTCGCAGCGCCGCCACGTTGCGCACGTTGTCCTCGGCGCGGAAGGCCGCGTCGGCGCTGCGCTCGAACGAGGCACCGACAGCGAGCAAGCCCTCGCGCGGGGGCGCCACGTAACGCTCCCCGCACACCACCGCGCGCAGCGTGAGCCCGGGAGGCGCCGGGACCAGCGTGATCTGGCCGCGGTTGATGCGCAGCGGGAGATGTGCCGCTACCTCGAGCGCGCACGCCTCGCCGGCATTCGCCAGGACGATCGCATCGAATTGCGCCGCGTCCTGACCGCTGACCTGCAGCAGCCAGCGCCCGCCGCGCCGGTTCACCGCCTGCACGCTGGCGCCGGAACGCAAGCGCACGCCCGCGGTCGTGGCGAGCGCCGCACACAGTGCCGGCGGATGCACCCATCCGCCCTGCGGGAACGCGACTCCCCCTGCCGGCAATTCAATGCCGGCCAGCGCCTGTGCCGAGGCGAGGTCCATCGGACGCAACAGCGCCTCGGGCCAGCCGAGCTGCGCCAGCGCCTGCTGACGCACCACCTCCTTCTGGTCGAATGCGAGCTGCAGCAGCGGCGCATCCGACCAGGCGCGGCCATCGCAGGGCAGCAGGCGCCGCAGCACGCGCAAGGTATGCTGATAGCCGCTTGCCACGAGCTGGCTCAAGGGTCCGCCCTGGCCACTGAGTTTCGCGTACAGCATTCCCTGCGCATTGCCGGAGGATTCGGCGGCCACGTGCGCGTGACGGTCGAGCAGGTCCACCTGCCAGCCACGCAGAGCGAGGCTGGCTGCAGCCGCACAACCGGCGAGGCCGGCGCCGATGACCGCTGCCCGACCGCGCCTCGCCGACGGCAACGACGCCGACGCGCCGCGCCGCTCGCCCACCAGCATCTCGCGCTTGGAGCCGAAGCCCGGCATCTTGCGCATGGCGAAGCCCGCCGCGTCGAGCGCACGCCGCACGGCGCCTGCGCTGCTGTACGTCGCCAGCGTCGCCCCCGGTGCACTCAGGCGGCCGAGGGTCGCGAGCAGCGACGGTTCCCACAGCTGCGGATTGCGCGCCGGCGAGAACCCGTCCAGAAACCAGGCATCGATCGCCCCGTGCAGCGCGGGAAGAGTCAGTCGCGCATCCCCGACGAGCAGCGTCAGGCGCACCCGACCCGGGACGACGTCGAGCCGATGCCAGCCGGGCGCGAATGCGCCGTACTGCGCGAGCAGTCGCCCACTCCAGCCGGCGAGCGGCGGCCAGAGCGCGAGCGCCCGTTCCAGATCGGATCTGGACAGCGGATACAGCTCGGCGCTGACGAAGTCGAGCTGTGCACCGGCCGGCGCCAGGGCGTCGAACATCCGGCACGCACACAGGAAGTTCAGACCGGTGCCGAAGCCGGTCTCGCCGACGGCGAAGCGGCCCGCGGACGATAGGGCGGCGAAGCGGGCGGGGAGTCGGTTGCCTTCCAGAAAGACGTGCGCCGTCTCGTCGAGTCCGCCCTCGCGCGAGAAGTAGACGTCGCCGAATCGGCGCGAGCGGGGCTGGCCGTCGTTCCAGTCGAGCGCGTCGGAGTCGTCCATCGATGAGCGCCGGTCAGCGCGCGCGGTGCGCGGCTCGGTTCGAAGAAGCCGGCTGCACAGGGGCGACGAAGGGAAGGGCCTTGCGCTCGCGGGAGCGCAGCCTCGGAGGGGAACCGGCAGCCCGGCGCGAGGCACGCGCACGCCGGGCTGAGGGATGCCGCACGGATCCGCCTGGCGCGCGGAGCGCCAGGCAACATCCATGGCTTACTTCAGGTGATTGTTGACCAGCTTGGTCATCTCGAACATCGAGACCTGCCGCTTGCCGCCGAACACCGACTTGAGCTTGTCGTCGGCATTGATCATGCGCTTGTTGGCCTTGTCCTGGAGGCCGTGCTTCTTGATGTAGTCCCAGATCTTCTTGGTGACTTCGGTACGCGGCATGGCCTTCTCGCCGACGACCGAGGCGAGGTCGGCGCTGGGCGTCATGGCCTTCATGAATGCAGGGTTGGGTGCGCGCTTGGCGGCGGATTTCTTGGCCGCCTTTTTCTTGGCAGGGGCCTTCTTGGCTGCAACCTTCTTCGCGGGAGCCTTCTTGGGAGCGGCTTTCTTCGCGGCGGCCTTCTTGGCCGGCGCCTTCTTGGCAGCTGACTTCTTCGCAGCGGTCTTCTTGGTCGCCTTCTTGGCTTGTGCCATCGTCATGTCTCCAAAAGGATGTCTCGTATAGAGAGCGGATTGCCATGGCGAGCAGAGGATGCACAAGTGTGAGGGAGGAGTCAATGACTATGTGCTCCCGAATCCCCCTCTGGTAAAGGCACTGCAACCTTTTTCCATCACTGCGGTGCCGGGACCGCGTTCTCCGAGGGAAAAGACCGCTCGGCACGCGGTGCAGCAGACCGTCCGGATGCGCACCGGGCGCTATTCGCGCTCCTCCACCACGAGGGCATCCACCACGGTGCAGCCCTCGCCCCGGGCACCGACGATGACCGGATTGAGGTCGACGCTCGCCACGCCGGACTCCCCGAACAGCATCACGACGCCGATCGTCACCGCCACGCGGCAGAAGGCATCGACGTCGAGCGGGGGCTCGCCGCGCACGCCTGCCAGCAGCGGCGCGATGCGCAGGCGGCCCAGGGCGGCGCGCACATCGTCGCTGCTGAACGGCGGCAGCAGCAGCTGCACATCCGGCATCGCCTCGACGTACTTGCCGCCGTCCCCCACCGCCACCACCGGCCCGAACACCGGATCGATGTGGGCGCCGAGCATCAGCTCGCGCCGCCCCTTCACCATGCGCGCAACGATCACCCCCTCGCGGCGCGCGTTGGTCAGGCGCAGGGTCCGCTCGAAGTCCTCGAAGGCGGTGCGCAGCGCCTGCGTGTCGCTCACGTTCAGGCGCACCAGACCGAGGTCGGACTTGTGCGGGACGTCCGCCGAGCACGCCTTCACCGCCAGCGGGACGCCCAGTTCCGCCATCGCCGCTTCGGCCTCCTCCACCGAGTGGCACAGGCGGTGCTCGACCACCGGGATCTCGTGCCGCTGCAGCCGCTCGAGGCTATCGGCCTCGTTCAGGATGCGTGTGGTACCCACCGCGCGCCGCAGCGCCGGCGCCGGGGACGGGGGCTGCGTGTAGGTGCGGTGCATCAACTCGGTGTGCGCGAGATAGCGCGCCAGCGCACCCACCGCTTCGCTCTCGGTGGTGAACACCGGCAGGCCCTGCGCCTTGAACTTCGCCGCGACGGAGGCCTGCGTCACGGCGAGCACCACCGGCTTGCCGGTACGCTTGGCGAATACTGCCGAGTCGCTGGCGAAGGCGTCCACGTCGTAGCCCTGGCCGGCGACCGGGACGCCGATGAGGAAGGCATCCGCGGCGGGGTCGCGCGCGATCACCGGCAGGATCTGGCCGAACAGCCCGCTGTTGGAGAGCAGTGCCGCCGTGATGTCGACCGGGTTGGTGGTGGTGGCGAAGCTGGGCAGGATCTTCGCCAGCCCCTCGCGCGTGTCCTGCGCGAGCTTCGCCACCGGCAGCCCGTGCTCGGTGGCGGCGTCCGCCGCCTGCACACAGGTCGCCCCCGAGTTGCTGATCACCACCAGCCGACGCCCCTTGGGCTTCCAGCCCTTCAGGTATAGCTCCGCGCCGTCGATCAGTTCGCGCGTGTCGCGCGCGCGCCAGATGCCGTTGCGCGCGAGGAAGGCCTCGACCACCCGGTCCTCGTTGGCTAGCGCCCCCGTGTGCGACTGCGCCGCCGTCTGGCCCGCAGGCGTGCGCCCGGACTTGAGTGCGATCAGCGGCAGGCCGCGCTCGCGTGCGATGCGCGCCGCCTCCTCCAGCGGGGCGGGATCGCGGATCGTCTCCAGGTACATCAGCAGCAGCCTGAGGTCGGGATCCTCCGCCATCACGCACGCCAGTTCCCCCACGGTGACGTCGCAGTCGTTGCCGGTGGCACTGGCGTAGCGCACGCCCAGGCCGCGCTGGCGCAGCAGGCCGTAGGGCACCACGCTCATGGCGCCGCTCTGGCTGATGATGCCGATCGGGCCATCCTTGGCCTCGGTCTCCAGGAACATCGTAGAGAAGCTCAGGATCGCCCCCGTGCCCACGTTGGCCAGGCCCTGCGTATTCGGGCCGACCACGCACATTCCGCTGGCGCGCGCCCGTTCGGCCATGCGCGCCTCCTTCGCCCGCGCAGCCGGGTCGGCGGTCTCGCCGAAGCCGGAGGCCATGACGATGGCCACCTTCACGCCTCGCGCCGCGCACTCGTCCACGGCCTGCACCGCGAGATCGTCGGGCACCGCGACGATGGCGACTTCCGGTGCCTCCGGTAGCGCGTCCAGGCTCTCGAAGCAGCGATACCCCTGCGCGTCCTTGCGCTTGGGATTGATGGGATAGACGCGCCCCTTGAAGCCGTACTTCGACAGGTAATGCAGCGGCCGGCCGCCAATCTTGTTCGGGTTCTCGGAGGCGCCGATCACGGCGACGGAGCGGGGATTGAGGACGCTGCGCAGGGCGGCGCGGGGGTAGTGGGCCATGGTTGGATACTCAGGTGGTGGCTTTCTCGAAGCGGGGGACGAGGCGTCCGGCGAGGGTCTCGAATCGGCAGTCGACGCGCTCGCCGATCGCGAGTCCAGGATCGGCGTGCCCCATCACGCGCACGCCCTCGTCGGTGTCGACCAGCGCGATGGCATAGGGCGCGTGGGCGCGCAGTTCCTCGCTGGGCGCGCGGGTGACCAGCGTGATCGCGTGCACCGTACCACCGCCGCCGGACTGGCGAAGCTCGGGGCCGGCCTGCCCGCACTGGGGACAGAAGGTGCGTTGGAAGTACCACACCGCGCGGCAGGCGGGGCAGGTCTGGTAGGCGAGGCCGGGGGTGGATTGGGTCCAGTCTTGGATCATGGTGGCTCGGGATTCGTGACTCGGGATTCGTGACTCGTGATTCGTGACTCGTGACTCGTGATTCGTGATTCGTGGATGGTGATGGGATTGGGGTGGGGATGCTGGCGGTGGGCGCTCTGCCCTAGTCCCTGGTCAGTATCAGACTCACGTGCGACGACAATACCCCACCGTCGCCGTGCAGCATCGCCACCGGCGCCTCCTTCACCTGCCGCTCACCGGCGCGGCCGGTCATCTGCCGGTGTGCCTCCACCAGATGCGCCATTGCGCCGCCGACGCCGCAGTGACCGTAGGAGAGCAGGCCGCCGTGCGTGTTGAGCGGCAGCTCGCCGTCGCGGGAGAAGTATCCTGCGCGCGCCAGCTGGCCGGCTGCGCCGCGCGGGGCGAGGCCGAGTTCCTCGAGCAGGATGCACAGCGTGATGGTGAAGCTGTCGTAGATCGCGAGGTAACGCACGTCTTCGGTGCGCACGCCGGCGGCGGCCTTCGCCCGCTCCATGCAGGCGGCGGCGCCGAAGTGCGTGAGGCTGGGTGCCGCGCTCACGTGCTGATGCGTGTGCGCCTGGCCCACGCCACGGATGCGCACGGAGAGGTCGTTCACGCGCTCGCGGCTCACGACGAAGGCGGCCCCGCCATCCGACACCGGGCAGCAGTCGAGCAGCTTGAGCGGCGTGGCCACCGGCTTCGACGCCAGGACATCCTGCACCGAGATGGGCTCGCGAAACTGCGCGCCCGGGTGGGTCGCGGCGTGTCGGCGCATGAGCACCGCGAGTTCCGCCAGATCGGCCTCGGTGGTGCCGAACTCGTGCAGGTAGCGCGAGGCGACCAGCGCGTAATAGGCGGGAATGGTGGGACCGAGCGGCACCTCGTAGCGCGGGTGCCCGACCTGGGCGAGCGTCTGCACCGCCGCATCGCGCGACTGCCCGGTCAGGCGGTTCTCGCCCGCGACCACCAGGATGTTGCGCGCCACGCCCCCCTCGACCAGATGGTGCGCGAGCATCGCCATCCCGAATCCCGTCGCCCCGCCCATCTGCATGCCGTGCGCGTAGACCGGATCGAGACCGAAGTGCTCGACGAACACCGTGGCCAGCATCAGGTGCGGGAACGTCGTCGAGTAGCCGCAGATCAGACCGTCGATGTCCCTGCGCGTGAGCTGCGCGTCGGAGAGCGCCGCAGTGGCCGCCTCGCTCATCAGATCGAGCGTGGTCTTGCCCGGATGCTTGCCGTACGGCGTGAGACCCACGCCGGTGATGAAGCTCATTGTTCGTGACTCGTGATTCGTGATTCGTGATTCGTGATTCGTGACTCGTGATTCGTGACTCGTGACTCGTGATTCGTGACTCGTGATTCGTGACTCGTGATTCGTGATTCGTGATTCGTGATCAGTAATCGCTCTGCTTCAGGGATCTGATCAGCTTTCTTAACATCATTGCAACGCGTTCTGAATCAGCTCGCAACGCTTGGAGTTCTGCTTCCAGATTGGGCACGACCGAGATAGCGATCTCAAGCTGAGTGCGCAATTCACTGGCGGAGCCCGATGCAATGTACAGAAACTGAAGGAACTCCTTTGTCCCTTGCCTTGCAGCACCCTCGGCGATATTGCTGGGAATCGAAACCGCCGACTTCCGAAGCTGTGCGCTGAGTCCAAACTGCTCCTCCCTAGGAAATCCTGAAGTGACCTGATAGAGCCGCTTCGCGACAACCATCCCCAGCTGCCAAACCTCCAGGTCCTCATGTGACTTCATGTGCCCACCGACTCACGAGTCACGAGTCACCAGTCACGAGTCACGCCACGCCTACACCGTAGCTACCGGCGTCGCGGGCGACCCCACCGCCCCCGGCAGGCGCAGCGGCGGTGCGGTCAGGAGGAAGCGGTTGCGGCCGTTCTGGCGCAGCCACGCGGCCAACTCGGCCAGGAACCAGATTTCGCCCAGGTTCACGCCGAGCTTGAACAGGCAGTGCTCGTGCAGCGGCAGGTAGGCGCAGCAGTCGCCCATGCTGGTGGGGGGATGCGCCTCGACGGCGTAGTTGTCGGCGATCAGCGCGGACAGGCCGCTGTCGGTGATCCACTGCAGCAGCTTGCGGTCGCGCCCGTCGAGCACGGCGCAGGAGTGTTCGACCTTGTGCGGATCGGGCCGGCGGTTCATCTCGAGCAGCATCTGCGAGAAATTGGTATGCAGACACACCATGTCGCCCTGCTCGACCACCACCTTGTCCGCGTCGAGGATGCGCATCAGCTGATCGTAACCGACGATGGCATGGTCGCGGCCGACGTGCGCGTGCAGATCGATCATCACCGCCCTGCCCTGCACGCACTTCACCGCCATGTTCTCCACGCCCAGCACCTTTGCCTGACAGGTCGATTGCGGCCCGATGTCGCCGAAGCCGCCGGCCTGGCCGGGATCGGTGGGACCGACGATGTCCTCGTCCGGCCGGAAGCCGTTGTAGTAGCGCGGCTCGGGTACACCGTCGCCGTCGGCGTCGAACAGCTGCCCGACGTGCGCCAGGCTGTCCCACTGCGTCGAGTACTGCAGGTGAAGGATCGCCACGTCGTCGTTGATCACGTCGGTGAGCCCCGGCGTGTCCTGGCCCAGGCGGTAGTTCATGTTCGCCTTGCCGTTGCGCAGGGTGGGACGCAGCACCGGCGGATGGCGGCGCGGGTTGAGCACGTTCCCACCGGGATAGTCGAGCGGGAGGCTCAGACAGAAGCTCCTGCCCTCCTTCACCTCGGCGATCCCCTGCTTCACCTTCTCGGGCGTGATCAGGTTGAGACGGCCGAGCTGATCGTCGGGGCCGAAGTCTCCCCAGGTGGAGCCTTCGGGGCGGTGTTTCCAGCGTGACGTGCCGCTCATCGTGTTTCCTCCCTTGTTCGTGACTCGTGATTCGTGATTCGTGACTCGTGATTCGTGACTCGTGATTCGTGATCGTGCCAGCAATCAATGACCGAGGTAGATACGTTGAAGCAGGTCGCTGCCGTGGATGTCCTGCGCACTGCCTTCGCCGCCGATGCGCCCGGTCTCCACCAGGTAACACCAGTGCGCGTGGCGCAGCGCCTTCTCCACCAATTGTTCCACGAGCAGCACCGCCATGCCGTCGCGACACAGCTGCGCGGCCACCTCGAGGATGCGTTCGATCACCAGCGGCGCGAGTCCGGCCGACGGCTCGTCCAGGATGAGCAGCTTCGGATCGCCGATCACGCCTTGCGCCACCGCGAGGATCTGCTGCTGCCCACCGCTCAGGCGCGAGGCCGGCTGGTGGCGCTTCTCCGCCATCTCGGGAAACATCGCGTACACGCGCTCGAGCCTGCTGCGATCGCCGCGCGCGCTGCGCGCGTAGGTGCCGATCAGCAGGTTGTCCTCCACGCTCAGGTTGTGAAAGACGCGATGCCCCTCCAGCACCTGCACCAGGCCGGCACGCACGATCTCGCGCGGGCTCGCCGTCGAGATGTCGTGGTCGGCGTAGCGCACGCTGCCGGCGCGCTTGGGGATGAGACCGGACACGGCGTGCAGGATCGTGCTCTTGCCCGCGCCGTTGCGTCCGAGCAGGACGACGAATTCCCCCGCGCGCACGTCGAACGACACGCCGTGCACCACCTCTGCCTTGCCGTAGGCGACGTGCAGGTCGCGCACCTCGAGCAGAATCCGTTCGGTACGCTCGCTCACGTCAGGCTCCCAGGTACACGCGGATGACTTCCGGATCGGCACGCACCTCGGCCGGCGTGCCGTGCTTGATCATGCGGCCGAGGTCGAGCGTGGTCACGCGATCGCAGATGCGGAACACGAAGTCGGTGTGGTGCTCCACCAGCAGCACGCCGATGCCGCAGTCGCGCATCACGCGGATCACCGTGCCCAGATGCTCGATCTCGGTGCCGGTCAGCCCCCCCGCCGGCTCGTCGAGCAGGACGAAGCGCGGCCGTCCCGTCAGGCCGCGCGCGATCTCGAGAAAGCGCTGCTCGGCGTGTTCGAGCAGGTTCGCGCGGCGGTCGACGACGTGTCCCAGGCCGACCCCCTGCAGGAGTTCGGCGGCGCGCTCGCGCAGCGCGCGCTCCTCGCGGCGCGCGCCGGCCAGTGCCAGCGCCGAGGCGACGAAGCCGCTGCGCGTGTCGCGCCAGCCGCCGATCATCGCGTTCTCCAGCACGGTGAGGCTGGGCAGCAGGCGCGGCTTCTGGAAGGTGCGCGCCACGCCCAGGCGCGGGCGCTCCTGCACCGGACGCTGCGACAGATCGTCGCGGCCGAGCAGGATGTTGCCCTCATCGGGCTTGTAGTAGCCGCTGAGCAGGTTCAGCAGCGTGGTCTTGCCGCTGCCGTTCGGACCGATCAGCCCGTGCACCTCGCCGGGCCGCAGCTCGAGCGACACCTCCGACAGCGCGGTCACGCCGCCGAAGCGCTTGGTGATGCGCTCGGCCTGCAGCGCGGCGCTCATGGCTGGCCTGCCTTGATCGCGGCCGACAGCCGTTCCGGCTGCGGGGCGATGGGCACGCTCTCGAGCCGCCGCGGGCGCAGCCGCTCCAGCACGATCTGGAACAGCCGCCCGATCCCTTCGGGCAGCAGCAGCACGACGAGCAGGAGCAGCAGGCCGTAGAAAAAGTTGCCGAGCTTGGCGAGTGGCGCGGACAGTTCCGGCAGCGCAGTGAGCACGACGGTACCGAGGAAGGGCCCGATGATGCTGCCGCGTCCGCCGATAATGATGCAGACGAAGAAGAACATGCCGAGCTCGAACAGGAAGGTGTCCGGCGTGATGTAGCTCTGGATGACGGCGAACAGCGCGCCGCCGATCCCGGCTGTCAGGCCGCTGAACACGAAGGCCGCGAGCTTCGCGCGCAGCACGGGGACGCCGACGGCCTGTGCGGTCACCACGCTGTCGCGCACGCAGATGAGGCCGCGCCCCCACATGAGCCGCGCCACGTTCCAGGTGAGCAGCGTGACGAGTGCCGCCACGCCGAGGATCAGCCAGTAGTTGCCCTCGGTCGTGTCGAGCGGTTCCGGGAAGGTCGGCACCGACAGACCGACGCCGCCCCCGGTGAGTCCGTCGAACGCGAGCACCAGCTCGGTGACGATGAGCGCGAAGGCGAGCGTGGCCATCGCGAAGTAGAAGCCGGGCAGCCGCAGCGACGGCAGTCCCAGCAGGAAGCCGCACAGCGCGCCGAGCGCGCCCGAGGCAGCCAGGGCGATCCACGGATCGATCCCGTGCGTGCCGGCGACGATCGCGAAGGTGTACGCGCCGATGGCGAGCAGCCCGACGTGACCCACCGAGAGCTGTCCACTGAAACCGACCACGAGGTTCAGCCCCGCGATCAGGATCCAGTACGCGCCGATCAGCGCCGCGAGGTGCAGCTGGTACTGGTCACCCGCCCAGAACGGCAGGGTGACGAGGGCAGCCGCGGCGGCGGCGAGTGCAAGGGGTCGCTTCATTTCAACAAAGGCTTTCACCACAGAGGGCACAGAGGGAAAACTGAGGAGAGCCGTTCCATGGACTTTCTCTGTGTTCTCTGTGTCCTCGGTGGTAGATGCGTTTGTGCTTTCATCACACCGGCCGAACGTTACGCGTGCCGAACAGGCCCTCGGGCCTGAGCAGCAGCACCACCATCAGCAGGCCGACGGAGATCTTCTGCTGGAATACGCCGCCGACGTAGTAGGTCGCGACGCAGCTCAGGATGCCGAGCGCGGCGCCGCCGACGAGTGCGCCGATGTTGCTCCCTAGTCCACCGACGGCCAGCGCGATGAAGCCGTTGAGCGTCAGCGCGAGGCCCAGCGCGAAGTAGGCAAAGGTGAGTTGCCCGGCCGCGAAGCCGGCCAGCCCGCCCATGGCGCCGGCCATCACGTACGAGAGCATGCGGATCCGATCGGTCGGGATGCCGCGGGCGCGCGCCGCGAAGATGTCCTCCGACATCGCCACGAACAGCTTGCCGTACAGCGTGCGGCGATAGAACAGCTCGAGGCCCATGGCCAGCAGGATCGCGACCGCCACCGGCAGCCAGTACTTCTGGTCGAGCAGACCGACACCGAAGTCCTGCGGAATGAGGCGCGGGAACGGCTTGGGTTCGGTGCCCCACCACAGCGCGACCGCCTGCTGAACCATGGTGGCCAGTGCGAGTGTGCTGAGCAGCCACAGGTGTTCGTCACTGCGCGCGAGCACGCGGCGGATCGCAACCACGTCCGTGAGCAGCCCGAACAGCCCGCCGACGACGACCGAGCCGAGCAGCGCGACGGCGACCGGCAGATCGAACGCCTGCAGGAACCATGCACCGAACACTCCGCCAAGCATGGCGGTGTGTCCGGCCGTCACGGCCAGCACCTTGGAGGTGGAGAACATGACGTTGTAGACCAGAGCCGCGGCAGCGTACAGTGCGCCCGTGGCAAGGCCGGCGATGAGAGCAGAGAGCATGAAAGAGAGTCAGGAGCCAGGAGCTGCGCGGCGCGCGGACTTCTACCCGATCAACAATCGCTAATCACGAATCACGAATCACGAATCACGAGTCACGAATCACGAGTCACGAGTCACGAATCACGAATCACCCGCACGGCGCTAGCGCGCCGCCCGATACGCCCCATCCTTGAAGCTGTTCGCCGCGTTCATCACGATCTGGTGATCGGGGAATCCGTTGCGCTGCGTGGGGCTCCACGAGTAGGTGGCATACACACCCTCGAACGCCTTGGTGTTCTCCAGCGCCTTGCGGATCGCCTTGGGATCGGTGCCCTTCGCCTGCTTGACCGCATGCTCGACGATCTTCACCGTGTCGTAGCCGAGCGCCACCCACCACAGCATGTAGTCGATCTCGCCCTTGCCCATCTTGCCGTGCAGCTTGTCGAGCAGCGCCTGCGTGCGTGCCGGCAGCTTGCCCTTGTCGTCGTAGGTGGTGCTCTGGTAGCCGGCCGCGATGGCGTTCGTCCAGTACTCCGGCTTGTTGAGCAGCGACTTGATCGCCGGCGCCATCATCGCCGAGTGCCCGACGACGGGCACGTCCCAGCCCATGTCGCCGCGCGTGTTGAGCAGGCGGGCGAGCAGACCGGTGGCCGCCGACCAGGGCATGATCACGTCGGCACCCGCCGCCTTCGCCTTGTTCATTTCGTCGGTCAGGTCGGTCTTGTTCGGGTCGATCAGCACGCTGAAGACAGGCTTGACCCCGGCCTTCTCCAACAGCTCCGCGGCCGTCTTCGCGCTCGAGGTGCCGTAGCCCGACGTGTCGCCGATCACCGCGACCTTGCGGCGCTTGATCACGTTCAGCGCGTAGTGGTTCGCCGCCTCGATCCACTGGCGGTTGGTGTTGATGGCGCGGAACGCGTTGGGATATTTCCTGGCGTCGACCAGCTCGTCCACCGTGCCGATGATCAGGTTGGGAATGCCGGCGCGTGCGACGATGGGCACGGTGGCCAGCGATTCGCCCGAATTAACCGGCCCGATGATGAAGTGCACCTTCTCGGTGAAGGCAAGCTGCTTGGCCAGGTTGACCGCCTTGGTGGGATCGCCGGCGGTATCGCGCGTGATCAGTTCGAGCTTGCGTCCGTTCACACCGCCCGCCTTGTTGATCTCCTCCACGGCAAACTGCACGCCCTGGTTCTCGGCGATTGCCGCCGACGACAGCGGCCCGGTGAGCGACGACAGCCAGCCGATCCGGATGGTGTCCTGCGCGAAGGCGCCCGCGGCCCATGCGAGCGCGGCCGCGCCCAGCAGCGCACGGCGTAGCGAGGTGATCATGCCTGCTTCTCCAACTTTTCGAGACGGATGGTTTTTAAATCCGAAGCAGGGCATCATCCGAGACGGACGCGCGGCTTGTCAAGGCGGCGTCTGACGAATTCCTGGTAAACGACGAACGCGAGAGCGTCATCCCATGACATCCACACTTCGAATCGGCGCCGGATCCGCCTGGTGGGGCGACCGCGTCGAGCCCGCCGCTCTGAATGCCGAGAAGGGGGACCTCGACTACCTGTGCTTCGAGACCATGGCCGAGGCAACGATCTCGGCGGCGCAGGTGCGCGCGCGCCGCGACCCGACCTTCCCCGGCTACGACACTTATCTGGACGACCGCATGCGCGCGGTGCTGCCGCACTGCCTGAAGCGCGGCACGAAGATCGTCAGCAATCAGGGGTGGATCAATCCGGAGGGCGCGGCGCAGCGCATCGTGCACTGGCTGCGCGAGTTCGGCGCACGCGGCGTGAAGGTCGCGGCGGTGTCCGGCGGCCTGATCACCGACCGCGTGCTGCAGCTGACCGACCGCATCCTCGAAAACGGGCAGCCGACCTCGACGCTGCAATCCAATCTCGTCTCCGCCGAGGTCTACCTCGGCGCCGAGCCGATCGTCGATGCACTCAAGCAGGGGGCGCACATCGTGGTGACGGGGCGCGTCGCCGACCCGTCGATCTTCATGGCGCCGATGATGTTCGAGTTCGGCTGGGACGCGCTCGACCACATGCGCCTGGGCGCCGGCAACGGCCTGGGCCACCTGATGGAGTGCGGTGCGCAGGTGACCGGCGGCTACTTCGCCGACCCGGGCTTCAAGGACGTGCCCGAGCCGTGGAACTTCGGCTTTCCAATCGCCGAGGTCGAGCCCGACGGCAGCGCCGTGCTGACCAAGGTCGCCGGCACCGGCGGCGCGGTCAACCTGCAGACGGTGAAGGAGCAGATGCTCTACGAGGTGCACGACCCGGCGAATTACCTGACGCCCGACGTCGTGGTGGACTTCACCACCACGCAACTGGAGCAGCTCGGACCCGACCGCGTGCGCGTGACGAAGATCTCCGGCAAGCCGCGCACGCCGACGCTGAAGGTGTCGATCGGCTGCGTCGAGGGCTTCATCGGCGAGGACATGTTCTTCTACGCCGGCCCCGGCGCGCTGCGCCGCGCACAGCTGGCGAAGAAAATCCTCGAAGAGCGCTTCAAGATCGTGAAGCTCGACGCGGAGGAAGTGCGCATCGACTTCCTCGGCGTGAACGCGATCCACGGCGAGATGTCGCCCAAGAACGGTCCCGAGCCCTACGAAGTCGCCGTACGGGTCGCCGCGCGCACGAAGACCCGCGAGGAAGCGATCAAGGTCGGCCGCGAGGTGGACGGCATGGCCGTGTCCGGCGTGGGCATGACCGGCAAGCGCGTGCCGCACCAGGACCGCACGCGCGAGATCATCGGCGTGTGGTCTTCGCTCGTCCCGCGCGAGAAGATCACCCCTACCCTGAGCTTCTACGAGAGCTGACTGCCATGAACGTACTGCTGCAGCACGTGGCCCACTGCCGCTCGGGCGACAAGGGCAACACCTCCAACATCGTCGTCGTCGCCTACGACGAGGCGCTGTATCCCTATCTGAAGGAACAACTGACGGCCGAGCGCTTCAAGGCCTTCTACGACGGCACGGTGAAGGGGCCTGTCGACCGCTACACCATCGATCACCTGTGGTGCATGAACTTCGTGTGCCAGGGGGCGCTGGGGGGCGGGGTGTCGAGAAGTCTTTGCCTGGACAACTATGGGAAGACGTTGTCGGCGGGGATACTGGGATTCGAGTTGCAGATTCCGGACACGCTGCGCGGCAAGCTGCGGGGCATGCCAACCTGACCTCACTTGTGGCGTCGTCCCACAATGTTACGCGGCGCAGGCGCTCGGTTGCTCGGCACAACAAATCAGCTCGGGTCTCACCTCGCTGTTGGGGTTGCCTGCTGTTCTATTAGAGGGGGGCCCTCACCGGTTGTCGCTACTTAGGATTGGTTGGCGTCCGCTGGCCACCGACGCTCACGCCGCATCTGGCTCATCGGCCCGTATCAGCCGGACCGGAGAGAAAGCGTAAGCTTCCCCGGTAGGTAGACAGATCGAAGTGGACTTTTCTGGCAGGATTT
>CAZNBS010000087.1:0-17491 GCA_964570955.1 uncultured Burkholderiales bacterium | reverse complement strand
TCGCGCTGTTGAACTGGTTCTGGATGCCGCCCACGGTGAGTCGCCAGTACACGTAAGGCAGCGTCAGCTGGGCGATCGTGCCAGCATCGCGGAAATTGGCCGGGCGAATCGGATAGCGGAAGCCTTCGGCTGCAGGTCCGAGTCCGTCGAGCTTCTCGCCGTGGCAGACGGCACAGTTCGCCTCGTAGAGAACCTTGCCTTGCGCGACGGCCTCCGGGCTCCACTTCGCGGGTTCGGCCACCCAGTCGGGCACCTTGATGCTCCCCAGGACCTCCTCGCCCACGGTGGGATGGCGCTGGAAGATCTCCACGGGCGGGGCATAGGTCGGGCGCAGCGCGTCGTACACCGACCATCCGATCAGCAGCGGGAGCACGGCCAGCAGACCCCAGCGTTGAAACCGTATCGCCGCCGGTTCGCCGGCCGATTCGACGACGAAGAAGTCGGCGAACTCGCGGATGCGCTCGTCCCTGAGGGTGACGTGGATCGCGATGCCGGCGAGCACGAAGCCCATGTACAGCACGATCACGCTGCCCGGGATCACCGGACGCAGCAGCTTCAGGAACAGGAAGATCCCGGCCAGCACGAGGAACGTGCGGGTCGGAAGCGGCAGGCGGAAGGCGCCGGGCTTCACGGCCGCCCGCCTTGCGCAGCGAGATATCGCACCATGGCATCGAGTTGCGTCGCGTTCAGCCGCGTCCCGTAATCCGGCGGCATCACGCCGCCCGGAAAGCCCGGCTTCTCGTACGCCCCGGGATTCACGATCGATTCCATGAGGAACGCCTCGAGACTCATGCCGCGCTCGCTGGCGGCCTGCTTCGTGCCGGCCGCGTCGAGCGGCGGCCCGATCCGCGTCTCGCCGGCCACGAGACTGTGACAACCCTCGCAGGCGAGTGCGGTGAACATGGCGGCCGGATCGGCGCTTGCCACAGCAGCAGGCTGGGCGCCTGGCGCGCTCGCGACCGGCCGGGGCACGTCGCCCACCTTCACCGTGGGCGTCTTCCCGAGCGACTGCAGATAGGCGATCACGGCCACCGTCTCTTCGTAGTTCAAATTGGCGGGCGCCGAAATCGAGGACGGCATGATGTTCGCGTAGCCTTCGACCAGGTAGGCACTCGGCTCGTAGAGCGACTGCGCGAGGTATGCCACCAGGTTGTCGGGACCACCCGCGACCCCTTGCGCGCGACGCGCGGCAACCCCTGCGAGGTTCGGGCCGCGCCCGGCGCCTTTCACGCCTCCACCGGGCTCGAGCGTGTGGCAGGCGAGGCAACCGCGCTGGCGCACGACCGTGCGGCCGATCTGCGCAAGTTCCTCCGGGGCCAGATCCGCGCCGATCGTCTGCGCCTTCGGTGGTTCCCAACGGGTTTGCGGAATCCAGTTGGCAAACCAGACGAAGAAGGCGATCACGATGAACGCCGGCAGGAGCGGCGTTACGTACGGCAGGGTGCGGGTCACGCCACCTCCCCGTCCGGCGCGAGCGTCGGTACACGCACCTGCTCGCCGGATGCAGCGGCGGGCGCCCTGGCGAGGCCCGAGATGGCAAAGGCGACCGCGAGCAGGACGAAGAAGATGAACGTGATCGCGGTGATGATCACTGCGACCTCGCCCAGGCTGGGCAGGCCGGCGCCGGGCGAGGTGTCCTGCATGATGCCGTAGACGTGCCAGTCCAGGCGCACACCGCTGCGTGCATAGCCCATCAACGCCATCAGCCAGACGATGACGAAGGCGAGCATGATCAGGACGTAGTGACCGCGCCGCGGCAGCGTGCCCCAGCGCACCTGCGCCACCGTCTTCGCTCCACGCAGCAGGAACAGGTCGAGGACGAACGTCGCCACGATCCCGATCATGAGGACGATGATCTGCCAGATCGACGTCCTGATCCGCACTTCCGCCGGGGCGAAGTATCCGTACACGCCGAGTGCGGTGATCGCGAGCGCGGTCAACCCCACCAGACTCCACTGGATCGTGGTGCCCTGCCGGTGCCAGGCGACCGTGGGCTCGCGCCCGGCGCGGCGGTAGAGCAGGTAGCTCGCATAGAGCACGACCAGGACCAGCGTAACGGCAATCATCTTCGGCGCCATCACGCCGAGCGCGCCGAGTATCGGATGAAACCCCCCGGTGGACTCCTCGATCGACGCCGCCATGGTGTGCGGCGTCGCCCAGACGATGAAGCCGCTGATCAGCGCCACGTTGAACACCGGGCTCCAGCGCTGCTGCGCATCGGACCCCGGAATGCGCAGCAGCCCGAGCCAGGAATAATAGGCCGCGCCGATGAAGAGCACTGCGATGACGATCGCCTGGATGATGAACAGCCACGACAGCACGCCACCCATCAGCGTGACGCCGTAGGTGGCCGAGAACGCGAACAGTTCGAAGCCGAAGTAGTAGCCGGCGAAGGGCAGGAACAGCATCGTGAACAGCGCGATGAGGTTGCCGGTGTAGCCCATCCAGTCGTACAGCGCCCGGTCCTGCGCGCGCGTCGACATCAGGAACCGATAGGCGGCGTACGCTGAACACAGCAGTGCGCCGAACGTGATGTTGGCGACCAGGCGGTGGACGTTGAGCGGCATCCAGCCGGGATTCCAGACCGCGGCGTACAGACTGACGAGCGTGCCCTGCTGGTCGACCCCGGCCGGGGTCATCATGAACGTCGCCCAGGCGTCGGCGATGAACATGACGATCGTGCCGAAGAGATTGAGGAGCAGGCCCAGCCACAGGTGCAGCCACTTGCGCTCGCCCTGCAGCCGGTCCCAGCCGTAGTACCAGAAGTAGAGACACAGCGTCTCGGCGACGAAGAACAGCGGATACACGACGAAGGTCGGACCGAAGATGCCGGTCAGGTAACCCATGAACTTCGGGTACGCGGTGAAGAGCAGGAAACCGAGCAGGGCCCCGGTGATCGCGGTGAGCGAGTAGGCGGCCGGGAGAAGGCGCGCCATCTCGTGGGCGAGCCAGTCGTAGCGTTGCGCCTCGCGCGTGTCGGTCTTCGACGCGCGCCAGCCGAGAAATTCGATGAGTACCGCGAACATCGGGACCGCCAGCACGAAGGCGGCAAACATCAGATGCAGTTGGGCTGCGATCCACACGGCGAGGCGGCTGTCCATGCCCGGCACCGGGCGGTAATCCGGCACCGCCGGCAGCCCCTGGGCACCGAGGTTCTGCGCGGCAACGAGCAGGCATCCACCGATCAGAATGCCGGCGATGCGCCTGATCCGCGCTGACCCATCGGGCATGAGGCCGCTCCTCCTCGTCGGGGATGTGCTCGAACGCTCCACTGAACGGTGACATAGCAACATCCGCACCAGCTGCACCAGCTGCACCGGAATTCGCTGCGACGAGGAATTCACGGGAGGAATCGCACACCGGCGCCGAGCACCGGCACTCGCGGATGCGAACGAATCGTTGCATCGCCTCACGTGCGCAACGTGACGCCTGAACGAATCGTTCACTGCGCCGCTGCCGCGCACGCTGCGCACCTTGTGGCAGAAGTCATCGATCCATTGATCCCGCGATGCCTCCCGTGGACACGCCGCGACGCTGGCACGGATTCTGCAGACGAAGTCACTTCGAGCAGACGAGTGGCTGCACCAGGGCGCAGCCATGACTGCGCGTGCGCAAACCACGAATCGAGCGGACCATGGACGCGAGCAGCACGGTGTGCCTGGAACCGGGATCGCATGACGCCCGGCACGCCGACTCGGCACCGGTCGAGACGGCAGCCACTGCACAACCGCTCTATCGCGCAATCCTGGTGGCGGCGGATTGCTCCGATCACTCCAACCGCGGCGTGACCGAGGCCGTGGCGCTGGCGGGGATTGCGCGCGCGAAGCTCACCGGGGTTCACGTCTACGCGGCCCGTCTGCACGACCTGCGCTTTCGCCAGATGGAGGGCGGCCTGCCGCAGCAATACCGCGAGGAGCAGGCGCTCGAAGCGCAGCGCGAGATCCACAACGAGCTGATCACGCGCGGACTCACTCTGATCGCCGACGCGTACCTGGACCAGGCGGCGCACGCCTGTCGCGCGGCGTCGATTCCCTTCACGCCGCAGTCACTGGAGGGCAAGAACTACCGGACGCTGCTCGGGGAAGCCAACAGCGGACGTCATGACCTGCTGGTGATCGGCGCCCAGGGTCTCGGCGCGGTACCCGGAGGCGGTCTGGGCACGGTGTGCGAGCGCGTCGTGCGCCGTGCGGCAATCGACACGCTGGTCATCAAGGATCCGCAGCGGCGGCTCGCCGACGGCCCGATCGTCGTGGCGCTCGACGGCTCGGATCAGGCATACGGCGGCCTGCTGAGCGCGCTCGGGCTGGCGCAGGCCTGGAACGTCGGGCTGCAGGTGGTGGCCGCCTACGATCCACACTTCCATTACGTGGCCTTCGAACGCATCAGCCGCGTGTTGTCCGAGGAGGCGGGCCGCACGTTCCGCTTCGCCGACCAGGAACGGCTGCACGAGGAGGTCATCGACGCCGGGCTCGCCAGGATCTACCGTGGCCACCTGAGCGTCGCGGAATCCATCGCCGCGGAGCACGGCGTGACGATCGATACGGCGTTGCTCGACGGCAAGCCGCACGCCGCCATCGAGCGGCACCTGCACGAGGTCAGGCCTGCGCTGCTGGTGATCGGCAGGCTCGGCATCCATGCCGACCCGGAACTCGACATCGGCGGCAACGCCGAGCGCCTGCTGCGCAACGTCGAGTGCGCGGTGCTGCTGAGCCGGCGCGCCCACCAGCCGCGCACGGACACGGTCGCCGCGGTGACGACCACCTGGACACCCGAGGCCGAGCGACGCATGGAGCGGGTGCCGGAGTTCGCACGCAAGATGGCACGCATGGCGATCCTTCAATTCGCCCGGGAGCGCGGCCACACCGTGATCACCGAACGCATCGTCGACGAAGCCACCGACGCCCTCTGCCCCGGCCACGCCCGTAGCGGTGCAGTGCGCAACGCCGGGCACGGTCCCCCCGGGACCGCATGAGTGAGCCGGATGTCATCGTCGCCGGGGGAGGCATCTCCGGGCTCTCGGCGGCGTGGTGGCTCGCCCAGGCCGGCTGCTCCGTCGAGGTCTGGGAGCAGGACACCAGGCTCGGTGGCAAGATCGCCACACGGCAAACCGACGGCTACCTGACCGAGCGTGCGGCCTCGGTGATGCTGAACTTCCGCTCCGAGGTGAGCCGGCTGCTCGCTGCCACCGGGCTCGACGTCGCAAAGGCTCCGAGTGCTCCGCAGCGCGAGCGCTACCTCGTGCGGGGCGGCCGGCTGGTGCCGGTTCCGATGCGCTTCGGACCGCTGGTGCGCTCACCGCTCTGGAGTGTCGGCGCGAAGCTGCGCCTGCTCGCCGAGCCGCTCCTTCCGAGAGGCGGACACGTCGACGAGACCGTGAGCGCGTTCGTCGTCCGGCGTCTGGGCCGCGAGGTGCTGGAAACCGCGATGGAGCCGTTCATTGCCGGCCCGCTCGCATCCGATCCGGATCGGGCAAGTGCGCACGCGGTGCTGCCGCAACTGGTGGCTCTGGAGCAACGCTACGGCAGCATCGTGATCGGGGCAGCTGTGCGCCGGATCCTGCGCCGCGGCACCTCGCCGGTGCGCGAGTCGTTCTCCTTCGACGGCGGCATGGTGACGCTGGTTCGGGCACTCGCCGCAACGGCGAACATACGCTTTCGCACGGGCACCACGTTGCGACACATCGAACCCACGCGCTCGGGCTGGGGCCTCGCAGGCGAGACCCCGGCAGGCGGGCTGACGGCACGGGCCCGGCAACTCGTGCTGAGCGTGCCCGCCCCGGCTGCCGCTGCCCTGCTTCGCCCACTCGATGCCGACCTGGCACGACTCCTGCGCGGCATCGAGTACGCCGCGCTGACGGTGGTGCACCTCGCCTTCGATCGATCGTCCATTCGCGATCGGCTCGACGGAATGGGATTCCTGGTACCTCGTAGCGAAGACTTGCCGCTGAGCGGCTGCCAGTGGATCGGCAGCACGTTCCCGGCGCGCGCGCCGCGCGGCAAGACGCTGCTCGCGTGCTACGTCGGGGGTGCACGCGCTCCGCAGACGCGGGACTGGACCGACGACCGGTGTGTCGATGCCACTCTGGCCGTACTCGATCCCCTGCTGGGAATCGTTGCTGCGCCCGAACGGGTGTGGATCGACCGGCACGCGTCCGGCCTGCCGCTCTATCATGGCGCATACGCCGCACGCGTGCGCGCGATGGCAGAGCGCCTGCAAGGCTGGCCCGGGTTGCATCTGGCGGCCAACTACGCGGGCGGCGTATCGGTGCGCGAGCGCATCGTGTACGGACACGCATTGGCGAGACGCATCCATGCGTCACTGGCGACGTCACGACCGCTGGCTCCGCTCACCGATATGGCTGCATCGAACCTGCCGGCCGCGCCTCGGGGATTGGGCTAGGATTCGTCGTGAGCCAGTAGCGTTGCGTCCGACCGCGACTGGGCGCGAAGTGATCCATGCGGTACATCGATCCGAAAGGCGAGCAGGCGGGTACGCCAGCAACGGCCGCGCCGCCTGCGACCGGCAATCGGGATCGCGCTCGAACCACGGTCTGGCCGGCCATCCTCGCCGGATGCGCCGTGGCGGCAGCCGCGCTTGGCCTGTGGCAGGCACTGCTGGCGCAGGAGCGCTCCCTGACCGAACGCACGGTGGCCCTCAGCCTGGAGAGCGTCCGCAACGAGATCAGCTCGCGCATGGATGCACGCATCCTCGCGCTGATCCGCATGGCCCGCCGCTGGGAGATGCGCGGCCAGCCGCCGCGGCCGGAATGGGAGGCCGACGCCAATCTCTATCTCAGTCACGATGCCGGCTATGCAGCCATCGCCAGAGTGGAACCCGATCTGTGGATCAGCCTGATCGTGCCACGGGATGCGGGGCGCGGGCTGCAGGGGGCGGAGCTCATCGGCGGGAGACAGCGTGGCGCACTCGAAACGGCGCGTGCACGCGGCGAGGTGACCCTCACGCATCCGTTCAGCCTGGCCACCAGCGACCGGGCGATCATGGTCAACGTTCCGGTCTTCCGGGGCGACACGTTCGACGGATTCATCATCGGCGTCATGCGTGTACAGGCGGCATTCGCAACCATCCTGGAGCCGTCTATTGCACCGCGTCACGGAATCGCCGTTTTCGATGGCGCGGAGGAACTGTACCGTCGCGACTGGGACGGCAGGCGATCGGCCGAAGGCTGGAGCCAGGAGACCGGCGTCCAGCTGGGCGGGATCACCTGGCGCGTGCGCATTTCTCCGCACGAGGAACTCGTCGGACAGCGCTCGCCGCTGCCGGGCGTGGCACTGGCCGGAGGTCTCGCGCTCGCGTTGCTCCTCGCACTGACCGTGCGCTTCGCCCAGGTGGCACGCCTGCGTGCTCGCGAGACCGATTCCGCCAACCGCGCGCTTACGCAGCTGATCGCCGAACGCGAGCAGACGGGCGCCAGGCTGCGCAAGCTGTCGCGCGCCGTCGAGCAGAGCCCCACGATGGTCATCATCACCGACAACCAGGGCACCATCGAGTACGTCAATCCGAAATTCACGCAGGTCACGGGTTACGCGTTCGAAGAAGTGTCGGGCAGGAATCCGCGCCTGCTGAAATCGGGCGAGACACCGCCGGCGCAGTACCGGCAGCTCTGGCAGACGATCACGGCCGGCGAGGAGTGGCGCGGCGTTCTTCGGAACAGGAAGAAGGACGGCGGTCTCTACTGGGTACGCTCGGCGATCTCGCCGGTGCGCGACGCACAGGATGTCATCACCCATTTCCTCGCGGAGTCGGAGGACATCACCGAGCAGAAGCGGCTGGAGGAGCAGGTATCGCAGTACAACCGCGAATTCACCGAGCGTGAGGCGCTTGCCTCGATGGGCCGCGCGGCCAGCATGATCGCGCACGACCTGCGCAATCCACTGTCGTCCATCAAGATGGGGCTGCAGATCCTGAGCCGCAATCCGCAGCACAGCAGCACGGCGGCCGGGCAGGAACTCCTCGGAATCTCCCTGGGGCAGGTGCGCTATATGGAAGAGGCGCTGTCCGACCTGCTCAGCTATTCGTTGCCCGACGCCCTGAAGCCGGAATGGCTGAGCATGGAGAAGCTGCTCGACAGCGCGTTGATGCTGTCGCAGAAGGAAATCGGGGAACACCAGGTACGGGTCAGGATCCAGTGCCAGCCCGGCCTGCCGCTGCTCTACGGCGACGCCAACAAGCTGCGCCAGGCGTTGACCAACCTGATCGTCAACGGCGCCCAGGCCGTCGACGAAATCGAACAGACGAACCCCACGCTCGTCATCGATGTGCGACTCAGCCTGGGCGCCGGGGATCTGCCCTCCCTGCAGGTCGAGATCTGCGACAATGGCAGCGGAATCGCTGCGGAGCATGCGGACCGGGTCTTCGAGCCGTTCTTCACGACGCGCGCCCAGGGTACCGGTCTCGGACTCTCGATCGCCAAGCGGATCATCGACCAGCACAAAGGCACCATTCGCCTGCAGCCGGAGCATCCGCGCGGAACCCGCGTGACGGTGATCCTGCCGCTCGAGGCGGACGACAGCCGGAACGGCACATGAACACGCTCCTGATCGTCGACGACGACCATGCCAGCTGCCGCACGTTGCAGTTGCACTTCCGCACCCTGGGGCACGAAGCGCACGTCGCGCACAGTGCGGTCGAAGCGCTCGCGGCCCGTGGCCGAATCGCACCAGAGCTCGTCATTCTCGACGTACGGATGCCGGGGCGCAGTGGCCTGGAGGCACTGCCGGAGATCAAGCAGGCGTTTCCCGGGGCCCACGTCATCGTGATCACCGCGTTTCACGACATGGAGACCACGATCCAGGCGATGCAGCGCGGCGCCGACGACTACATCCAGAAACCGGTCGATCTGGAGGAACTCAACGCCGCGGTGGCCAAGGCGCTGCGCTACGGCCGCGGCGAGGCGCACGGCGTGTTGATTGCGTCCGCAGAGCACGCCGGCGCCAATCGCCACAGCATGGTCGGGCACAGCCGGGCCATGAAAGAGGTGTTCAAGACCATCGGCCTGGCCGCGTCCAGCGGCGCCACGGTGTTGATCACCGGCGAGTCCGGCACCGGCAAGGAACTGGTCGCGCGTGCCATCCACCGCACCGGCCCGAACCCCGGCGGGCCGTTCGTCGCAGTCAACTGCGCGGCGCTCGTGGAGACGCTGCTCGAATCGGACATGTTCGGCCACGAGAAAGGCGCCTTCACCGGTGCCGTCGAACGACGCGCCGGCAAGTTCGCTGCAGCCAACCACGGGACGCTGTTCCTGGACGAGGTGAGCGAGCTCTCTCATGCGATCCAGGCCAAGCTGCTGCGGGCGTTGCAGGAGAAGGAATTCGTGCCGCTCGGCGCCCGGGAACCGCAGACCTCCGATGCGCGCGTCATCGCTGCAACGAACGTCGACCTCGCCAACCGCGTCAGGGATGGAAGCTTCCGTGAAGATCTCTACTACCGGCTCCAGGTGATCAACATCCACCTGCCGCCACTGCGAGAGCGCAGGGACGATCTTCCGGAACTGGTCCAGACGCTGCTCGCGCGGATCAACCGCGAGATGCGCCGCCACGTGTGGCGTGTCGATCCACTGGTGATGCGCTGCTTCGAGGCATACGCCTGGCCGGGGAACGTGCGCGAACTCGAGAATGCGCTGATGAAAGCGGTGGCCCTGTGCCCGGCGAACATGATCACCTGCGACCTGCTGCCCGGGCAGATGTGCACCATGAGCGCCCCGTCCGGCAACGCCGCGGTACCGGGAGCGCACTGGCGACTGCGCGACGTGGAGAAGCAGCACGTCCTGCGCGTCCTCGAGGCGACAGGGTGGCATCGTGGACGCGCCTGCGAACTCCTCGGCGTGTCGCGGCCCCGGTTGCGGCGGCTGATCCGGCAATTCGAACTCCCGGCGCCACCCGACGCTGCCGAGGAGTCCGACGAACACGAGAACAACGCACAGGCGTGATCCTGCCTGTCGCACCACACTCCCGAGGTCACGATCGCCTGGCAAGGCAGCGAGCTGACGCTGATGAAGATCCTCGAATACGTCGGACTCGACACCTCGCGCGTGGCCGCCGCCTACGCGCGGATCACCGCGGCCATCGCACAGGGCGATTTCCGTGCCGCACAGGTGAAGAAACTGGCCAGCATCGGCCACGGCACGTTCTACCGCGCGCGACTCAACGACGCCGACCGGCTGCTGTTCTCGATGATCCGCCACGGCGACGAGACCTGCGCGCTGATGCTCGAGGTGATCGCGAACCACGACTACGACGGCTCACGCTTCCTGCGCGGCGCTGCGATCGACGAAGCGAAGATCCCCGACTGCGACGCCATGCAGGCGAGCCGCGAAGCCCGGCCGCTGCGCTATCTCCACCCACAGCGCACCGGCATCCACCTGCTCGACAAGCCGATCTCGTTCGACGACGCGCAGCTGGCCGTCTACCGCCAGCCGCCACCGCTGATCGTGGTGGGCAGTGCCGGCAGCGGCAAGACCGCACTGACGCTGGAAAAGATGAAGCACGCCGAGGGCGAGGTGCTCTACGTGACGCAGTCGGCCTGGCTCGCGCGCAGTGCCCGCGACCTCTACTACGCGAACGGCTTCGAGCATCCCGGCCAGGAGGCGACGTTCCTGTCGTACCGCGAGTTCGTCGAGTCGATCCGCGTACCGACTGGTCGCGAGGCGACCTGGCGCGACTTCTGCGCCTGGTTCGCGCGCATGCGCCAGGCCTTCCGCGACGTCGACGCCCATCAGGCGTTCGAGGAGATCCGCGGCGTGATCGCGGCCGCCGCCGACGGCGCGCTGCCGCGCGACGCCTACCGCCAGCTCGGCGTTCGTCAATCGATCTTTCCGCAGGCGCGGCGCGACGCCCTCTACGACGTCTTCGAGAAGTATCGCGCCTGGCTCGCCGACGCCGGCCTCTTCGACCTGAATCTGGTCGCGCAGCAGTGGCAGGCGCTGGCCACCCCGCGTCACGACTTCCTGGTCATCGACGAGGTGCAGGACATCACCAACGTCCAGCTCGCGCTGGCGCTGAAGACGCTGAAGAAGCCGGGACACTTCCTGCTGTGCGGCGACTCGAACCAGGTCGTGCATCCGAACTTCTTCTCCTGGGCCCGGGTGAAGAGCCTGTTCTGGCAAGACCCCGCGCTGGCCGAACGCCAGCAACTGCAGGTGCTGAGCGCGAACTTCCGCAACGCGAAGGAAGCCACCCGCGTTGCCAACCAGTTGCTGAAGATCAAGCAACGGCGTTTCGGTTCGATCGATCGCGAGAGCAATTTCCTGGTCGAGGCGGTCGGCGCCGCCGACGGCGAGGTGATCCTGCTCGCCGACCGGGACGACACGCGCAGGGATCTCGACCGGAGAATCCGCCAGTCGACGCGCTTCGCGGTCCTGGTCATGCGCGACGAGGACAAGGCCGAGGCACGCAGGCACTTCGCCACGCCGCTGCTGTTCTCGATCCACGAAGCCAAGGGGCTGGAGTACGAGAACATCGTGCTGTTTCGCTTCGTGTCCGATCATCGCGCCGAGTTCGCCGCGATCGCCGACGGCGTGGCACCGCAGGATCTGCGCGCCGACACGCTCGATTACCGGCGCGCCCGGGACAAGGGCGACAAGTCACTGGAGATCTACAAGTTCTTCGTCAATGCGCTCTACGTCGCGTTGACACGTGCGACGCAGAACGTCTACCTGGTCGAATCCGACCACGCACACCCGCTCGTCGGCCTGCTCGAACTGGCTCGATCGGAACGGGTCGGCGGCGAAGTCGGTGTATCGAGCCTCGAGGACTGGCAGAAGGAAGCGCGCAGACTCGAACTGCATGGCAAGCAGGAGCAGGCCGACGCGATTCGCCAGGTCATCCTGAAGCAGACACCCGTGCCCTGGCCGGTGTTCGACGAGGCCGCCGTCACCGAACTGCTGCTCGCGGTCTTTCGCGAGCAGGTGCCCGGCGGCAGGAAGCGACAGCAGCTGTACGACGTCGCGCTGTGTCACGACCTGCCGATCCTGGCGGACTGGCTCGTGCAGGAGGCGAAGTTCGACCCCGCACGTGCCTTCGTGCAGCAGCGCCCGACGCAGGCGCGCAAGACCTACGTCCCCTACTTCGCCAATCACTTCAAGGACATCCTGCGGCAGTGCGAGCGCCATGGCGTCGAGCACCGCCTGCCGATGAACCTGACGCCGCTGATGGCCGCGGCAGCCGCCGGAAACGTACCGCTCGTCGAAGCCCTGCTCGAACGCGGCGCGGACCGCGAGGCGATCGACGACTTCGGCTGCAACGCACTGCACTGGGCGATGCGCGAGGCATTTCGCGAGGCGAAGTTCGCGCGCGGGCCGTTCGCCAGCCTCTACGAACTGCTCGCACCCGCCGGCATCGACGTGCGCACCGGGGAGCGCCTGGTGCGTCTCGACCGGCACCTCTCCGAGTATTTCCTCTTCCAGACGCTGTGGGCACTGTTCAGGTCGCGCTTCACCCATCGCCAGCGCAGGCCGAATGCGGCCTTCGACACCCAGTGCGTGCTCGACGCCTGGCAGCATCTGCCGGCCAACGTGGTGAGGCCCGAGCGCAACCGACGCCACCACCTCTCGCAGGTGCTGTCGCGCAACGAGGTCGAGCGCGACTACGCGTACAACCGCGCGCTGTTCGTTCGTGTCGCGCAGGGGTGGTACCAGTTCGATCCGGGGCTGGCGGTGCGACGGACCCGGGGCGACGAGGTCAACTGGGTCCCGATCTACCAGGCGCTGAATCTCCGGTTCGTCGCCGAATTCGCGCTGGATCACGTGCACGACCGGATCGACGCGTATCTGGAGCGTGCAGGCCTGCCCGAGCGCACGATACCGATCGCTGCCGAACGCGCCATCGCCCGGCACGAGGCGGCCGTACGCGAGCAGCGCAGGCGGGAAGCCGACTACCGCGCGCGGATCGAGCAGCGCGCCGCAGCGGGCAATACGCCGCCGGAGCGCCCGAAGTGGGGCACCCCGGAAGCCAGGCGGCTCGAAATCGAGCGCATCCGGCGAGAGATCGAGAGCCGCCGGAAGGGCGGCGTCGGCTGATCGCTCCCCTGCGCTTTCGCAACCCCACGGAAACGCTGCCTTTCATTCGATGCGTTGCGCTTGCCTGGGCGTTCCCTTCCCCAGCGCAGCATGCGCATTCCTCATGTCGAAGGCCGTGGCCTGGCTGATCCAGGCATCGCGGACCTTCCGGAGCTTTTCTGCGCCGTTCGCCGCTGGCCCGGCGAATCGATAGGCAAGTTGAAGGGAGACCACCGCCTTTCCGTCGGGACTCCTGGCGAGTCGGAAGACGTTGAACTCCATGAACCGCCGATCGGGTGGCCACGTCAGAAAATCGATCATCACTTCGTTGGTCCGTCCGTTCACGGCGACGCGCGCCTGTGTCTGGGGATTCGCCGCCTGGAGGGCCCGAGCCATTCCGGCCGCGAACTTCCTGGGATCGTTGTCGATGCCTGGCAACTGCTGGTAGCGATAACCAATGAGCTTCGTCCATTCCTCGAAACTCTCGTGTGCACGGACGAATTCGAGCACCCTGTCGCCGTTGGGGGGCGTTGCGACGAACCTCTTCGTAAACGGCTCTCCGTCGAGAATGGGCGTGGACTCCTGCGCCACGGCGCACTGAGCGAAGAACAGCAGCAGCAGCGCAGCCCGAACCATTCGGCCCATTCTACTGGCGCCTGACTGGCTGGGCCGCCGTACCGTCAAGCCGTTGTTTCGCCGACTTCCGCCGCTGCTCAGAGGTCACGCAGTCGGTATCGCTGAACCTTGCCGGTGGCGGTGCGCGGCAGTTCATCGACGAACTTCACCTCGCGCGGGTACTTGTAGGGCGCAAGGACCGATTTGACGTACTGCTGGATCTCGCCGGCCGTCGCGTCGGTGGCGTCACGCGGATCGCGCAGCACCACGCAGGCGCGCACGACGTTGCCGCGCGTCTCGTGCGGCACCCCGACCACCGCACAGGCGGCCACCCCGGGGTGCTCGGCGACGACCCGCTCGACCTCCTGGGGCGAGATGTTGTAGCCGGCCGAAACGATCATGTCGTCGGCGCGATCGACGTACCAGAAGCAGCCGTCCTCGTCGCGATCGCAGATGTCGCCGGTGAGGTTCCAGCCGTGCTGCACGGCCATGCGCTGACGCTCGGGGTCGCCGATGTAGCGACACCCGGTCGGGCCGATCACCGCGAGCCGCCCACGTTCGCCCCGCCGCACCGGCACGCCCGTATCGTCGAGAAGTTCCACGGTATAGCCGGGCACCGTGCGCCCCATCGAGCCGACGCAGTCGACCTTCATCGACTCGGAGACGAAATGCGTGAGCATTTCCGTGGTACCCAGGCCGTTGACGGCGCGCAGGCCCGTCGCCGCGTGCCACTGCTCCCACAGCGTGGCGCGCAGGTTCTCGCCCGCCGAAGCGCACTTGCGCAGGCTCGAAAGATCGTAGGCTTCGACGAGCGGCAGCATGCTCTGGTAGAGCGCCGGCACGGAATACAGGCTGGTGGCGCGATGGCGCGCGACGGCGCCGAGAAGCGCCTCGGGCGTGGGCTGCGGGATCAGCACCGACGTGGCACGGTAGCGCAACGGGTACAGCAGCGACGCCCCGAGTCCGTACGTGAACGCCAGCGTCGGCGAGCCGACCACCACGTCGCCCGGCTCCACCGTATAGACCTTCGGCCAGCAATCGGCAGCGGCCACGAGGTCGCGATGAAAGGCAGCCGCGCCCTTCGGGTGACCGGTGGTTCCGGAGGTGAAGCTCACGAGCGCCACGTCGTCGGCAGCGGTCGCCACGGCCCCGCCGCCTGCGGGCTTCGCGGCTACGCACCGGTCGAGATCCGCATCCGGGTGGCTGGCGTCGCAGGCGGGCGTGAAATACGCGATGCGCCCGGGCAGCGACACGCTGGACGCCGCCAGCGAAAGCTCTTCGGCCAGCGAGACTTCGCACAGCGCGAAGCGCACCTGCGCCTTGTCGAGAATGAAGCCGAGTTCGCGCGCGCGCAGCATCGCCATCGTGTTGATCACGACGCCGCCAGCCCGCAGCACGGCGAGCCAGCAGGCTGCCACCATCGGAGTGTTGGCCGAGCGCAGCAACACCCGCTCGCCGGGTACGAACCCGAGGTCTTCCACCAGTACCCGCGCGATGCGCTGCACGCGATCGAGCAGGTGCCCGTACGTCCAGGTGATATCTTCGTAGTGGAACACCGGCTTGTCGCCCGCACCGGCCGCGATCGCCGCATCGAGCAGCGTCACCGACGCGTTCAGGCGATCCGGATAGTGGTTCAGGTGCGCAGCGGAATAATCGAACCGCGGCCACCGCTCCTGCGGCGGGAGCTGCGAACGAATGAACGGATCGACGTGAGCCGAGGGAACGCCGCCTGGCGGTTGCATGGTGCCGGCGATCTTGGCCGTTCGCTGGCCGCAGTGGCTTAATCCGGATCAAGACACCGGACGCAGCGCCGATGGGTCCCGCCGCAACAGCACGGCGCCGATCGCCACCACCACGCACACCATGGCTGCCAGATCCTGCCAATGCGGCCATTCGCCGACGATCAGCGGTGCGCTGAGGGTACCGATCAACGGCACGGCCATCACGCTCATGGCGCTGGTGCTCGGTGGCAGCATGCGCACCAGCGCAAACCAGATCACCTGTGCGGCGCCGTAATTGATCAGCACGCTCCACGCCAGGCTGGCCCACACCGCCACGCTGAACTGCCAGCGCTGGGGCGGCTCCAGCATCACTGCGAGCACGGCCATCGCGAGCGCGGCCAGGGCCATCATCCAGACGACCAGCGTCTGGGCGGGCAGCGTCAGGCGCGCGCGGCGCATCCAGATGGTGCCGAGGGCCCAGCAGAAGGCGGCCGCCTGCATCCACGCAATCCCGGCGGGTCTGCCGGCCAGGTGTGCCCACTCCTTCCACAACAGCAGCGTGATGCCGAGCAACACGGCCACCACGGCCACCAGCAGGCGCGCAGTCAATCTTTCCCGGTAGAGCAGCACACCCAGTGCAACGGTCCACACCGGCATCGTGAAGCCGAGAATGGCAGCTCGCCCGGCTGGCAGGTGGGCCACGCCGATGATGGAGAACGCGTGCCAGCCGAGGATGTTCGGCAGACCCAGCACCGCCACGTCGCGCCACTCGCTGCGACCGATCGGCAGCATGCGCAGCCCCTGCGCCGCAAAGTAGATCGCCAGCGCCGCCGCCCCGAGCCCCATGGTCAGCGCACGAAAGTGCAGCGGCCCCATCTCACGCAAGGCGAGTTTCATCACAGGCCAGTTCACGCCCCACATCAGCGTGAGCAGCACCAGGCCGACGGTCTGGCGGCGGGTGAGCGAAGTCATGTCGGGAAGGCTTCAGCGTGCCGGGGGCGAAGACCGGGATGATTCCCCGGAAAGTGACTCGCGCGCAAGCCAGATGTACGCTTGGAACGCGGCGCTGAAGTGAATCGGCCCCGCGAATGGAGATCGTCTCATGAAGATTTCGATGTACCAGGTCAGCGTTCCGCGGCTGGCGAACCTTCTCGGGAACCTGTCGGGAATCCTGGACAAGGCGCAGGCACACGTCGATGCCGGCAAGATCGACCTCGCCACGCTGATGAACGACCGGCTGATCGCCGACATGTATCCGTTCTCGAAACAGGTGCAGATCGCCTGCGACAAGGCGCGCAGTGTGGTGGCGCGGCTGGCGGGAATGGAGGTGCCGCACTACGAAGACAACGAGAAGACGCTAGCCGAATTGCAGCTGCGCATCGCCCGCAGCATCGAGTTCATCCGCAGTGTGCCGCCGCAACGGATCGACGGCACCGAGGACAGGGAAATCGTGCTTCCCGTCACCGGCAGGGAAACGCGCTACAGCGGCATGCAGCTGTTGCTGGGCCACTCGATGCCGAACGTGTACTTTCACGCGACGACGGCCTACAACATCCTGCGCCGCAACGGGGTGCCGATCGGCAAGCGCGACTTCCTCGGCAATCCCTGACACCCGTGCCCGCGCGGCGCGCCGGGGGTACCGGCCAGGGGCCTGTTCAGTGACCGCGAGCGCGCCTGCCGGGCGATCCGCGGGCACCCAGTGCACGCGCCGCGTCGCTCACGCGAACGCCTGCGCTGACACCCGCGTCTCGCGCCGCGGCGTTCGCGTGCGTCACCACGCCGTGCTCGTAGCCGTCACCGGCATCGCCGATGCGCGCCGAATCGTGCGAATAGACCGCACAGGCCACGCCCAGCGCCCCGAGTCGCTCGAGCGCGACGACGCCGGCGCGATCCTTGCCGACACCGGCGTCGTTGAAGAACACCGCGTGAGGGCGCGCCGCCGCGCGCTCGACGAAGCCGCTGGAGGAGACGCCGCCGTGCGAGCCGGAGACGATCACGGCACCAGCGCACGAATCGTCGATGGCGGTGATCGTATCGAGCAGCAGCAGGTTGCGCGAGGGCATCGATACAGTCATGGACTTTCCCGGAGTCGGACATCGTGTCGGTGCGCGGCGATGCCACGAAGTCCTATCATTGCATATGA
>CAZNBS010000086.1:3851-17616 GCA_964570955.1 uncultured Burkholderiales bacterium | reverse complement strand
TCTCCATCATCACGCAGGCACTGACCTTCGCCTTCATGCTCCTGTTCTTCCGCAACGACACCGGCTTCGGCGGCAACAACGGTTTCACCGATTTCAAGCGCATCCTCGACTACCGCATCGCCGACCCGGGCACCCGGGCGGCCCTGTTCGCGCTGACCGGTGTCTATCTTGCGGGCGTCCTGATCCTGACGCGCGCCATCGTGCGCTCGAAGGTCGGTCGCGTGCTCACCGCGATCCGTGACTCGGAGAACCGGCTGATGTTCTCGGGCTACAACCCGCTCTGGTACAAGCTGTTCATCTGGACGCTGTCGGCCGTCCTGTGCGGGATCGCCGGCGCACTGTACGTTCCCCAGGTCGGCATCATCAACCCGAGCGAGATGTCGCCGGCGAACTCGATCGAGATCGCGATCTGGGTCGCCGTGGGTGGGCGCGGCACGTTGCTGGGTCCCGTTCTCGGGGCGGGGCTGGTCAACGGCGCGAAGAGCTTCTTCACGCAGTCCTTCCCGGAGTACTGGCTGTTCTTCCTCGGCCTGCTGTTCATCCTGGTGACGCTATTCATGCCTCGAGGGGTGATCGCCCTTCCCGACATGCTGCGCAGGAGGAAGTCGTGAGCGCCCTGCCGACAGTCAGCGCGACGGAGGGCGCAAGTGCTGCCATCGGGCGCGTGGTGGGCGAGGGGGTCGACACCACCCACAAGGCGATCCTGTACCTGGAGGACATCACCGTCAGTTTCGATGGGTTCCGCGCGCTGAACAAGCTCACGCTGACCATCGACAAGGGCGAGCTGCGCTGCGTGATCGGCCCGAACGGCGCGGGCAAGACCACGATGATGGACGTGATCACCGGCAAGACCCGGCCGGACTCGGGCAGCGCCTTCTTCGGCCAGACGATCGACCTGACCCGGCTGACCGAGGCGCAGATCGCCCACGCCGGCATCGGCCGCAAGTTCCAGAAGCCAACCGTGTTCGAAAACCACAGCGTGTTCGAGAACCTGGAGCTGGCGATGAAGACGGACAAGCGGGTGCGCGCCAGCCTCGGCGCACGCCTCGACTCCGTGCAGTTCGATCGCATCGCACAGACCCTGGCGCTCATCCGGCTCACTGACGAAGCCCGCAAGCGGGCCGGACTGCTGTCGCACGGACAGAAGCAGTGGCTGGAGATCGGCATGCTGCTCATGCAGGAGCCGCAGGTGCTGCTGCTGGACGAGCCGGTGGCCGGCATGACCGACGAGGAAACCGAGCGCACCGGCGAGCTGTTCAAGACGCTCTCGGGCACGCACACGGTGATCGTGGTCGAACACGACATGGAGTTCATCGCCAGCATCGCCAACGTGGTCACCGTGCTGCACGAGGGGAGCGTACTCGCGGAGGGCGGGCTGGACGCGGTCAGAAACGACGAGCGGGTGATCGAGGTCTATCTCGGTCGCTGACGGAACCCATCACATCACGAAGGCATACGAAGAATAGAGAAAGGCGGCGAACACAGAGCTCACAGAGACACACGGAGGATGTACAGGAGCGGCAGTGGCCTCGGTGATCCTCCGTGCCCTCTGTGTCGAATCGGTTCTTTCATCGTGTTTCTTCGTGAACCTTCGTGGTAGAGAAGCCATGCTGACGATATCCAATCTCGACCAGTACTACGGTTCCAGTCAAACCTTGCGCGATGTCTCCTTCGACGTGCCGTCGGGCAAGGTCACTGCGCTGCTCGGCCGCAACGGCGTGGGCAAGACCACGCTGCTGAAATGCCTGATGGGCGTCGTGCCGGTGCGTAACGGGCGCGTGGAGTTCAAGGGCGAGGACATCACGTCGATGTCGCCCCACCAGCGCGTGCGCCGCGGCATCGGCTACGTGCCGCAAGGCCGCGAGATCTTTCCCCGATTGACGGTCGAGGAGAATCTGCTGATGGGCATGGCGAGCCTGCCCAGGGGCGGTGCACGCGATATCCCGGGCGAGATCTTTCAGATGTTCCCCGTGCTCGAGACCATGCTCAGGCGCCGCGGCGGCGACCTCTCCGGCGGGCAGCAGCAGCAACTCGCGATCGGACGCGCGCTCGCGATGAGGCCGAAAGTCCTGATCCTGGACGAGCCGACGGAAGGCATCCAGCCATCGATCATCAAGGACATCGAGCGCGTCATCCGTGCGCTCTCCCGACGTGGCGACATGGCGATCCTGCTGGTCGAGCAATACTTCGATTTCGCGCGCGAACTGGCCGATCAATTCGTCGTCCTGCGTCGCGGCGAGGTCGTCAGGCGCGGCGGGCGCGAGGAAATGAACGCCGATGCCCTGCGCAGTCTCCTGCTCGTGTGACCCCGGCCCCCGCGCCCGTCACGCCACAAGGTGGTGCACGGGCGCAGGGTTCTGCACGCCAGCTGTGCATCCGGCAGCACCGTCGCGACAATGTCGGCCGCATGCATGCGGGGACTAAGTGCCCGGAGACAAAGGGGTTGAGGGCCATGCCGAGACGCAACCGCACCGGTGGCACGGCGATTGCGAAGTGGCGGGCAGCGAGACGCCGCCCATTGCAGCACCGGGTGTCGGCTCAACGATGTCTGCCAGGGTTGGCCTGCGGTTGACTTCTCGTCCCCGCAGGCTCTTTTTTCTTCCAGCCCGGCACTCGCGTACACGTCCTCGGTCCAAGCGGGCATGCGCGCATGTCTTTCCCCCGTCGGCCGCGGTTTCGGCATCGTCATCCTCGTAGTCCAATGCGGCGTGCTGGCGTCTTTCGCGGGCGCAGCGCCGCCCAGTCTTCAGGACGACATCGATCGCAATCTGCAGGAGCGGCGCAGCCGCGCCTTCGAGTTGCGCATGGACCTCGAGCCGGGACCGCCGCCGGCGCCGGCGCCGGAGTCCGAGGTGCGCCGTTCGGTCGTGGTGCCGCGCGCCGATCCCGGCATCCTGGATCGCCTGCCGCGCATTCCGCAGGAAGGAAGGCGGGGGCTCGTGGATCCGCCTGCCGCACGTGAATCGGGATCCGTGCTGGATAGCCAGCGCCGCCGGCAGCAGGCGCTGCAGGCGCAGACGCGGACGGTACCGGAGCCGCAACGCCGGCTGATGCTCGATGCGCAGCAGCTACAATTCGAGCGCGAGTTGCGGTCCGAGCGGCTGCGATCGGAGATGATGCGGGACTCCGAGCGCGTGCTGGGCCGCTAGCCGATCATCTTGGGGAACGCGCCGGCCGATGCCCGGTCAATGCCCCTGCCAACACCAAGAGGAGATTGCGATGTCGAAGTGGAATTTTCGCGCGCTGACGGCGGCCTGCGCGACCGCATTGGCCATCGTGGCCGCGGCGCCTGCGTTCGCCGATGCCAAGCTCGATCAGGTCATCGCCGGCGAGCACCGCGACCCCAAGAACGCGGCCCGCGACCAGCACCGCCATCCGAAGGGGGCGCTCGAGTTCTTCGGCATCCGCCCGGACATGACGGTAGTCGAGATCTGGCCCAGCGCCGGCTGGTGGACCGAGATCCTCGCCCCGTATCTCAAGGACGAGGGCAAGTACTACGCCGCGTGGTTCGCGACGGGATCGCCCAATACGCCCGGCTACCTGACGCAGCTGGAGAAGAGATTCGATGGCATGGTCGCCTCGAAGCCCGAGCTGTACGGCAAGGTGGTCAAGACCAGACTGCTGCCTCCGGACTTCGTGGACATCGCCCCGAAGGGTTCGGCGGACATGGTGCTGACCTTCCGCAACGTGCACAACTGGGCCAAGGCCGGTACGGCCGACATGATGTTCAAGACGTTCTACGACGCGCTCAAGTCCGGTGGTGTCCTGGGCGTGGTCGACCACCGCGCGAAGCCGGGCACGCCTTTCCAGCAGCAGATCGACAGCGGCTACATCACCGAGAAGTACGTGATCGAGACGGCTGAACTGGCTGGCTTCCGGTTCGCGGGATCGTCCGAGGTCAATGCCAATCCCAAGGACACGAAGGACCATCCGGGGGGTGTGTGGAGCCTGCCTCCGACGCTGCGGCAAGGCGACACGGATCGCGCGAAGTATCTCGGCATCGGCGAGAGCGATCGCATGACCCTCAAGTTCGTCAAGCCCTAGGCCACCCGACACGAGAGGTCACCATGGCGGGTTCTCCGTGCGACTAGGCGTGCAGTCGCGCGCACCGCGCGCGCTCGACTTCTCCGCAGCCTGACGCCGCGGTGCGCGCAGTGCACCGCGCACCGCTACAATCGCGCTCCTCTGCACTACCTTCCTGTTCGCCCGGAGCCGCCATGAAGATGCGCCTCGTCGTCGCCGCCCTCGCCGTTGCCGTGCCGCTCACTGCTGTGTTCGCCCAGCGGGTCGTCGACGAGAAGGGATTCGTCACGCTCAGGCTCGGCCACGAACAGTGGTCGGAGTACCCCGGCATTCCCGGCATCAAGGTGATGATCGTCGAGGGCGACCCGAAGCAACCGGGACCCTACGTCATCCGGGTCAAGTTCGAGCCGGGCACCATGAGCATGCCGCACTTCCATCCGGAGGACCGGCTGGTGACGGTGCTGAAGGGTACGTGGTGGACCGGTACGGGCGAGACGTTCGATCCCGGCGCCACGGAGCCGCTACCTCCCGGCAGCTACATGAAGCATCCGTCGAAGGAGGCGCACTACGACGGCGCCAAGGACGAGGAGGTGATCCTTCAGATTGCCGGCATCGGACCGAGCGGTACCACGTTCTTCAAGCCCGAGCTGGGTAGGACCGGCAAGTCCAGGTAGAGAGCGGAGACTGGCCGCCGTTGCGCATCCTCCTCGTCGAAGACGACCCACTCCTGGGCGACGGCCTCGTGGCCGGGCTGCGCGAGCAGGGTCTGGCCGTGGACTGGGTGAAGGACGGGACGCTCGCCGAGAAAGTCGTCGCGGACGCACCCTACGATGCCGCCGTGCTCGATCTCGGTTTGCCCGGCGTGGACGGCATGACGCTTCTGGCCCGATGGCGGGAGCGCGGCCTGTCCATCCCCGTTCTCATCCTGACGGCACGTGACGCCATCGATGCGCGCGTCGCGGGTCTGGATACCGGTGCGGACGACTATCTGGTCAAACCGGTGGTGCTGGTCGAACTCGCGGCGCGCTTGCGTGCACTCGTGCGTCGCAGCCAGGGGAGGGTGGAAGCGGTCTGGCGACACGGGCCGCTCGAGTACAACCCGGCCGGGCGCACCGTGCGCTGGAACGGCAATCCGGTGGACCTGACTGCGCGCGAGCTCGCCATCCTCGAGCTCCTGCTGGCCAATCCGCGGCGCGTGCTCTCCAAGTCGCACATCCAGGAGAAACTCTACGACTGGAGCGATGAGATCGAGAGCAACAGCCTGGAGGTGCACATCCACCACCTGCGGCGCAAACTCGATGCTGCGATCGTGCGAACCGTGCGTGGCGTGGGCTACATGCTGGGCCGCCTGGACGCAGACAGGTGAACCTGTATCGGCGCTTGCTGCTCTGGGTGTTACCAGCGGCGGCGCTGCTGTGGGTCGTCACGTTGCTCGGCAGCTTCCTGCATGCGCGCTACGAGATCAACGAACTGTTCGATACGCAGCAGGTGCAGCTCGCCCGTCAGGTGCTTTCCGCGCTACCGGTCGAGTCGCGTGTAGGGTTGGGCGCGCTCGAAGTCCATCGAGTGCCTTCGGAGCGGCCGGGCAAGGCCGAACTCGAGGATATGGCCATTGCCGTGTGGCGCCACGGCGGGCAGCTGGCCATGGCCGATCGCGAGGGCTTGCTGCTCCCGGCTACGCCGGGTCACGATGGCTTCCAGGAGATGCAGATCGGCGGCCAGGCGTGGCGGGTTTACTACCAGCATGGCGATGGCGATGACTGGACCGTGGCAGTGGGACAGCGGATGGGCGAGCGACGGGAGATCATCCGCGACCTGGTGCTCAGCCAGCTGTCGATCTGGCTCATCGCCTTGCCCCTCCTGGGGGTCGTGATGTTCACCGCAATCCGCCACGCCACGCGTCCCCTGCAGGCGCTCGCGTTCGAGGTGGAGCGACGTTCGCCGGACGATTTGCGGCCCCTGGACGATCGTGTCCCCACCGATCTGCGCGCGCTGGTGCAGTCGATGAACCGTCTCTTCGCACGGGTGACCGGCGCGATCGAGAACGAGCGTCGTCTGACTGCGGATGCCGCGCATGAACTGCGCACGCCGATCGCCGCGCTCCAGGCCCAGCTCGAAGTCGCGCAGATGACCCGATCGGAACGTGCGCGCGAAGCTGCGATGAACAATCTGACGGTGGGGATGAAGCGGCTCAACAGCCTGGTCAACCAGCTGCTCACGCTCGAACGCATGGAGAACATGCAGCGACTGACGGCGGTGGACCCGGTACGCTGGGACCGCGTGCTGGAACGGGCGCTATCGGATGTCCTGCCACAGGCCGACGCGCAAGGCGCCGAAGTCGGGTGCCAATGGCCCGAGGACGGCGCGGTCTTTCCGCTCAAGGGCGACGAGGACCTGCTGGCGGTCATGTTGCGTAATCTCGTCGACAACGGCGTTCGCCACGGCGGACGTGGGGCGCAGGTCGAAGTGGTGTTCGAGGCCGATGCGCTACGCGTGCAGGACAATGGGCCCGGTGTTCCGGAAGAGGCGCTTCAGCGGCTGGGCCAGCGCTTTCATCGCCCGCCCGGGACTACGCAGCCTGGCAGCGGGCTGGGCTTGTCCATCGTTCGGCGCGTCGCCGACCTGCACGGACTTGCCGTCAATTTCGGCAACGCGGTGCCGGGTCCCGGGTTCTGCGTCAGGGTGTCACGGCGTTCCGATTGAGCGCTCAGCCGGCCTTGCGGCGTGCCTCTTCGAGCAGCTTGCGCGCTTCCTCGCGGCGTCCCGCATCGGCCACGTCCCGGCCGGGTCGTGCAGGCGCCTGCAGTGCACGCTGAAGGTACGTGAGCGCCTCGCCCGGCTTCCCCTGCTCGAGTAGATATTCGCCGTAGAAGTAGTTGGGATCGATGCCTTGAGGATTGACGGCGAGCGCCTTCTGCAGCAACTCCTTCGCCTTCTTGTCGTCACCGAAGCCCACCGGCCAGCCCGGCACCTTGTAGTACAGCACGCCCAGACTGTTATAGGCGGAGCCGTCCAGCACGTCCGCATCGATCTTCATCGCAGCTTCGTAACGTGCCTTGGCCTTCTTGGCGAGGCCGAGCGCCGCCATGCCGCCCTTTGCACCCGCCCATGAACTCAGGATGATTCCCTCCCACACAAGCGGCTCGGCGCGATCCGGGTGCGCCTCGCTCGCGCCACGTGCCCGCGCGGCCAGTTCCTCGAACCGCTTGGCGTGCTCGGCCTGCGGTGTCTTGTACTTGATCGTCTCCCACTCCTGCTGCAGGGACTTCACGGCATCCTCCACGCCGCCGGCAGCGTGGGCAGCCTGCAGTCCGAGTGCCGCGAGTGCGGCGACCGCGAATCGGATCAATCGCGCAACGTTCATGTGTGCTCCCGTCGATCAGGTGGTGGAACCGGTTGTCAGATGGCGGGTGTGGCGCTTGAACGCGCCGTCCAGCCAGGCGGGGATCAGCCCGTTCAGTCGCACGGCATAGCGCTCGGGAAAGCCGAGGAAACGCTCTGCGGTCCCGCGCGCGAGAACCTCGAGAAGCGCTTGCGCCACCCGTTCGGGGCTATCGGTGCGGGTACCTGTGGCCTGGTTGTAGGCGTCTACGCGGGCGTCGTTGAAGCGCGTACGCGTGGTGCGCGGCGCGAGGTACTGGACGCGGATTCGCGTGCCCTGCAACTCGCGACGCAGCGCTTCGGAGAAACCGCGCAGCCCTGCCTTGGCTGCCCCGTAGACGCCGAACCCGGGCAAGCCGAGCCCGCCGAGCGCCGAGCCGATATTCAGGATGCACGCCTGCGGCTGCTGCGCGAGATGACCGAGCAGCGCGCGCGTCAGGAGCATGGGTGCCAGGAGGTTCGTCTCCAGCACGTCGCGGATGTGCGCCTCGTCCAGGGTCTGGAAGCGTCCGAAACTGGCCACCCCGGCATTGTTGATCAGCACGTTCGCGCCGAATGCGCGCGCAGCATCGACGATGGCCGCCCGGCCGCCTTCGCGGGTGAGGTCCGCGATGACCAGCATGGTGCCGCGCCCCAACTGACCGGCCAGGTTCTCCAAAGCGGTGCGCGAGCGTCCGACCAGCAGCACGCGGGCACCGGCGTCCGTCAACGCAGCCGCCGCCGCGCTTCCGATGCCGCCCGATGCGCCGGTCAGTACCACGCGCATGACGCGCGGATTCACGTGGCGCCCTCCAGTGCGGATTCCGGTGCCGCGGCAAAGGGCAGTTCCCGGTATACGTTGGCGTACAGGCGGTAGAACCGCTGCGCCGCTTGGATCACGGCGTCCTGATCCTCGGGAGCATCCAGCCGGTCCATCAACAGCGCGAAATGCGCCGTGTGCTCCCGATCCAGCATGCCATGCGACCGCAGATAGCTGAATGCCGAATCAGGCAGCCCCAGCCGCGCCTGGATGCGATCTGCGGCCATCAACGCCAGCGCCACGCTGGTCCCCTCGAGCACGTGGACCATGCCGAAGAAGCCGACCGGATTGCGGCGTGCGATGAGATCGTAGGCGTAGGCGACCATCACATCGGCCGCGAACCCGGGCTCGCCATGGCGGATGGCCTCGCTATCGATCCCGCAGGCGGCAATGTCCGACAGGATCCATGCGTCGTGGCCGTTTTCCTCGTCGATGTACTCGTTCATCGCCGGGCGCAGCCAGTGCAGACGGGGCGGGAGGCGGTCGCGGCAGGCGGTGAGCAGAGGGACGGTATGGCGTACGTGGTGCCAGGCTTGCGTGAGGAACGCGACATAGCTCTCCAGCGAACCCTCGCCGCGGAGACAGGCCTGGACGATCGGGACACCGGTGAGGGCCAGGCGGTCCGCTTCGGTGGCCTGCTGCAACCGCTGGAAGAAGCCCGACTGCGGCGTCTGCGTGCGCACGTCCCCGTCCGCGTGCGCCGGGTCCAGTCCGCGGAACGATGCGCAGGCATGCCGCGACAGGATGGCCTCGCGTCGTGGGCGACCGTTCGCGGTGGCCATGCCATGTGCGGCGTCGAAGGGCGCCTCGGCCCGAGTCCACGTCTGGATCTGCGCATAATCCGGAAGATGTCCGTTCGCGGAGGTGATCGCCGCGATCAGTTCGGCATCCGTCGCCTCGGGGTGCACCGGCCACAGCACCGCGCGCAACGCCGGAGCCCCGTCGCCGAACACCACTGCCTGAGCGATGCTGGGCTCGCTGCGCAGCGCTGTCTCGACCCATTCGGGTGAGACATTGCGGCCGAAAGCCGTGATCAGGACATTCTTCCTGCGGCCGCTCACGTGCAGGAATCCGTCCGCATCGATGCGGCCCAGATCGCCCGTGGGTAGCCACTGGCGCTCGCTGCGCGCCTCGCCGACATAGCCGAGGAACAGGCTTCCGCCGATCTCGATCTCCCCATCCCCGGCGATGCGCACGCGCGCATGCGGCAGCGGTCGGCCGACGCTGCCCGGACAATCGGCTCCGGGAAGGTTGAGCGTCTGTACCGACGCACCCTCGGTGAGGCCATAGCCTTCGTACGCAGGCAGACCCAACTCACGCGCCGCCGCCAGCGTGCGTGCACCGACCGCCGCACCGCCGACCGCGACCAGTTCCAGGCTGCAAGGCGCCGTCTCGGACGCGCCCCCGAGCCAGGCGGTCCACGCGCGCAACATCTGCGGCAACAGGATCAGGCTGTGGGCGGCGTGCTGGAGGACCGCGCGATGCAGCTCCTGCGGATCGAACGTCGAGGATCCGAGCAGGCCGAGCCGGCTGACCGGCAGCACCACGCAGGTGCCGCCGTGCGCCAGTGGTGCAAGGATGCCGGCGACATTCTCCAGCAGCACGGCCAGGGGAAGCGCACACAGATGGCGTGTGATCCCCAGCCGCTGCGTCGCCTGGCCGATCGACGCCGCGACCGAAAGCATGACCTCGGCGCCGAGGCATGCGCCCTTGGGCGTTCCCGTCGTGCCCGAGGTGAAACTGATCTTGCTCGTGCCTTCCGGAAGCTCCGGGGATCGCGTGCGCCGCATGCACGACACGCTGCCATCCGGGTGCTCCCCGCCTGGAACGGCGGCGAATCCCAGGGCCTCGAGGGCCTTGGCGCCGCGCGGCAGGGTGACAACCGTGTCCACCCCGGCACTTAGACACGCGTGCGCGATCTGCGCGGGGGCAAAAAAGGTGGGAAGGGGAACGTGCACGACACCGGCGCGCATGGCCGCCAGATCCGAGACGATCCACCGCGCGCCGTTGTCGAGCAGGGTCGCGACGACACGCGAGCCGTTCTGCGAGAAGTCGTGCGCCTGCGTCTCGACTGCGGTGAGCAGCCGCCGATAAGACCATGCGCCGCCTTCGTCCACCAGTGCAGGGCGCAGGTCCGCGCTCGCGTGCGCCTGCAACGCCAGGAAGAATTGCTCGATCGTGTCCGCACGCATCAGCGGCGATCCCGTGTCAGGTGCGCCATGCCCTCGACGATGCTTCCGGCAAGGACCTGGGGCTGGTGATCGTAATAGCTGCCCCAGTCCGCGGCATCCGCGCCGAGGACCGCGGGATCGGCCGCTCCCAGTACCAGCGGCGCCAGGCCGAGCCGGCAGAACAGGGAATGCAGCTCCGCGGTGGCGGTCGACACCACCCACTCGAAACCATTGGCGACCAGGTGTGCGCCGAGGAAGGGCATCAGCATGCGCCCGGCGCCGTTGCGCACCGAAGCGAGGTGGCCCACTTCCACGATGCGCTCGCGATGCGGCATCACACCGCACGCGTCATGCACGCACTGCTCCACGGCCGCAGGCAGATAGCGCTCCAGAAAGAGTGGCTGCGTCGCGGCGCGATAGCCAGCTGCGGCTACGATCCTGCCGCCGACGGACAGCGCCACGAGCACGGGTGCGAGTGTGCGGATGCGGGCGCGATAATGCGCCCAATAGATGTCGCGGATGAACGATTCGACTTGTCCTCGATGCGCGGTTTCGGTTGGATATACACACAGCCGCAGCCCGTTGGCATCGCGCGGTCGCGCAGCATTCGATGAGGACCGCGGTTCGGCGACGGGCGAAGCGGACATGAACGGCGGAGCATCGGTGAACATCGACCAGCCTTCCGGATTGCGATGTCCCGCACAGTAAGCGCTCGAACTTAAGCTCAGATTAACCGACCGCAACAGCGTGCCGTCGCACCCGTCGTTGTCGGCGTTCGGAGACGCCGTTCAGCTCTTCATTCGCATGCACGGTGCAAACAAGTCTCGTTCACGCCGATAGACCGACGCCTGCACGCGCATCAGTCCGAGCACGGAGTGGTATAGGTTGTCATGCGAGGTGCGGAGGTGGGCACGCCCACGCATGCAGTCGACATCGATACGCTCGCGAAGACTGGGTGAAAGCCACATCAGCATCGGGACACGAGTCTGCTCCGCGGGCGCGATCGCGTAGGGCATCCCGTGCAGAAACAGCCCGTGCTCTCCCAGGGACTCCCCATGATCGGAGACATACAACAGGGCAATGTCGAGTGTGCGGCCATTGCGTTCTAGCAGGTCGACGAGCGTGCTCAGCACGTGGTCCGTGTAGCGGATCGTATTGTCGTACGCGTTGACGATCTGCTCGCGCGTACAGCGTTCGAGCTCTGCGGTCCGGCACTCGGGCTGGTACACCGCGAACGTCCGCGGATAGCGCTTGAAGTAGGCGGGGCCGTGGCTGCCCAGCATGTGCAGGACGATCACGCCGTCCCGCTCGAATGCGTCGATGCGCGCCTGCAGCCCGCGCAGCAGGATCTCGTCGCGGCACTGGCGGCCAGGGCAGAGTGACGCGACGTCGAGATGTGCGAGTTCCTCGTGCGGAACGCGGTCGCACACGTGCTTGCATCCGGCATTGTTCTCGCTCCAGAACACGTCGATGCCCGCGCGCCGGAGGACGTCGAGCAGGTTCTCGCGTCCCTTGGCCATCGACGAGCGGTAGCCCGCTTGGCCGACGTCCTGGAACATGCATGGAACGGAAGTCGCGGTGGCGGTTCCGCACGCCCGCGTATCGCCGAGCACGATCACGTCTCGCCGTGCCAGTTCGGGGTTCGTCTCGCGCTCGTAGCCCAGGAGCGAGAAATTCTGCGCCCGGGCCGTTTCCCCGACCACGACCACAGTGATCCGCCGCCGTGTGCCGGACCCGGCTGGGACGACCCGATGGGCATCGACTCCGGCCAGCTCCAGTTGCTGCGGTTGCCGTGCGCTGCGGCGCGCGTACTGCACGGTGGCGCTGACCACGTTGAGCGGCACCAGCATATCGCGCAGTTCGCGGTGATTGCGCAGCAGCGAGGCGAACGGCTGGTAGAAGGCCGCGGCGGCGGTCCCCAGGATGAGCACCGACGCGAGCAGCACGACGGCGGCGTGGCCGACGCGCGCCTTCCACGGCCGGGCAACGATGTGCACCCGGCTCACGGCCGCGCAGGGAAGGAGGCCGAACGCCAGCAGCCAGGTCACGAAACCCGGGTTGAGCAGTTCCAGCGCCTCCCGGGTGTCCGTCTCGATCACATTTGCGATCATGTCCCGGTCGATCACCACGCCATAGCTCGAGATGAAGTAGGTGGTGGCGGCCGTTGCCAGCAAGACCAGGTACAAGGCAGGCTTGGCCAGCCTGCCCCAGGTCACCGCGGCCAGGAAGAGGTAGACCAGCACGAGGATGCAGGCGCACACCGCGGCGAGAAATGCCGGCGCGGGATGCAGTACCAGCAATGCCTTCCAGAATCCCTGGTTGGCCGCTGCCACCAGGACGGTGGCAACGAGCAGGTTGAGCGCCGCAAGCGGCATCTTCAAGGTCGGGAGGGCACGGCGCGGTGAATCGCGTCCCGCGACGCGGACGCGCCACGCTTGCCTGGGCGCACTCAACGCGCGCGGCCCGCGTGGTCCTCGAGCCCCATCGACGCGGCTTCCTCGCGCGATTCCGCGCTCTCCATGCAATGCATGTACAAGCCGATCCGCGGAAAGCGCGGGACGAACCGACGCGGCCGGTTGTGCATCAGATTGTCGAGGACGCGGGTGACCTCCCGCTGCGCCTCCAGCTTGCTTTCATCGCGCCTTGACACGCTCGCTCCATGGTCGGGGAAGGGGCTCTCGGGAGGGCCGCAGAGGCCAGGGTCCCCGAGACGGAGCGGATGGTAGGCGGGCCCGCTTAAGTGAAGCTTAAGCGGCCGGAAAAACGCGATGCGCCGGTACCGACGCCGGCAGCGAACGCGGCGCTCAGGCTTTCTCGGTCCGCCGCGAGCGGATCATGCGGTTCACGATACCTCCCTCCACATGCCCGGACGACACCGACAACTGCGCCGCCGACTGCACGTGTGCGAGCTGATCGTCGAAGTAGAAATCGGGCTCGAATACGCGCAGGATCGGCCCCTTTTCCAGGCCGCCCAGGAACATCGCCTCGTCGATCTCGATGTCCCAGCTCATCAAGGTGCGGATGGCGCGATCGTGCGCCGGGGCGCTGCGCGAGGTCACGAGCGCAGTACGAATGCGCATGTTGCTGTCGCGCGACGAACTCTTCTGCAGCCGGTGCAGTGCCTTGAGGAAGGGTTGCAGCGGACCCGGCGGGAGCGGCTCGGCTGCCCGGTTGGTTTCGTGCGTCTCGAAGGCGGCCATGCCTTCCTCCTGGAACACGCGTTCGGCCTGGTCGCTGAACAGGACCGCGTCGCCGTCGAAGGCGATGCGCACCTCCTCGGGGTGCGCCTGGCTCGCCTCGATGGTGGTGGGATAGACGCGCGCCGCGGGGAAGCCGGCGTCGAGCGCCATGCGAACGTCGTCCTGGTGCGCGGACAGGAAGATGTCGGCCT
>CAZNBS010000086.1:0-3841 GCA_964570955.1 uncultured Burkholderiales bacterium | reverse complement strand
CGGGTGATCGGCAGGTTGTGGTGCTCGGCGGATTTGAATACACGCAGCCCGCTCACCGGATCGTTGCGAGAGAGGATGACGACTTCGACCTTCCGCTCGTCCAGGCTGTTGAAGGCCAGCAGCTTCTTCACCAGTTGGTAGGCGATGCCTTCACGTGCAGGCTGGTTCAGCCGGTCGAGCTGGAGCTTCTTGTAGGGAAGCGGATCGCCTTCGGTGAATACCGCATTCTCCTCCTCGAAATTGAACAGTGCACGGGAGGAGATTGCGACCACCAGCTGGTCGTCCAGATTCGTTGCCATCTTCTGCCTCTTCAGGTTGCCTTCTGCGGCGCAGGACGCGCCCGACGATGCGCGTAGAATAACTGTTTTGGTCGGCTCCCGCCCTCGCAGGCGTCTACGGCGTCCTCGGCGGCGTCTCTGCCCAGGCACCGTGCCCGGGCGCCTCGGCTCTCTGTGCTGCTTCGCTTCGTCCCATGACTGCCCGAATCATCGATGGATTGGCGCTTTCCGCGTCGCTGCGCACCCGGATCAGGGAGGAGGCGGCGGCACTGACCGCGGCCGGCTGCCGTCCTGGACTCGCCGTCATCCTGGCCGGCGAGGATCCCGCCTCCCGCATCTACGTGCGCAACAAGATCAGGGCCTGCGCCGACGCCGGGATTCACTCGGAACTGGTCGAACTGCCCATCGACGTGGAGGAGCCGGCGCTGCTCGACAGGATCCGTGCGCTCAATGCGGCGCCCGACATCCACGGCATCCTGGTGCAGCTGCCGTTGCCGCGCCAGGTGGACGAGGGCAAGGTGCTGGAGACCCTGGCGGTCGAGAAGGACGTGGATGGCTTCCACGTGCAGAACATCGGCAGCCTCGTGGTGGGCAAGCCGGGATTTGCGCCGTGCACGCCGGCCGGGTGCCTGGCCATGCTCGATCACATCGGCTGCGCCATCGCGGGACGCGAGGCCGTGGTAGTGGGCCGCAGCAACATCGTCGGCAAGCCCATGGCGCTGATGCTGATCCAGCGCAGTGCAACGGTGACCGTCTGCACCTCGCGGACGGTGGACCTGGGCGCGCACACCCGGCGCGCCGACATCCTGGTGGTGGCGACAGGGAGGCCCCGCATGATCGCTGCAGACATGGTCAAACCGGGTGCGGTCGTGATCGATGTGGGCATCAACCGCCTGCCGGACGGCACGCTCGTCGGCGATGTGGACTTCGAAGCAGTGAAGGAGCGTGCCGCCTGGATCACCCCCGTGCCTGGGGGTGTGGGGCCGATGACGATCACCATGCTGCTGGCCAATACCGTGCGGGCCGCACGCGCACGTGCCACGGCGCAGGGCGAATTCTCCATCGCGGGTTGACGGGTCCGGCGACCCGCCTGCCGTCGCCGCCCGGGGACGGGCACGAAGGCCGTGCAACTCGTCTGTCGCCGGTTGGCGGCTTGACCCGCCGCCGCGGTCCTCGGTACATTACTGACTTCTTGGTCAGTAATGGCATGTCATGGGTGAGGCGGCCGAATCCCGGCGCCGATCGCGGCGCAAGACCGAACGTCCGGCCGAACTTCTTGCTGCCGCGCTCGACTTGTTCGTCGAGCACGGCTACGCGGCCACGCGCCTGGAGGACGTGGCGCGCGCGGCCGGAGTCAGCAAGGGAACGCTCTACCTGTACTTCGACAGCAAGGAGGCGCTGTTCAAGGCAGTGGTACGCGAGGGCATCGTCTCCGCGCTGGAGTGCGGGGAGCGGCTGGCGGCGGCGCACCGGGGCAGTGCCCGCGCACTGCTCGAGGAACTGCTGGTGGGCTGGTGGGACCTGATCGGCAGCCGCAAGATCGGGGGGATTCCCAAGCTCATGTTCTCCGAGTGCCGCAATTTCCCGGAGGTGTGCCGCTTCTACTTCGAGGAGGTGACACGCCGCGGCCTGCGATTGATCGCCGCCGCCCTCCAGCGCGGGATCGACGAGGGCGAGTTCCGCGACATGGACGTCGAGCTCTCGGCGCAGCTGGTATGGGCCCCCGAGGCATTCCTCAGTCTGTGGCAGCACGCCTACGGCGCGTGCGATCCACGGCCGGTCGACGCATCCGCTTATATCCGACAGCACCTCGAGCTTCTGCTGCACGGGGTGCTGCGCGACACTGCCGCCCGGACAGTGCAGGGGCGCGCAAAGGAGACCGCGTGAGCGCGAGCGCTGACCGCGTTGCTCGCGCGGCGCTGGCTCGCGCTGCTGCGCTGCTCGGCATCTGCCTGGCACTGGCGGCCTGCGAGAAGGAGGCGCCGCCGGTACCGGAGGCGCGTCCAGTCAACGTGATACGCGTCGAGTCTGCGCCGAGTGCGCGTGCGTTCAGCTACACCGGCGACGTGCGCGCGCGTTACGAGACCTCGCTCGGATTCCGGGTGGGCGGCAAGCTGATCTCGCGCCGGGTCGAGGTCGGCTCCACCGTCCGACGCGGGCAGGTTTTGGCCAGCCTCGATCCGAGCGACTTCCGCCTCAACATCGAGGCACAGCGCTCGCAGCTCACGGCGGCGGAGGCCGACTATCTCCAGGCGCGCGACGAACTGGAGCGCTACCGCAATCTCCACCAGCAGAAGTTCGTCAGCGCCGCCGAGTTCGACCGGCGCCAGAACGCGTACAACGTCGCCAAAGCGCGTTTCGAGCAGGCTCAGGCGCAGCTGGGCGTGTCGCGCAACCAGTCCGAGTACACCGTGCTGTCCGCCGACCGCGACGGCATCGTCACCTCGCTCTCGGCCGAGGTGGGACAGGTGGTGGCAGCCGGCCAGGAAGTGATGCGCGTCGCGCAGCTCGACGAGAAGGAAGTGCTGATCAACGTGCCGGAAAGCCGCCTGGATGAGCTGCGGCGTGCGCGCGAGGTGTCGATCTCCTTGTGGGCGGCGCCCGAGGCGACGTACAAGGGGCGCATCCGCGAAGTCTCGCCCGCCGCCGATCCGGTCACGCGTACGTACGCGGTCAAGGTCGCCCTCCTCGATCCCTCGCCCAAAGTGCAGTTGGGCATGACCGCCAACGTGTTCCTGCAGCAGAGCGGCGAGGGCAACGTGATGCGGCTGCCGCTGGCCGCGCTGTACAACGACGGCGAACAGCCTGCCGTGTGGGTGGTCGATCCGAAGACCCAGGCGGTGGCGTTGCGACCGGTGTCCGTCGCGCGCTATACCCAGGACGGCGTGGAGGTCAGCGCCGGACTCGCACCCGGCGACGTGGTGGTCCGGGCCGGAGTGCACAAGCTCAGCGCAGGGCAGAAGGTGCGTGTCCTGGCGGCGGACGGCTGAACGGCGGGCGCGCGATGCACGGTCCCAATCTGTCCGAATGGGCGCTGCGACACCAGTCGTTCATCCTCTTTCTGATCATTGCCCTGGGCCTGGCCGGGACGCTGTCCTACCAGCGGCTCGGACAGGGCGAAGATCCGGAGTTCACGTTCAAGATGATGGTGGTTCGCACGCTGTGGCCCGGCGCCACCGCGCGCGAAGTCGAGCAGCAGGTCACCGAGCGGCTCGAGAAGAAGATCCAGGAGACGCCCTGGTTCGACTATACGACCAGCTATTCGCGCCCGGGCGAGTCGATGATCTTCGTGATGCTCAAGGACTTCACGCCGCCGGAGGAGGTGCCCGACGCGTGGTACCAGGTGCGCAAGAAAGTCTCGGACATCCGCCATACCCTGCCCGGCGGCGTGCGCGGGCCGTTCTTCAACGACGAGTTCGGCGACACGTTCGGCACGATCTACGCCTTTACGTCCGACGGCTATTCCTTCTCCGAACTGCGCGACTACGTCGATCGGGTGCGCGACGAACTGCTGCGCGTGCCGGACGTGGCGAAGATCGACATGCTGGGTGACCAGGAGGAGA
>CAZNBS010000085.1:14439-17769 GCA_964570955.1 uncultured Burkholderiales bacterium | reverse complement strand
ACGTGCTTGGCCTTGATGGACAGGTTAATCGCGCGGTTCTTGCGATCCACGTTGATGATCATTGCATTGACCGTGTCGCCCTCCTTCAGGTGCGCGCGGATGTCCTCGACCCGGTCGCGCGACACCTCGGAGGCGCGCAGGTAGCCTTCCACGTCTCCGTCCAGGGTGACGATCGCGCCCTTGGCATCGACCGACTTGACCTTGCCATCGACCACCGTGCCCTTCTCGTTGCGCGCGATGTAGTTGTTGAACGGATCGCCCTCGAGCTGCTTGATGCCCAGCGAGATGCGTTCACGCTCGACGTCGATCGCCAGCACCACCGCTTCGACTTCGTCGCCCTTCTTGTACTGGCGCACGGCCTCTTCGCCCGGCAGACTCCAGGACAGATCGGACAGATGAACCAGACCGTCGATGCCGCCCAGAAGTCCGATGAACACCCCGAAGTCGGTGATCGACTTGATCTGGCCGCTGACCTTGTCGTTCTTCTTGTAGTTGGCGGCGAATTCGTCCCACGGGTTGGGCATGCACTGCTTCATGCCCAGCGAGATACGACGACGGTCCTCGTCGATTTCGAGGATCATCACTTCGACCTCGTCGCCGACCTGCACCACGCGCGAGGGATGCACGTTCTTGTTGGTCCAGTCCATTTCGGACACGTGCACCAGGCCTTCGATGCCCGACTCGATCTCGACGAAAGCACCGTAGTCGGTGAGATTGCTGACCTTGCCGAACAGGCGCGTGCTCGGCGGGTAGCGGCGCGAGATCCCCACCCAGGGATCCTCGCCCAGCTGCTTCAGACCGAGCGAGACGCGATTCTTCTCCTGGTCGAACTTGAGCACTTTGGCGGTGACCTCGTCGCCCACTGCCAGCACCTCCGACGGGTGCTTCACGCGACGCCAGGCCAGATCGGTGATGTGCAGCAGGCCGTCGATGCCGCCCAGGTCCACGAAGGCGCCGTAGTCGGTGATGTTCTTGACGATACCCTTGACCACCGCACCTTCCTGCAGGGTCTCCAGCAGCTTCTGGCGCTCCTCGCCCGCCGAGGCTTCGAGCACCGCGCGGCGCGACACCACGACGTTATTGCGCTTGCGATCGAGCTTGATGACCTTGAACTCGAGCTGCTTGCCCTCGAAGGGATTGGTGTCCTTGACGGGGCGCAGATCCACCAGCGAGCCGGGCAGGAAGGCGCGGATGCCGTTGATCATGACGGTGAGGCCGCCCTTGACCTTGCCGTTGACCAGCCCCTGCACGATATCGCCCTTCTCGAGGGCGGCCTCCAGGTCCAGCCAGGCCGCGAGCCGCTTGGCCTTCTCGCGCGACAGGCGCGTCTCGCCGTGTCCGTCCTCCAGTGCTTCGATCGCGACCTGAACGAAGTCGCCCGGCTTGACCTCCAGCTCGCCCCGATCGTTCTTGAACTCATCGATCGGGACGTAGCTCTCCGACTTCAGGCCCGCGTTGACGACTGCGAAGTTGTTGTCGACGCGAACGACTTCGGCAGTGATGACTTCGCCTGCGCGCATTTCCTTGCGCGACAGGCTCTCTTCGAACATCGCGGCGAAGTTTTCGACGATATCGGAGACTTTGGAGGTGGTGGCAGTGGTATTCACAGAACTGGTTGCTCGATGGCTATTCCCGCCCGGCGGCAACGCCGCCCGGCATGCGGGGTTGGTTGATCAAAGATCCGGCCTGCCACGGCGCCGGCTGGTGCCGGTTACGGGCCGTCCGCAGAGCGGATCGAGTCGGTGCTACGTGTTGTTCGCCTCGCGATACCAGTCCAGCACCTGCTGAACCGCCTGCTCGACCGTCAAGCCGGTGGTATCCAGAAGCTTCGCATCGTCGCAGCGCCTGAGCGGAGCAACGGCCCTGGCCGCATCCCGCGCATCGCGCTCGTTGATGTCCTGCAGAAGGGGTGCAAGTCTAGCATCGATTCCTTTTTCGATCAACTGTTTATATCGACGCCTGGCCCGCTCCTCCGGCGTGGCGGTGAGATACACCTTGAGCGCGGCGTCGGGGAATACCACCGAGCCCATGTCCCGTCCATCCGCTACCAGACCGCGTCCTGTCCGAAACGTGCGCTGGCGCTCGAGCAAGGCCTCGCGCACGGCCGGCAGTGCCGCCACCCGGGAGGCCGCTGCGGAGACGTCCTCGGTACGCAGCACATTCTCGACGTAGTCGCCGTCGAGCAGGACGCGCTCGCCCTCGAAGGCACAGTCCAGCGTACGTGCCAGCCCGCTCACGCCCGCCTCGTCGGCCGGGTCGATCCCGCTGCGCAACGCGCGGAGCGCGACCAGCCGGTACAGGGCTCCGCTGTCCAGGAACGCGAATCCGAGCCGCTCGGCCACCTGGCGCGCGACGGTCCCCTTGCCGGAGGCGGACGGCCCGTCGATGGCGATGACCGTCGGTGCGCGCGTCAAGGCCACCTGCGCGAAGCGGGCAAAGAAATCCGGGAAGGTCTTGGCCACGCACTGGGGATCGTTGATGCGAATGCCGACCCCCGCCAGGGTGACCAGCGCGAAGCACATCGCCATGCGGTGGTCGTCGTAGGTGTCGATCGCGACGCCGGCAACGAACTGCCGCGGCGGGTCGACGCGCAGATAGTCGCTGCCCTCCTCGACGCTGGCGCCGAGCTTGCGCAGCTCGGTGGCCATGGCCGCCAGCCGGTCGGTTTCCTTGACGCGCCAGCTGGCGATGTTGCGCAGCCGGCAGGGCCCGTCGGTGAACAGCGCGGCAACCGCCAGCGTCATGGCGGCGTCCGGGATGTGGTTGAGGTCGAGATCGAAGGCGCGCAACCTGCCCGATGCCGGAGCACTCGCCTCGATCCAGTTCTCGCCTGCCTGGATGCGAGCGCCCAGCTGGGCGAGCGCCTCGGCGAACCTCACGTCGCCCTGGATGCTGGCGCTTCCCACGCCCTGCACCCGCACCGGCCCGCCTCCGATGGCACCCGCCGCCAGAAAGTAGGATGCGCTGGAGGCGTCGCCCTCGACGTGGATCTGACCAGGGGAACGATAGGCAGCCCCCGCGGGAACGAGGAAGCGCGACCAGCCCTCGCGCCGCACCGTCACGCCGAAGCGGCGCATGAGATTGAGCGTGATCTCGACGTAGGGTCTGGAGATGAGCTCGCCGACCACCTCGATCACCGCGCCTTTGCCGGTCAAGGGAAGTGCCATCAGCAAGGCGGTGAGGAACTGGCTGGAGACATCGCCGCGCACGCGGACGGGATCCTGCACGGCGATGCTCGCCGGATGCAGTTCCAGCGGCGGGTAGCCCTCCTGCCCGAGATAGCGCACGTCGGCCCCGATCTGCCGCAGTCCGTCCACCAGGTCGCCGATG
>CAZNBS010000085.1:3410-14429 GCA_964570955.1 uncultured Burkholderiales bacterium | reverse complement strand
ACCCGTCACCGCCAGGGCGGCGGTCAGCGGGCGGATCGCAGTGCCGGCGTTGCCCAGGAACAGGTCGGCAGCAGGATTGGGAAAGCGGCCCGCGCAGCCCTGCACACGCATGCGCTGAGGTCCGAGGCGTTCGACCGTCACGCCCAGGCGGTCGAGCGCCTCGAGCATCCGCTGGACGTCGTCCGAGTCGAGCAGGTCGTGGATCTCGGTGGCGCCCTGCGCCAGCGCCGCGAGCAGCAACGTGCGATTCGAGATGCTCTTGGAACCGGGCAGTTGCACGCTGCCACGCGCGCCGCACAGCGCCGGAAGATCGAGATGGGGCGGATACGAAGTCATTTCCCGAGCCACTCGGAACGGGTGCCGCGGGCGCGCTCGAACATGGCCCTGAGGCGCTCCGCGTCGCCCGCGGCGATGCAATCGGCGAACCGATCGAGTTCGACCCGGTAGGCTTCGATCTCGGCGAGCAGCGCATCGCGGTTGGCCAGGGCAATGTCGCACCACATCTCGGCAGAGCTGCCGGCGATGCGCGTGAAGTCGCGGAAGCCGGCGCCCGCGAGGGAGAAGAGGTCGTCCGCATCAGGGCGGGCGGCAAGTTCGTGCACGAGAGCGAAGGCCAGCACGTGCGGCAGATGGCTGACCGCCGCGAACACGGCGTCGTGCCGGGCGGCGTCCATGCGTACGACGCGCGCGCCGCACGCGCTCCACAGCTCATGAACCCGTTCCACGGCATCGGACCGCGTAGCGGAGGTGGGGGTGAGCACGACCAGGCGGTCGCGATAGAGTGTGGCGGACGCCGCTTCGACGCCGGACCGCTCGGCTCCGGCGATCGGGTGCGCGGGGACGAACTGCGCAGCGTGCGGACCCAGCGCGCGCACCGCGGCCGCTGCCACGTCCTGCTTGGTGCTGCCGCCGTCGGTGACCACGGCATCGGGTTGCAGATGCGGCGCGATCTGACGCAGGATCGACTCGGTCTGCCGGACCGGTACTGCGACGAACACGACGTCCGCCTGCGCAGCAGCGGCGGATGCCTCGTCGACGATCTCGTCGATCACGCCCAGGGCGCGCGCGCGCTCGAGGTTGGCGCGTGAACGTCCCACGCCCACGACCCGCTGCACCAGGCCGGCAGACTTCAGTGCAGCGGCAAAGGACCCCCCGATCAGGCCGACGCCGATGACGGCCAGGGTATTCAGCGCGACCGCGGCCACCGGGCGATCAGGCGTGCAGCGCTGTCTGCAGCGCAGCGAGGAAGCGCTCGTTCTCGCTCGGCACGCCCACGGATACCCGCAGGAACTCGGGCATGCCGTAGGCCGCCACCGGGCGCACGATCACGCCTTGGCGCAGCAGGCGCTGGTAAACCGCGGCACCCTGTCCCACGCGGACGGACACGAAGTTGCCCAGGGAGGGGATGAATTCGAGCTTGAGCCGCTCGAATCCCTCCGCGAGCAGGCGCATCCCCGCGTCGTTCACCGCCCGCGTCTCGCGCACGAAGGCCTCGTCATCGAGGGCCGCGACGGCAGCGGCCTGGCTCAGGCTGCCGACGTTGAATGGCTGCCGCAGACGATTCATGAGGTCCGCGACGTCGGGATGCGCGAGTGCGAAACCCACGCGCAGTCCGGCCAGTCCGTAGGCCTTCGAGAAGGTGCGCGTGATGACCAGGTTCGGAAAGCGCGCCAGCCAGCGCGTCGTGTCCTCGCGCAACCCGTCCGGCAGGTACTCGTTGTACGCCTCGTCGAGCACCACGATCACGCGCGATGGGACGCGTTCGAGCAGATCCAGCAACTCGGACGGCTTGGCGAACGTCCCGGTCGGATTGTTCGGATTGGCGATCCACAGCACGCGCGTATCCGCTCGCACCGAGCCGGCCATCGCCGGTAGATCGTGGCCGTAGTCCTTGGCCGGCACTTCGACGAGCGTCGCGCCCACCGCCTGGACGGCGAGCGGATAGACGGCAAACGCGTGCTGCGAGAAGACCGAGCTGGCGCCGGGCGCGAGGAACACGCGCGCCACCAGTTCCAGCACGTCGTTCGAGCCGTTCCCGAGCACCACCTGGGCCGTGTCGATTCCGTAACGCCGCGCCAGCGCCCGCTTGAGGTCGAATCCGCTCCCGTCGGGATAGCGCGCCAGGCCAACCAGTTGTGTCTCGATCGCCCGTCGCGCTGCCGGACTCACACCCAACGGGTTCTCGTTGGACGCGAGCTTGACGATCCCCGCCTCGTCCAGGCCCATCTCGCGGGCGAGTTCGGAAGTCGGCTTGCCCGGTTGGTACGGCGCGATCGCGCGCACGTACGAGGGGGCCAGTTCACAGGCGTCGATCATGTCTCGCATCCTTCGATCTGCAGCGGCTCATTCTTCAGTCGGCCCTGGGATAGGATCCCAGCACCTTCAAAAACGCTGCCGCTTCGCGCAACTTCTCCAGCGCCGCGGCCACGCGCGCATCGCTCTCGTGGCCCTCGATGTCCACGAAGAACACGTACTCCCAGATGCCCGCCTTCGAGGGACGCGACTCCAGGCGCGTCATGCTGACTCCGTGCTCCGCGAACGGTCCGAGCAGGGCGTGCATGGCACCCGGCTTGTTTGCCGCCGCCATCACCAGCGAGGTCTTGTCCCGGCCCGATGGCAGCACCGCGTCGTGGCCGAGCACGACGAAGCGCGTGGTGTTGTTCGGGTTGTCCTCGATGTTGCGCGCGAGCACGTTCAGCCCGTACAGGGCCGCGGCGGCCTGGCTGCCCAGGGAAGCGGCGTGCGGCTTCTCGGAGGCCAGCCGCGCCGCTTCGGCGTTGCTCACCACCGCCACGCGCTCGGCGCGCGGGAGGTGCTGGTCGAGCCAGCCCTGGCACTGCGCCAGGCTCTGGCCGTGACCATAGACGCGCTCGATGCCGCCCATGCCAGTGTCACGGCTCATCAGGCATTGATGCACCGCCAGCGCCACCTCGCCGCAGATGCGGGCGCTCGTCCCCAGCAGCAGATCGAGCGTGCGGCCCACGGCGCCTTCGGTGCTGTTCTCCACGGGCACCACGCCATGCCCAGCCTGACGCGCCTCGACCAGGCGGAACACCTCGTCGATGCTGGCGCTGGGAATCCCGCGCACGCTGGAACCGAAACGCTTGGCGGCGGCTTCTTCGCTGTAGGTGCCGCGTGGTCCGAGGAAGGCCACCGAGAGCGCGTCCTCGACGGCGCGGCAGGCCGAGATGACCTCGGTGAAGAGACGGTCCACCGACTCGCCCGGAAGCGGGCCGCCGTTCGCGGCACGCAGGCGGCGCAGCACCTGCGCCTCCCGTTCCGGCCGGTACACGGGTGCACCGCCTTTGAGTTCGCCGATGCGCGCCGCCAGGCCGGCACGTTCGTTCACCAGTGCCAGGATGGCGTCGTCCACCTCGTCGATGCGCGCTCTCAGCGCCTCGATGCTCTCCCCAGGCGCCTTCCCGTCGTTCATGCCTTCCTCCCCTTCCACCTCCCGCAACTCAGACGGGCAGGTAGCGCACGTTGAGCACGCCCTCGATGCGGCACAGCGCCTGCACCACGTCGGGCGTGACCGCGCTGTCCACGTCCACCAAGGTGTAGGCCATCTCCCGCTTGGACTTGTTGAGCATATTGTGGATGTTCAGTCCCGCGCCCGCCAGCATCGAGGAGATCTGGCCCAGCATGTTGGGTACGTTGACATTGGCGATGCCGAGCCGGTAGAGCGACTCCCGTTCCATCGACACGTCCGGAAAGTTGACCGCGTTGCGCACGTTGCCGTGCTCGAGGTAGTCGCGCAGCTGAGCGGCCACCATCACTGCGCAGTTGTCCTCCGCCTCCCGCGTCGACGCGCCCAGGTGCGGCAGCGCGACCGCGCCGTGCAGGTCGACCAGCCGCTCGCTCGGAAAGTCGCACACGTAGGCGGCCAGGCGCTTGGACCTGAGCGCATCGGCGACGGCGGCCGTGTCCACGATGTCCTCGCGGGCGAAGTTGAGCAGCACGCTTCCGTGACGCATCAGCGCCAGTCGCTCGGCGTTGACCAAGGCACGGGTGGTCGGCAGCAGGGGAACGTGCACACTGATGAACTCGCTCGACTTGAACACTTCGTCGATGCCGTGCGCCTTGCGTACCTGGGAGGGAAGGCTCCAGGCGGCCTCCACCGTGATTTCCGGATCGTAGCCCAGCACCTGCATGCCGAGCTTGATCGCCGCGTCCGCCACCAGGCTGCCGATGCGGCCCAGGCCGATCACACCCAGCGTGCGGCCGGGCAGTTCGACACCCGCGTAGTGCTTCTTGCCCTTCTCCACCAGTTCCGCGAGTTCCTCGTCCGTGCCTCGCAATCCGTCCACGAATCGCAGCGCGGGCAGGATGTTGCGCGCCGCCATCAGCAGGCCGGCCAGCACCAGCTCCTTGACGGCGTTGGCATTGGCGCCGGGCGCGTTGAACACCGGTACGCCGCGCCGGGTCATGGCTTCGACCGGGATGTTGTTGGTCCCGGCTCCTGCCCGACCGATGGCGCAGACCGAGTCGGGAATCGTCATCGCGTGCATGTCCTGGGAACGGACCAGGATCGCGTGGGGCGCGTCCTGCGCATCGCCGATTTCGTAGCGCTCGGTCGGCAACAGATCGAGTCCGGCGCGAGAGATTGCGTTCAGGGTCAGGACGCGCAGGCGCTGCGTGGGTTCGTTCATCGACGTCGGTATCCTTGCGGCAGCGGGTCAGCCGTGCGTGCGCGCGAACTCGCGCATGAACTCCACCAGCGTGCGCACGCCCTCGATGGGCATCGCGTTGTAGATGGAGGCGCGCATGCCGCCCACCGAACGGTGGCCTTTGAGCTGGAGCAGCCCATGCTGCTTCGCCGCCTTGAGGAAAGCCTCGTCGAGATCCGGGGACGGCAACGTGAACGGCACGTTCATGCGCGAGCGGTCCTCGCGTGCCACCGGATTGCGATAGAAGCCGCCACCGTCGATCAGGTCGTAGAGCAGCTGCGCCTTGGCGATGTTGGTCTGTTCCATCTGCACCAGACCGCCGCGTGCCTTCAGCCACTGGAACACCAGCCCGGCGATGTAGATCGCATAGGTGGGCGGCGTGTTGTACATGGAGTCGGCGTCGGCCTGGATCCTGTAATCGGCAACGGACGGCGTACCGGCCGCCGCATGGCCGATCAGGTCCTCGCGCACGATCACGATGGTCAATCCGGCCGGCCCGATGTTCTTCTGTGCGCCGGCATAGATCAGGCCGAAGCGCGACACGTCCAGCGGACGCGACAGCAGGGTCGACGACAGATCGCATACCAACGGCACTGCACCGGTGTCGGGGATCCAGTGAAACTCGACGCCGCCGATCGTCTCGTTGCCGGTGTAGTGCACGTACGCGGCGTCGGGCGACAGCTTCCACTGCTCGCGCGGTGGCGCGTAGGTGAAGTTGCGTTCCTGGCTGCTCGCGGCGATGTTGACGTCGCAGAACCTCTTCGCCTCGCCAATGGCCTTCTTTGCCCACTCGCCCGTATGGACATAGTCCGCGCACGTCTTGCCACGCAGCAGGTTCATCGGAATCGTCGCGAACTGCAGGGATGCACCGCCCTGCAGGAACAACACCTTGTACCCGGAGGGAATGGCCAGCAGTTCGCGCAGGTCGGCTTCGGCGGTCTCGGCGATCTCGATGAATTCCTTGCCGCGATGGCTCATCTCCATCACCGACATGCCCGATCCGTGCCAGTCGAGCATCTCCTCCTGCGCCCGGCGCAGCACCTCTGCCGGCAACACTGCCGGACCTGCACTGAAATTGAACACCCGCATCGTCCTTCCTTGCCTGGTACCCGGCGGTGCCGCCGCCGTTCGTCGCACGCTGCCCGTCTAATCCGGAGAACCCGCCTCCGAGGACTCCGCGCTCTCTCCCTCCGGCGCATCGCCCTCTTCCGCACCGCCGTTCTCGTCCGTCTCGATCACGCGCTCCAGGCCTGCGAGCTTCTCGTCCGTATCCAGTCCGATCAGCGTGACCCCCTGCGTGGCCCGACCCAGTTCGCGGATCTCGGAGACGCGCGTGCGGATGAGCACCCCGCCGGTGGTGATGAGCATCACCTCGTCCTGGGGGAGCACCAGCCGCGCGGCGACCACCTTGCCGTTGCGTGGCGTGGTCTGGATCGCGATCATGCCCTGCGTGCCGCGGCCGTGCCGCGTGAACTCGCTGACCGGGGTGCGCTTGCCGAAGCCGTTCTCGGTGGCGATCAGCACCGGCTTGGTCTCGTCGTCGCACACCACGAGCGAGATCACCTGCTGGTCCGCGCCGAGTGTCATGCCGCGCACCCCGTGGGCCTCTCGGCCCATCGGGCGGACATCCTGCTCCGAGAACCGCACGGCCTTGCCGCCGTCGGAGAAGAGCATCACATCGTGATGGCCGTCCGTGACCGCCACACCGACCAGGCGGTCGCCCTCGTCCAGGCTCACCGCGATGATGCCGCTGGGGCGTGGGCGCGAGAAATCGGTCAGCGGCGTTTTCTTGACCGTGCCATTGGCGGTGGCCATGAACACGTAGTGCGCATCGTCGAAGGTCTTGACCGGCAGCACCGCCGTGATCTTCTCGCCATCGGCCAGCGGCACCAGGTTGTTGATCGGTTTGCCCCTGCTCTGCCGGCCGCCCTGCGGCGCCTCGTACACCTTGATCCAGTACACCCGCCCGCGGCTCGAGAAGCACAGGATGTAGTCGTGCGTGTGTGCGACGAACAGGTGCTCGACGAAATCGTCTTCCCTGGTCGCCGTCGCCAGCTTGCCGCGGCCGCCGCGGCGCTGCGCGCGGTACTCGCCCAGCGGTTGCGACTTCACGTAGCCCGCATGGGACAGGGTGACCACCACGTCGGCCGGCGCGATCAGGTCCTCGAGGTCGATGTCCTGCGCGTTGACCTGGATCTCGCTTCGGCGCTTGTCGCCGAACTGTTCGCGGATCGCCCGCAACTCCTCCACGATGATGGCGGTGATGCGTTCGGGGCGCGCGAGGATGTCGAGCAGGTCGACGATCCTGTCCATGACCTCACGGTATTCATCGAGGATCCTGTCGCGCTCGAGCGCGGTCAGGCGCTGCAGCTGCATCTCGAGAATGCGCTGCGCCTGGGTCTCGGACAGCCGGTACAGGCCGTCGGGCTGCAGCCCCATCTCGCGCACCAGTCCTTCGGGGCGCGCCTGCTCGGCGCCGGTGCGTGCCAGCATCTCGCTGACCAGCGCGGAGCGCCATGCCCTGCCCAGCAGTGCTGCGCGCGCCTCCGCCGGCGAGGGCGAGGCCTTGATCAGCTCGATCATCTCGTCCACATTCGACAGCGCGACCGCCAACCCCTCGAGGGTGTGGGCGCGGTTGCGCGCCTGGCGCAACTCGAACACGGTGCGCCGCGTGACCACCTCGCGCCGGTGGCGCAGGAATGCCTCCAGCAACGCCTTGAGGTCGAGCACACGCGGCTGGCCGTCCACCAGGGCGACCATGTTCATGCCGAAGGTGTCCTGCATCTGCGTGTCTTTGTACAGATTGTTCAGGACCACTTCGGGCACTTCGCCGCGCTTGAGTTCGATGACCACGCGCATGCCGGACTTGTCGGATTCGTCGCGGATCTCGGAGATGCCTTCCAGCTTCTTCTCGCGCACCAGCTCGCCGATGCGCACGAGCAGGTTCGCTTTGTTGACCTGATAGGGCAGCTCGTCGATGATCAGCGCGGAGCGGTTGCCCTTGTCGAGTTCCTCGACGTGGGTACGCGCGCGCATGACCACTCGCCCACGGCCCGTGCGATAACCCTCGCGCACCCCCTCCAGCCCGTAGATGATCCCGTACGTCGGAAAATCAGGAGCCGGCACGATCTGCATCAACTCATCGATCGTCAACTCGGGACGCTCGAGCAGCGCCAGGCAGGCGTCGATCGCCTCCCCCAGGTTGTGCGGCGGCACGTTGGTGGCCATGCCTACCGCAATGCCGGTCGAACCGTTGATCAGCAGATTGGGAATCTTGCTGGGCAGGACGGCAGGCTCCTCCTCCTTGCCGTCGTAGTTGGGAACGAAGTCGACTGTCTCCTTGTCGATGTCGGCGAGCAGCTCGCCGGCGATCTTCTGCAGGCGGCACTCGGTGTAGCGCATGGCTGCGGCGTTGTCGCCGTCGATGGAGCCGAAGTTGCCCTGGCCGTCGATGAGTGTGTAGCGCAGCGAGAAGTCCTGCGCCATGCGCACCAGCGTGTCGTAGATCGCGGAATCGCCATGCGGGTGGAACTTACCCATGACGTCGCCGACCACGCGCGCGCACTTGACATACGGACGGTTCCAAAGGATGTTCGCCTCGTGCATTGCATACAGCACGCGCCGGTGAACGGGTTTCAGGCCATCCCTCACGTCGGGCAGCGCGCGTCCCACGATCACGCTCATGGCGTAATCGAGATAGGAGCGGCGCATCTCCTCTTCCAGGCTGATCGGGAGGGTTTCCTTGGCGAACTGATCCATGTGCAATGCGCTGAGTGGGCCGCGGCCGGCCGGAACGGCAGACTCGGCGGTGGCGCGCGCGGCTGGGCAGGACCATCCCGCGCGTCATTGAAAAGAGCGGAAGTTTAACATGGGCGTCCCCGGCGACACGTTGTGCCGACCGACTCGTCGGGCATCGCCGACGTCGTGCAGTGGCAACATGCAACAGGGATATCGACAGGCTGGAAGCCTCGCACCGATACGGATAGAATCGAGCGAACCTGCTCCTTTCGTTCAGCGCAGGGCTGGGCGGAATCGCATCGGCGGCGCAGCGCGTGAGCGCGCCCTTGGCGTGTAGCGCTCGACCGGGTGGCATCCGGTTCGAGCCGCGCCCGGATGCTCGTCGCGGCGCCAGCCACGAAGGCGCGAGCGGGTCCGCGTTCGCAACGCGTCGGCGGGCGCCCCATCATCAGGTGTGCTAGAGGAGTCCTCAATGCAATTCCGATTGAAGAAGACGATAACGCAAGCGACCGTGCTCGCGGCTCTGCTGCCATCGCTCACGCTGCTCGTAAACGAAGCGCGTGCGCACGAGCGCCAGGCGCCGGCGACCCTGCTCGATCCCGCGCGGTCGCCAGCGCGCGGCGACTACGCCTATCACTCGGGCCAGACTGCCGTGCGCACGGGCGTGACGGGCGAATGCGTGGCCACCGGCACCTGGTCGCCCGCGGGAGCCACGATCGATTGCCATCCGGGTTTCTTCGCCACCTCGGATGCCGCGGCGAAGTCCGCGCCGGCGGCGACCAGCGCGCCGTCGTCGGCCGAATCTGGCGGTGCAGGCACGCAAGGCGGAACCGCCGCTGCCGGCGCATCCCCTGCAGGCGCCACCGGTGCAGCAGCAGCTGCAGCGGCCAGCGCCGCGCCGATGCAGAAGCTCGACCCGGCCAATGCGCCCGAGCGGGGTGATTACGTCTACGACAGCTTCGCTCGAAACGCGCGCACCGGGGTTACCGGAGAGTGCGTGAAAACCGGCACCTGGACACCGGCAGGTGCCACGGTCGCCTGCGACCCGGATCTCTTCGCCACGCCAGGTGCAGCGCCGAGCGCAGCAGCCGCACCCGAACCGGCCGAAGAACCCGAACCGGCCGCAGCACCCGCGCCGGCCGCTGCAGCACCGGAGCCGGCCGCGGAGGAACCGGCCTCGGAGCCGGTCGGCTATGAGCCGATGCAGTACGAGGAGCCTCCTGCATCCGAGCCTGTCGAGGCGGCTGCCGCGGGCGCGGCCGGAGCAGTCAGCGCAGCGGATGCCGAGGACTTCTACGCGCCCGGCGACGATCCCGACCTGCTGCCGGTGCCCTCGCCCGATTCATTCCCGCCAGAGCCGGTCGACGACCGCATCGGCGAACCGGTGATGTACTACGAAGAGGAGCAAGGCGTCGCGCACGACGATGGCATCACGGAGACACTGCAGTACGGCGACGACGACTCCGGCATCGTCCCCGACGACGGTATCGGCGCAACCGTTCAATATGGCGACGACGATTCCGGCATCGTTCCCGACGACGGCATCGTCGCGCATTACCAGTACGGCGAGGACGACTCCGGCATCGTCCCCGACGAGGGAATCAGCGAAACTATTCAATACGGCGACGACGATTCCGGCATCGTTCGCGACGACGGCATCGTGGCGCAGTACCAGTACGGCGAGGACGACTCCGGCATCGTCCCCGACGAGGGAATCGGCGCAACCGTTCAATACGGCGACGACGATTCCGGCATCGTTCCCGACGACGGCATCGTGGCGCAGTACCAGTACGGCGACGACGATTCCGGTATCGAGCCGGACGAAGGAATTGCCGGAGAGACGGTCTACTACGAGGAAGAGAGCGTGGCCGGCGCCGACGATCTGATCAAAGCGCCACAGGCGTTCAACGACGAGCCCATGGCAACCGAGGTGGAGGAACCCGCGCCGGTTGCCGAGGCAGCCCCGGAGCCCGCGCCAGAGCCGCAGCCTGCCGCGCCGGCGGAGCCGGAGCCTGCGCCTGTGGCGGAAGCGGCTCCCGAGTCCGCTGCCGAGCCCGAACCCGAGCCGGTCATCCTGCCGGTGACCATCACCCTCGAGGCCGAAGCCCTGTTCGACTTCGATCGCTCGAAGGTTCGCTCCCCCGACCAGGCGCGTCTGGACAAGCTCGTGACGGGACTCGAGGGCGTCGACTTCGAGCGCATCCTGGTCGTCGGACACGCAGACCGCATCGGCACCGAAGCCTACAACGAGCGTCTGTCCCTGCGCCGCGCCAACGCGGTGAGGAACTATCTGGTCAAGCAAGGCATCCAGGCGGATCGCATCGTCACCGAGGGGCGGGGCGAGTTCGAACCGTCGACCGACCCGATGGTGTGTCAGGGCCTGCGCAAGCAGAAGCTGATCGACTGCCTGCAGCCCGATCGGCGCGTGGAGGTCACCGTGACGGGGCAAAGCCAGAAGCAGTAAAGTATCCGCACTTCGTCGCTCACGAAGCCCTGCGCGAGCAGGGCTTCTTTTTTGCATGGAACCCTTGCAGGCGATCGACCTGTGCATCGAGTCGCGCTACGTGGTACCGCTGGACGACCCCGCGCGCGTGCTCGACACGCACACCGTTGC
>CAZNBS010000085.1:0-3400 GCA_964570955.1 uncultured Burkholderiales bacterium | reverse complement strand
CGATGGCGGCCGCATCCTGGCGGTTCTGCCCACGGACGAGGCGCGCCGGCGCTACGCGGCGCGCAGCACGGTCTCGCGCGCCACGCACGCGCTGCTGCCTGGTCTGGTCAATGCCCACACGCATGCCGCAATGGCCCTGATGCGCGGCCTGGCGGACGATCTGCCGCTGATGGAGTGGCTCACCCAGCACATCTGGCCGGCCGAGGCGCAGCACGTGACATCGAACATGGTGTACGAGGGCACGCTGCTGGCCTGCGCGGAGATGATCCGTGCCGGCATCACCTGCTTCAACGACATGTACTTCTTCCCGGAGGAGTCGGCGCGTGCCGCCCTCGCCTGCGGCATGCGCGCCGCGCTGGGGATGATCTGCATCGAGTTTCCAACTGCCTATGCCAGCGATGCGCAGGACTATCTGCACAAGGGCCTGGCGATGCGCGACGCGCTCAGGCATGAGCCCCTGCTCTCGTTCTGCATGGCGCCGCATGCGCCGTACACCGTTCAGGACGCGACCTTCGAGCGAATCGTCACCTATGCCGAGGAGTTGCAGGTCCCCATCCACCTGCACGTGCACGAGACGCTCCAGGAGATCGAGGAGAGCGTGCAGCGTCACGGCGTGCGGCCTCTACAGCGACTGCAGCGCCTGGGCGTGGTCGGGCCGGGACTGATCGCCGTTCACGCGGTACACCTGCATGATGCCGAGATCGAGCTGCTCGCCGCGTGCGGGAGCCACGTGGCGCACTGCCCCAGCTCCAATCTCAAGCTCGGAAGCGGCATCGCGCGGCTGCCGCGCATGCTCTCGGCCGGGGTCAACGTCGCGCTCGGTACCGACAGCGCTGCGAGCAACAATCGCCTCGACCTGCTGCAGGAGATGCGCACTGCCGCGCTGCTCGCCAAGGGCAGCACGCGCGAGCCGACCGCAGTGCCCGCCGGGCAGGCGCTGCACATGGCCACGCTTGCCGGCGCGAAGGCGCTTGGCCTCGACGGATCCATCGGCTCGATCGAGGCGGGCAAGCAGGCGGACCTGGTCACCGTGAACCTGGAGGCGCTGGAACTGTCTCCCAGCTACCATCCGATCTCGCAACTGGTCTACGCGGTCGGACGCGAGAACGTGGACGACGTCTGGGTAGCCGGCCGTCGCCTGCTCGAGAATCGCCAACTCACCACCCTGGACGAACAGGAACTCGCCGCCCGGGCAACTTCCTGGCAGCAACGCATGGCTGCCCAAGCATGAACGAAGAACTCAACGCCGATCCCCAGGAACTGCAGAAATTCAGCGCACTTGCGCACCGGTGGTGGGACCCCAACAGCGAGTTCCGCCCGCTGCACGAGATCAATCCGTTGCGCCTGCAGTGGATCGACCGCCTGGCGTCCCTGGCCGGCAAGCGCGTGCTCGACGTGGGTTGCGGCGGCGGGATCCTCTCCGAAGCGATGGCCGACCGGGGAGCAGAGGTCCTCGGCATCGACCTCTCCGACAAGGCGCTCAAGGTGGCACAACTGCATCTGCTCGAGAGCGGACGCCGGGTGGCGTATCGCAAAGTGGCGGTGGAGAAGCTGGCGAACGAGCAGCCGGGCAGCTTCGACGTGGTCACCTGCATGGAAGTGCTCGAGCATGTGCCCGACCCCGGCAGCCAGGTGCAGGCCTGCGCGCGGCTGCTGAAGCCTGGCGGTTATGCATTCTTTGCCACCATCAATCGCAACCCGAAGTCGTTCCTGTTCGCGATCGTCGGCGCCGAGTACATCCTGCGCCTGCTGCCGCGCGGCACGCACGAGTATGCGAAGCTGGTCAAGCCGTCCGAACTGGCGGCAATGTGCCGGCGCGCCGGCTTGAGCGTGGATGCGTTGAGCGGCATGACCTACAGCCCGCTCACGCGCGTCTACGCGCTGTCCTCGGACACCGGCGTGAACTACCTTCTGCACGCGCGCGCGCCGACATGAGGGCCGCGATCGACGCCGTGCTGTTCGACCTGGACGGCACCCTTCTCGATACCGCCCCCGACCTTGCCCGTGCAGTCAACCGGCAGCGCCGCGAGCGCGGCCTCGAGCCGGTACCTCTCGAACGGTTGCGCCCGGCGGTCTCACAGGGTGCGCGCGGCATGCTGCGCGTCGCGTTCGACCTGGCGCCTGGCCAGGAGCACTACGAGGCCATGCGCGAGGAGTTCCTCGCCTACTATCTGGCCGAGGTGTGCGTCGAAACGCGTTTCTTCGCGGGGATGGAGTTCGTTCTGCGCACGCTCGAGGCGCGCGGCATCGCGTGGGGCATCGTCACCAACAAGCTGCACCGTTTCACCATGCCGCTGCTCGAGCGCATGGACCTGCACCGGCGCCCTGCCTGCATCGTGAGCGGCGACACGGCCGCGCGCGCCAAGCCCCATCCGGACCCCCTGCTGGAGGCATCGCGGCGCATCGACATCGCGCCCGAACGATGCCTCTACGTCGGCGACGATGAACGCGACGTCCAGGCCGCAGTCGCCGCCGGCATGCTGCCGGTGGTGGCCCTGTGGGGATATCTGGGAGACGGCAACGCGCCGCACGCGTGGGGTTCTGTGCATCTGAAGGCGCAGCCGGAGGACGTGCTCGAGCTGCTGTAGCCTGCGCGGAGACGGTACGGCAGGGGTCCACGCCTGGTCCGATACGATGTATGGGGCCGGCCTTGAACTTCCGGCCATTTGCCGCATCTATGAGACAATTCGTAGTCGCAATGGGGGCGACCTGGTTTCGACGCAGGTTGCGAAGCAGCGCGGTGCATGCCGAGGTCCAGTCACCTCGTAAATCCGCTGGAAATCTATAGTCGCCAACGACGACAACTACGCTCTGGCCGCCTAACACCGGCCGGACTCTGCCCCGGTTTGCACGTGGGCCGGTTCCGATCCCGCAAGGGTGAAGATCAGCAGAGTCATTCACACGTGATCGGGTCGCGGCGGGGCTACTTCGCCAAGACCCCAAATCGTAAGGTAGCTCGCCAAGCGCCAGCCCGCCGGCCGGCGGGCGCAAGGCTAAATCAAACGGTCAGGCTAAGCATGTAGTACCGACTGTGTAGGATTTGCGGACGCGGGTTCGATTCCCGCCGCCTCCACCATTAATACCCCCAGCAAGATCCAGCGCCGTCCAAGTGACGGCGTTTTTCTTTTCTTCTCAGCCTATTGACTGTCTAGCACGCTCCTGTACCGTCCAAAGACCTCCGAGTATGATGGGGGTACTGCAGGGGGTATCATGAAAAATCGCACTGAACGAAGAACTTTATCTGGGGGTATCGGAGGAAAGCTCACCGACAGGGCCGTCAAAGCCTTCGTAGGGAAAGCGGTGCGTGGCAAGAAGCTCGCCGACGGTGGCGGGCTACACCTGTTCATCACCCCGGCCGGCGGCGCCACGTGGCGCATTAAATACCGCATCGAGGGCAAGG
>CAZNBS010000084.1:17636-17944 GCA_964570955.1 uncultured Burkholderiales bacterium | reverse complement strand
GACCGTGCTGAAGTCGCCCGAGACCACGCGCGAGATCGAAGTTCCGGCCGAGACCCAGACCATTACCGTGCGCAAGTTGGTCAAGGCCCCTGAACCGATCAAGATCCCGGTTCCTGCCGAGTTGGGCACCGTCGAGAAGAAGGTGATGACGCAGGGCGAGACCGCGGAATGGGTGCAAGTGCTGTGCGACCAGAACGCCACGCCGGAAAAGATCGCCGAAGTGCGTCGGGCGCTGCAGGCGCAGGGCTTCGAGCTCGCACCCGAAGGCGGTATCGACGCGGAGCTGACCGATGCGCTGCTCGCCTATC
>CAZNBS010000084.1:0-17626 GCA_964570955.1 uncultured Burkholderiales bacterium | reverse complement strand
GCCTATCAGGAGCGTGAAAACATCCGCCGCACCGGCCTCATGACCGAGAGCACGCTGAGCGCCCTGGGCGTCGCCCTGCAGTAAGCGCTGAGCCGTCCCGAAACGCCTGCCCTTCGCCGAGAGGGCAGGCGTTTTTCATTGCAGAAGCGCCTCTGCAGGGCAGCAGGCGTGTCAGGTACCGATCAAGCGCGCAGGGGGAGGTTGCACCGTCTCGGTGGCCGCATCGGGCGCAGCGGACCGGCTCAATCCATCTTCCAGAGCCCGCAGGCGTTGCTCCAGCGCGATCGCTTCGCACGTGGTTGCCGCCACCTTGTCCCGCACGCTGCCGCAGGTCTCGCGTACGTTCGTAGCGAAGCGCTCGCTGGAACGGGAGAAGGCCTCGCGCGTCTCCCACTCGAGGGTCCCCGACAGCAGGGCCCCGGCCAGCATCACGTCCTGACGGCGATGGCGGACCACACTACGCAGATTGATCAGCGTCGCCGCCTCGCCGGTATTGCCGATCTGCTCGGGGGCGCTCTCGATCATGCGCCGGGCGCTCCACTCACGGGTGGGATTGCGCGCGAGCAGCAGGCGCACCCAGGTCGTGGCCGCGTTTTCCAGGCGATACATGTCGCCGGCATTGACCGCGGCCTTGGTCATGCACATGCTCGCCAGAGCCGGCTTGCCCTGCAGACTGAGCAGCGCCTCGACACAGTACGAAATCCGCAACCCCGTGTCCGGTAGCAACCGCTCCCGGCCCTCCAGCACCACGCTGTCCTCCACCGTGAGCAGGCGCAGGCGAGGCAGCCCGATGCGCAAGCCCTCCGCACCGAAGCGCTGGGACTCGAGGAAGGCATGCAGGCGCTTCTCCTGCGCCAACTCCTCCACGAGCAATTGACGCAGTGCCAGCCGGTGCAGCAGGTCGTCGGTCAGTTCACGCTCGGTGACCACCACCGTGGAGAGCAGGCCGGCGCGGGGAAAGGGCGACGAGGGATCGCCGAGAAACACCGCGGTTTCCGGCGCGACATATGCGCCCAGCAATTCCACGCCCGCCCCGGAAATCTCATGGAGGCGGTACAGCCCGCCGATCGCGCCGTTCTCCGCGATCTGCCCCGCCGGCGGCCGAAGATACACCTGGGTGCCGCCTGCCCGGGCTTCGCTCCACCCCAGACTCGCACGCTCTCCCGGCTCATCGGCCCGCGCAGGCAGTGCCGCCGCCACCAGGGCCCAGAGGCCGATCCACATCCAGCCCTTCGACGGCCCGACCCTTTCTGCATGGCGACAGCGAAGCACGCTCGTTCTCCGGAAGGAAGCACACATGCCTTCCGGTAACGGCGACGAGCCGGCCGGATTGAGTGGCCGGTGACGAGCGGCAGGATGGGGCGACGAGTTGGGCAGACCGGCGAATCGAACGCTGCCGTGCCGGCTCGCGCCGCTAGAGCTTGCCGAGGTGCTTGCCGCTGTCGACCTGAATCAGCTCACCGGTGACCACGCGCGCACCCGCGATCAGCCAGACCGCGGCGTCGGCCACGTCCTCGGCCTGGGCCGCGCTCGCCAGCGGCACGCTCCCTTCGTAGTCGGCTTTGAACTTCGCGTAGCCGGCCTCGTCGAAGCGCTGCGTGTGCCAGCGCGTCTCGATGAATCCCGGGCAGACCGCGTTCACGCGGATGGTCGGTGCCAGAGCCCGCGCCAGGGCGAGCGTCATGGCATTGAGGGCACCCTTCGAGGCCACGTAGGCGGTCGAGGATCCCAACCCGAGAATGCCGGCCATGGAGGAGATGTTGACCACGGCGCCGGCACCCTGCTGTTTCATCGCAGGCACGCAGGCGCGAATCATCTGGTAGGCGCCCACGACGTTGACGTCGTAAATGCTGCGGAAGTCCTGCGCCGACAGTGCGTCCAGCTTGGCCGGGTGCGCGAACTTGGTGATGCCGGCACTATTGATCAGGGCGTCGAGGCGCCCCCAGCGCTCCAACGCGCGCTGTGCCAGCGCGCGGCAGGCGGCATCGTCGGCGACATCTGCTCTCACCGCGACCGCATCGGCGCCGGCCGCGTGACAGGCGCGCACCGTCGCGTCGGCGTCCTCTTCGCTGCGGCTGTAGTTCACCAGCACGCGGCAACCCTTGCTGGCGAGCAAGGTGGCGCAGGCAGCGCCTGTTCCGGTTCCGCCTCCGGTCACGATGCACACCGCGCCGTCCAACTGCATGGTCGATCCTCCGCTGCTATCCGCAGGACTGCGGAGGGAGGATGATACGGGGCGCCGGCGGCGCGTGGCGACTGCCCGCGCTAGCTGTTTCCGACCTCGCTGCGCGTACGCAGCACGCGCAACGCTTCCTGTAACTGGCAGTCGAGTTCCGACGCAGGCTTGGCGGCGTCCGAGGCGTTGGTGCGCACCAGTTCGGTACAGATCCCGGGGGTCAGCCGCTTCGGGGCAGCCACCGCCACGTCCCCGGTGACAGCCACCGATTGCACGACCTTTTCACCGTCGAGCGGTGCCGCAGCCACCATGGGCGCGGGATCCTTCTCGATGACGAGATCGGGCTGGATGCCCTTGCCGTGGACCTTGCGCCCGCCGGGCAGGTAGTAATGGGACGTGGTGATCTTCAGACCGGAGCCGTCGCTCTGCCTGAACATGCGCTGGATGGAGCCCTTGCCGTAGGTCATCGTGCCGACCACCACCGCCCGCTTGTGATCCTGCAGGGCGCCGGCCACGATCTCCGATGAAGAGGCCGAGTTCTTGTTGACCAGCACCGCCATCGGCACGTATTTCACGGCGGCCGGCAGGCTCGCCAGATAGTCCGAATCGCTCGCGCGCAGGTAGTCCTCGCGTCGGGCGAACAGGCGCATCGTGGACGCACTACCCTGGCCCTCGGCATAGGCAATGGGGACGTTCGCGGGCAGGAAGGCGCTGGACACCCCGACCGCGGCGGTGATCAGACCGCCCGGGTTGTCACGCAGATCGAGCACGATGCCGGCGACGGCGCCGCCCTGCGATTGCCACAACTGTTCCAGCGCAGCGGCCAGCATCTCACCGGTGTGCTCCTGGAAGTTGGTGATGCGCACGTAGGCGAACTCGTCCTCGATCATGCGCACGCGCACGCTCTGCCACTGAATCACGGCCCGCTGCACGGCGACCTCGATCCGCTCCGTCGCGCCTTCGGGCACGTAGGTGACCCGGACCTCGGTGTCCGGCCGGCCGCGCATGAGCGGCGTGATCTGCTCGAGCTCCATCCCCTCGAGCGAAGTCTCGTCGATCTTCACGATCAGGTCGCCGCTCTTGAGTCCCGCGCGCTGCGCCGGCGCGCCTTCGAAGGCGGTGAGAATGCGGGCCCCGCCGCTTTCTGTGCGCACCTCGATGCCCACGCCGCCGTACTCCCCGCGGTTGTGGCTCTGCAGCTTCTCGAAGCTTTCCGGATCCATGTACTTGGAGTACGGATCCAGCCCCTTGAGCACGCCGTTCACGGCGTTCTCGACGAGCTTGGCGTCGTCGATGTGCTCGACGTAGCGCGCGCGGATCTGCTCGAGCAGATCGGCGATGCGCTCGACCGCGGCACTGTGCTCCGCCGCGAGCGCACACGGCACGAGCGATGCCCACAGCGCTGTAGCGAGCACGGCCTTATGGACGCGCGACGGCAGGCGCGCGGGTCGTGCAGGCGGCATTTCGTACCCCTCCGGCGCCCCCGCGGACGACCGGCGAACAACCCCCGAAAACGAATTCAAATCAACCTCGCTGTTTTCGCTGACTGTTTTTATGTGCAGTCACCTTGCGGGTCTGCACGGCACCCATAGTCTGCAGAATTCGTGCAAAACCTGCTAGCCCTTGTACAAAATTCAGTGGCTGAAAAGCAACAGGTGTGCGTTCACGGTGCATGAGTTTCGCCGGCTGCACCCCTGCGGGCGCGCGCGGTGACGCCGCGCCGCCTGGAAGCTATAGCGGCACGGCTGGGGCAGGACTTTCGGGTGACGTGACGATCAGCGGCGCGCCCGAAGCACTGGATGGGGAACCAGTGGATCGACGGCCAGCGCGGGGGCGGCAGGAGGCCGCCCGGAATCAGGCTGCCAGGGGTTTGTAGCGGATGCGTCTGGGACGTGCCGCCTCCTCGCCCAGACGCTTCCGCTTGTCGGCCTCGTACTCCTGGTAGTTGCCGTTGAAGAACACCACCTGAGAGTCGCCCTCGAAGGCGAGGATGTGGGTGGCGATGCGATCGAGGAACCAGCGGTCGTGGGAGATCACCAGCACGCAGCCGGCGAACTCCAGCAACGCCTCCTCCAGCGCGCGCAGCGTCTCGACGTCCAGGTCATTGGACGGCTCGTCCAGCAGCAGCACGTTGGCTCCGGCGATCAGGGTCTTGGCCAGGTGCAGGCGGCCACGCTCCCCCCCGGACAGGTTTCCCACCGGCTTTTGCTGGTCGGCTCCCCTGAAGTTGAAGCGCCCGATGTAGGCCCGGGACGGCATCTCGAACTTGCCCACGTTGAGCACGTCGGCACCGCCGGAGACGAACTCCCAGACCGACTTGTTGCCTTCGAGAGCGTCGCGCGACTGGTCGACGAAGGCGAGCTTCACGGTCGGCCCGACCACGATCTCGCCGCTGTCAGGCTGCTCCTTGCCGGCAATCATGCGGAACAGCGTGGACTTGCCCGCGCCGTTCGGGCCGATGATCCCCACGATCGCACCGGGCGGGATCCTCATGCTGAGCCGGTCGATCAGGAGCCGGTCGCCGAAGCCCTTCGAGACGTCCTTGAACTCGATCACGCTGTCGCCGAGGCGGTCGGAAACGGGGATGAAGATCTCCTGCGTTTCGTTGCGCTTCTGGTGCTCGTACGAGGACAACTCTTCGAAGCGGGCGATGCGCGCCTTGCTCTTGGCCTGGCGCGCCTTGGGATTGGAGCGCACCCACTCCAGCTCCTGCTTCATGGTCTTGATCCGCGCGGCCTCCTGCTTGGCCTCGGTCTCCAGGCGTTGCTCCTTCTGTTCCAGCCACGAGCTGTAGTTCCCCTTCCAGGGGATGCCGTGGCCGCGGTCCAGTTCGAGGATCCACTCCGCCGCGTTGTCCAGGAAGTAGCGATCGTGCGTGACCGCGACCACGGTCCCGGGAAAGCGCTGCAGGAACTGCTCGAGCCACTCCACGCTCTCTGCGTCGAGGTGGTTGGTAGGTTCGTCCAGCAGCAGCATGTCGGGCTTGGACAGCAGCACTTTGCACAGCGCCACGCGGCGCTTCTCGCCTCCCGACAGGTTGGCGATCTTGGCCTCCCACGGCGGAAGGCGCAGCGAATCCGCTGCGATCTCCAGCTGGTGCTCGGTATCGCTCCCGGCGGCGGCCAGGACCGCCTCGTACTTGGCCTGCTCGGTGGCGAGCCGGTCGAAGTCGGCATCCGGTTCGGCGTAGGCAGCGTAGATCTCGTCCAGCTTCTGCTTGGCTTCCAGGATCTCACCCAGACCGGACTCGACCTCCTCGCGCACCGTCCTGTCCGGGTCGAGTTGCGGCTCCTGCGTCAGGAAACCGATCTTGATGCCCGGCATCGGCACGGCCTCGCCCTCGATGTCCTTGTCCACCCCCGCCATGATGCGCAGCAGGCTGGACTTGCCCGAGCCGTTCAGGCCAAGCACGCCGATCTTGGCGCCGGGGAAGAAGGAGAGCGAGATATCCTTGAGGATCTGGCGCTTGGGCGGAACGATCTTGCCCACGCGATGCATCGTGTAGACGTACTGGGCCATGTGCAGCAGGAGGAGTTGGAGGGAGAAAGGGCGCGATTATGCATGTTCTCGTATCATTCCGGTTCACTCGGAGACCCCCATGCCCTACGCGATCCAGACCGAAGACAAGGCGAACAGCGCCGAAATCCGCGCCGCCGCCCGCCCCGCTCACCTCGAGTACCTCACCGCGAATACCCACCTGCTGTTGGCTGCGGGCGCGCTGACATCCGATGACGGGACCGGAGGCCACGGCGGCATCCTCATCGTGGACACCGAGGACCGGGCTGAAGCCGAGCGCTTCATCAACGAGGATCCCTTCACCAAGGCCGGGCTGTTCCAGAAGATCACCGTCACGCGCTGGCGCAAGGCCTTCTTCGACAAGAAGCGGCTGGTTTGATCCTTGCTCGTCGTGCTCCATCACCGCGGATAACCATGCGAGACCAACCTCTTCCCAACCGCCTGCGCCGCCGACTGCTGGCCGGCCTCGGCGGCCTCCCGCTGCTCCTGAACGGGTCCTTCGCGCACGCGCAGCCGAGCGCGCCGCGCGCACTCGATTTAGTCCACACGCACACCGACGAGAAGCTGTCGGTGATCTACTTCGACAATGGCGACTACGTGCCGGACGCGCTGAGTGCCGTGGAACGGTTGCTGCGTGATTTCCGAACCGGAGAGCGACACCCGATCGATGCGGGCCTGCTCGACATCCTGCACGACCTGCGCCGCGCGTACGGCGGGGGCCGGTTCGAGATCATCTCCGCCTATCGCTCACCGACCACCAATGCCACGCTCGCGGGCAAAAGCGGGGGCGTCGCGCGCAACAGCCTGCACATGCAGGGCAAGGCGATCGACGTGCGGCTCACCGGCCGCGACACGGCCGGCCTGCGCGACGCTGCGATCGCACTCGCACGCGGGGGGGTCGGCTACTACCCACGGTCGGACTTCGTTCACTTGGACACCGGCCGCGTGCGCCGCTGGGGTCCGCAGAAAACCTGACAAATCGGGAGATTTTCTCCGCCGCTCCCGTTGGCAGGACATTGCGGGAGCAGGAGCGGTGAGCGCGCCTGGGGCGCACTCACCTGGATGTGCGGCCTCCCCGGGACGGAGAGGCGGTCGATGCGATCAGGCCATCGCGGTGGTTCTGGATCGCAGAATCAGATAGATACTGTCTTTCAAGCGTAGCCGCTGCTTCTTCATCGCTTCGAACTCGAAGTCCTGGAAGGGCTTGTCGTTCTCTTCGATGTCGACGATCTGGCCGTTCACGCGGTCGTATTCGTCGACCAGCATCGCCAATCGGTCGTCTTGCTGCTTCAGGTCGTGGATGAGGGGACTGAACTCCGGGAATTCATGATCGAGATCGTGAGGCAGGATCTGCATCGGAACTACCCTCCTCTAGTGCCGCGCGGCGAATGCCGCAGGGACAGCATACGCCCGGGTGGCGGAAAGATTCAAGCGCGAGGGTTCTTCCTGGCAGACGGTCATGGGCCGCAGCTGCGCGCCCGCGCGAAGGCCGGCCCGGCCTCAGCCGACCGGTTCTCGCACGAACGACTCGAGCCGGCGTGCGCGATGGGGCCGCGTCACCGCGGCGGCCACGTTTCCAATTCACTCGCGCGGTCTTCGAACGCGCGCATCAGGCAGGGCACGTCGTTGCACGCATCGCGCACTTCCCGGGTCCAGCGCTGCTGGTCCGCCAGCAGCGCCTCGGGATCGTCGGCGCGTCGGAAGGCATCGCGAAACGCGCGCGCCATCAGATGGTCGGCGCGCCCCACCTTCTCGTTCGAGCACAGCAACATTTCGATGTTGGTCTTGTGGGGCTTGCCGCAGTTGGTGACGGCCGATGCGCCGCCTGCGAAGGCGACGAGAAGGATGCCTGCTGCCAGGCCCATTGCCTTGCGAGCGTCAGCTGCGTGCATCCGACCCTCCCTCGCCGGCTGCCTGCGCGTCCGCTGCCGAGATGAAGCCGCGGATCAGCGTCTCGACGCGTTGCGGCTCCTCGTGAACGACCCAGTGCGACCCGCGCGCAATGCGCACGACCTGCAGCGAGTCGACCAGCTGATCCAGGCCGTCGAGGATGCCGGGCAGCAACGCCTCGTCACGCTCGCCCCAGATGACGAGCGTGGGGACCCGCACGTGGAAGGCCGAGGGATCCGGTTGCAGCACGCGGCTGCCGTCCTCAGGCGGATGCAGCGGCGACGCCCGGTAGTAGTTGAGTGCGCCGGTCAGCGCGCCCGGCTGCGACCACGAGGCGCGATACGCCTCCCGATCCTCGCTGGTCGCGCGGCCGCCGTTCGCCGCCCAGACATCCAGCGTCATCCGCTGCAGGCGCGCAAAGCCGTTCTCGGAGAGCACGCGCTCGGCCTTGGCGCTGCGGAACAGGTTCATGTAGGCGCTCGCCCGACGTTGTGACGGATTGTGCTGCAACTCGCGGGCGAAAGTCACCGGATGCGGAGCATTGACGATGACCAGGTGCGACAGGAGTTCGGGATACGTCGCCGCGAAGTTCCAGGCGACCGCCCCACCCCAGTCGTGCGCCACCATCACACATTGCCGGCTCTGCAGGTGCGCGAGTAGCAGGCGCAGATCCTCGACCAGCAGACGCGGCCGATAGTCGCGCACATCGGGCGGCTTGCTCGACAGGTTGTACCCGCGCATGTCGGGTGCGACCGCCCGGTGATCCGGTCCGAAGCGCTCGAGCATCTCCTTCCAGGCGTACCAGAACTCCGGAAAACCGTGCACGAACAGGATCGTCGGCCCCGCACCCGCCTCGGCATAGTGCAACCGTACGCCGTTGGGCAACTCGGCGAAGCGCGAAGAGATGTCCATCGTCTCGAGTGCAGCTCAGGCCAGGGCGAACGGCGCGAGCCTGCCGTCGACCAGCTTCGGCACGACCCGCATGACACTTTCGCGCGCAGCGAACTTCACCTCCTCGGCCAGTCCGCGCGCCCGCATGATCTGTCCCACGCGGCAGCGCATCAGCAGGGACTCGGCCGGCTCGCTCCGGTACAGCGCGCGCGCGGCCCAGGCCGCATCGGACAGGTCGTGCGCACCCAGCGTGTTCGCGATCAATTCGACGAAGCAGCCGGCGCCGTACATGTCTTCGAGGTTCGGATTGCCCATCGACCCCGAACACACCACGAGGATGGTGGAATCGGCGTGATGATGTGCGATGTGCTCGACGATCGCCCCGGCATTGAGCAGAGCGCCGGCATAGACATGCGCGGCACCGGCCGCGTCGTTCAGGGCCACCGTGCCGTTGGTCGTCGCGTAGATCACGCTGCGTCCGCGTAGGTCATGAGCCATCAGGGCCATCGGCGTAGGTGGTGCGAAGCCGGCGATGGTGTCGGCGAACAGCTCGCCGGCGAGGACGAAGGAGCCGCTCTCGAAGCCGCCCGCCTTCTCGCGCGCATGGGCCTCGTTCAACGCAGGAAGCACCTCCGCAGCGCCGTCCGCGAGGGCGGCGATCATGGTCGAGGTCGCGAACAGGATGTCCAGGACGATGACCGTCTTGCCCTGCAGCTTGACCATGTCCAGGTCCTGGCGGCGGAACAGCACGTGGACCTTGTGATTGAGCTGCACGAGCATCAGGCCGCGCCTCCCGGCGTGCGGCGCCCGAACATGCCGTACCCTTCCATCGTCATCACCAGCTCGCCGTGTTGGTTGAACACCTCCCAGCGCATCTTTACCACCCCCATCTCCGGGCGGCTCTGCGACGCGCGCGTCTCCAGCACCACGCGCCGTCCCTTCAGCGTATCGCCGGGACGCACGGGCTTGAGCCAGCGTACGTTGTCCACGCCGGGCGAGCCGAGGCTGGCAGAGCGGTTCAGGTAGGCGTCGCACATCATGCGCATGGTCATCGCCACCGTGTGCCAGCCGCTGGCGATCAGACCCTTGAACACGGACTGCTCGGCCGCGGCCTCGTCGACGTGGAACGGCTGCGGATCGTAGGCGCGCGCAAACGCGATCACCTCGTCCCGGTCGACCGTGCGCTCGCCGATCGGCGCCGTGTCGCCGACGTGGAAGTCCTCCCAGTACAGATCCACGCTCATGACCGCTTCTTGTCCTCGTAGCGATACCAGCCGCGCCCGGCGCGCTTGCCGTTGTAGCCCGCCTGCACCATCTGCTTGAGCAGCGGACGCGGGTGGAAGCGCTCGCCGTAGGCATCGCGCAGGATGTTCTGCACCTGCAGCGACAGGCTGTTCTGGGTCGCATCCATCAGCTCGAACGGACCGATCGGATGCCCCAGCCCCAGCTTGCACGCGAGATCGACGTCCTCGGGCGTGGCCACCCCCTCCTCGACCAGTCGGACGGCCTCGATCATGAACGCATGCAGCACCCGATTCACCGCGAATCCGACTACGTCCCGGACCCTGATCGGGGTCTTGCCCGCATCGCGGCAGGCCTGCATCGTCGTCTCGACACATGCTTCGCTGGTATCGAGGCCGGGAATCACCTCCACCAGCTTCATGCGCGACACCGGCGAGAAGAAGTGCGTGCCGAGAAAGCGCGCACGACGCGCCGGCGCCACGTTCGCCGCCAGTCCCGAGATGGAGATGCTGGACGTGTTGCTGGCAACGATGCACTCCGCACCGCAGATGGCGTCGAGCTTGCGGAAGGTCTCGGCTTTCACCCCCTCGTCCTCGAACACCGCCTCGATCACCAGGTCACGGTCCGCGTAGCGCGACAGGTCGGTGGTGGTGGTGATGCGCGCCAACGCCTCCTCCTTCTGCTCGGCGACATAGAAACTGCGCTGCACGCCGCGATCCAGGACACGTCCCAGACTGTCCAGTGCGCGTCCGAGGCTTTCCGCGCTCACGTCGCTGAGCAGCACGTCCCTGCCCGCAAGGGCGAACACCAGGGCGATCTCCGAGCCCATCAGGCCCGCGCCCACCACTCCCACTCGTTCGATCTTCACGTCTCGCTCCAGAATCGGATTGGATTACAGTGGCGCGCCGCGTGCCGAGGGGGCGCGGGCACGCCGGATCAGCAGTCGCCGTCGCCGCCGGCCTGGCGAATCACCGCTGCGGCCTCTTCGAAGTTGTGCGCCATCGCGTAGCACACGGGCGCACTGCCGTCAGGCATCGGCGCATTGGGATCCGCGCCGGCATCGAGCAGCGCGCGCAACACCAGCGGATCGCCCTTGCGCGTGGCCTCGGTGATCGGCGTGGCGCCACCGGCACGCACGTCCACGGACGCGCCCTGGCTCAGGAGCAGTTCGACCATCGCCGGCGGGCCGTTGAGGGCGGCGACCATCAGCGGCGTCAGTCCGCTCGGGTCGGCATAGTCGACGTTCGCGCCCCGATCGATCAGCGCCTGGGCCACTTCGACGTAGCCGAAGGTGGCGGCGTGGAACAGCGCGGGCCGCCCTTCGTAGCGAGGCACCGCGTCCGCATTGGGATCGGCGCCGGCAGCCAGCAATTCCTCCACCTGTGCCAGGTCGTTGCCCCGCGCAGCGAGGATCAGTTCCTCGTCGGGCGTACGGCTCTGGCATGCCGCCAGCGCGGCGACGAAGGCGAGCACGAGCGCATGCGCGCGCCGCTTCACACCAGACTCTTCCACTTGCGCGCTGGCTTGCTCAACGGCGCCTCTGCGGCTGCGGGAGGGGCCGCGGCAAAGCGGTCGAGCTGCAGATCGCCGTCCCCGAACAGGGTCTCGATGGCGGCCAGCCGCTTCACGTAGTGCCCCACCGGCAGCTCGTTGGTGACGCCCATGCCGCCGTGCAACTGGATGGCCTGCTGGCCGACGAAGCGTCCGGCCCGCCCGACCAGCTCCTTGGCCGCCGCCAGGCAGCGCCTGCGCTCGCTGGCGTCGGACGAATCCACCTTGACGGCGGCCAGCATCGCCATCGAGCGCGCCTGCTCGATCTGAATCAGCATGTCCACCAGGCGATGCTGCAACGCCTGGAACCTGCCGATCGGCACGCCGAACTGCTGGCGCGTCTTCAGGTACTCGAGCGTGGCGTCCTTGAGCGCGTCCATGCAGCCGACCGCCTCCGCACACACGGCCGCGATGCCGCGGTCGGTCACCGCCTCCAGCAGGGCGTATCCGCCATCCAGCACGCCGATGAGGGACTCGGGGGTGATCGTCACGTTGTCGAACGTCACCTCGGCAGCGCGCATGCCGTCGTAGGTCGGATACTCGCGTCCCATGACGCCGGTCTCGGCCGGATTGACGAAGAACAGCGAGATGCCCGCCGTGTCGTCCGGGCCGCCGCTGGTCCGGGCGCTGATGATCAGCAGGTCGGCCAGCCCGCCGTGCATCATCACGGACTTGGCGCCGTTGATGACCCACATGCCGTTCTCGCGGCGGGCGGTGGTGGCCACGCGATTCAGTTCGTAGCGCGTTCCCGGTTCGCTGTGCCCGAACGCGAACTTCATCGACCCGTCCGCAATGCGCGGCAGCAGGATGCCCCGCTGCGCATCGCTGCCGCCCAGGGCGATGGTGTAGCCGCCCAGGATGGTGCTGGAGAGATAGGGCTCGACCACCAGCGCGCGGCCGAACGCCTCCATCACCAGCATCACGTCCACGCCGCTGCCCCCGAAGCCGCCGAACTGCTCGGGGACCGGGATGCCGTGCAGACCCATGGAGGCGAAGCCTTGCCAGGCCGATGCGCTCGTGCCCTCACCGCTTTGGACGATGGCACGGCGCTGCTCGAACGAATAGTTCTTCTGCAGGAACTTGTCGATCGAGTCGCGCAGCAGGTTCTGTTCTTCGCTGTAGTCGAAATCCATCTCACAATCCCAGGATGTGCTGCGCGATGATATTGCGCTGGATCTCGTTGGAGCCGCCGTAGATCGAGACCTTGCGATAGTTGAAGTAGCGCGCGGCGAGCGGCGCGGCGTAGTCGGCTCCGACACGCTCCCCCAGCCAACGATCGCCCCAGGCGTCGGGCAGGTACGGCAGCGCATACGGCCCGATCGCATCCATCATCAGTTCGGTGAGCGCCTGCTGGATGTCCGAGCCCTTGATCTTGAGCATCGACACCTCGGCCCCCGGCGCCCGCCCCTCGCGCTCGGCCGCCAGCATGCGCAGATTGGTGATCTCCAGCGCCATCAGATCGATCTCCACGCGCGCGATGCGATCACGGAAACGCGGATCCTCGATCAGCGGGCGGCCATTGCGCTGCTCCTGCGCGGCAATGGCCTTGAGCGTGCGCAATTCGCGCTTCGATGCGCCGACGCCGGCGATGCCGCTGCGCTCGTGCGCCAGCAGGAACTTCGCGTAGGTCCAGCCCCGTCCCTCCTCGCCGACGAGATTCTCGGCGGGCACCTCGACGTTCTCGAACCAGACCTCGTTGATCTCGTGCTCACCGTCCAGCGTGATGATGGGCCGCACCGTCACGCCCGGCGAGCGCATGTCGATCAGCAGGAAGGAGATGCCCTCCTGACGCTTGCCGGTGGTGGCGGTGCGCACCAGGCAGAAGATCATGTCGGCGTGCTGGGCAAACGTCGTCCAGGTCTTCTGGCCGTTGACCAGATAGTGGTCTCCCTGGCGTTCGGCACGGGTCTTGAGGGAGGCCAGGTCGGAGCCGGCGCCGGGCTCGGAGTAGCCCTGGCACCACCAGTCCGCATTGGAGAGGATGCGCGGCAGATAGTGCTGCTTCTGCCAGGGGCTGCCGAAGGCGATGATGACCGGGCCCACCATGTTCACCCCGAACGGGATGATGCGTGGCGCACCCGCCTCCGCACATTCCTCGTCGAAGATGTGCCGCTGCACGGCGTTCCAGCCGGCACCGCCGTACTCGACCGGCCAGTTGGGCGCCATCCAGCCGCGCTCGGACAGGATGCTCTGCCAGCGCAGGTAATCGTCCTTCACGACCCGCTTGTGCTCGAGCACCTTGCGGCTGATCTCGTACGGCAGGCGCTCGCGGACGAAGGCACGCACTTCGTCCCGGAACGCAAGCTCTTGCGCGCTGTAGTTGAGGTCCATGGGGATGCCGAAGTGTGCGGATCGTGAACGCGATAGCGCCGAAGCATACCGCACCGCGGACGCGGGCGGCGGGTGGGCAAACCGGTCCTCGAACGAGGCCCGGTCTATAATCCGATCGACAGGTCTCTCGTCATCGGTCAACCGCCGCCCCCTCACGTGCCGGAGGAAATCATGGGTACCCGCGAACAGGAACTGCTTGCGCAACTGAACATGGATCCGCTGTGGATGCCCTTCACGGCGAACCGCCAGTTCAAATCGAATCCGAGGCTGCTGGTGGCCGCCAAGGACATGTACTACACCACGCACGACGGGCGCCAGGTGCTGGACGGCATCGCCGGCCTGTGGGCGGTCAACGCGGGCCACTGCCGCGCGCCGATCGTCGAGGCGATCAAGAAGCAGGCCGAGACCATCGACTACGCGACCGGGTTTCAGCTCCACCACCCGTCGGCCTTCCTGGCCGCCGAGCGGCTGGCGCAGATCGCCCCGTCCGGGATGGATCGCGTGTTCTTCGTGAATTCGGGTTCCGAAGCAGTGGATACGGCCCTCAAGATGGCGCTGGCCTACCACCGTGCGCGCGGCGAGGGCACGCGCACGCGCTTCATCGGCCGTGAGCGCGGCTACCACGGCGTCGGTTTCGGCGGCATCTCGGTCGGGGGCATGACCGCCAACCGCAAGACCTTCAGCGGCGCGATGCTTCCCGGCGTCGACCACCTTCCGCATACGCACGACCTGGACAGAAACGCCTATTCCCGCGGGCAGCCGGAGTCGGGCGCGCACTTCGCCGACGACCTGGAGCGCCTGGTGGCCCTGCACGACGCCTCCAATATCGCCGCGGTGATCGTCGAGCCGGTGGCCGGCTCGACCGGCGTGCTGGTTCCCCCCAAGGGCTACCTGCAACGCCTGCGCAGCATCTGCGACAAGCACGGCATCCTGCTCATTTTCGACGAGGTCATCACCGGCTTCGGGCGCACGGGCAGCGCGTTCGCATCGCAGACCTTTGGCGTGACGCCGGACATGATCACCTGCGCCAAGGCGCTGACGAATGCGGCCGTGCCGATGGGTGCGGTGATCGTCAAGCGCGAACTGTACGACGCCTTCATGACCGGACCGGACAACGCCATCGAGTTCTATCACGGGTACACCTACTCGGGCCATCCGCTCGCCGCCGCCGCTGCCGTCGCCACGCTCGACCTGTTCAAGCAGGAAGGACTGTTCGAACGCGCCGCGCAACTCGCCCCCTACTGGGAGCAGTGCGCACATTCCCTGCGCGGCCTGCCGCACGTCATCGACGTCCGCAACATCGGCCTGGTCGCCGGCATCGAGCTGGAACCGATTCCCGGCAAGCCCACCGCGCGCGCATTCGAGGCGTTCGTGCGCGCCTACCAGAAGGGCGTGCTGATCCGCACCACCGGCGACACCGTCGCCCTTTCGCCGTCGCTGATCATCGAGAAGAACCAGATCGACCAGCTGTTCGACACCGTGCGGGAAGTGTTGACCACGCTACCGTAGTGTCGAACCGCTTGGAACATGAAGAACTGCCTAAGGAAATTCCAAGACGCATTCAACACAGAGGTCACAGAGGTGCACAGAGGAACGGCGAGGCTCGAAACTATTCACGTTTCCCTCGGTGATCCTCGGTGTCCTCGGTGTTGAGTGCGGTCTCCGTTCTTCGGTAAATCCTCTCCAGCCGCACCGCTCGACCACATGAAGATCGTCATTGCCCAGATGCAGCACGAGACGAACACGTTCTCGCCGGTGCCTACGCCGTGGGAGGCGTTCGGCAACGACGGGCCGTTCCTCGGGCGGGCGGCCTACGATGCGATGAAGGGCACCCGATTGCCGATGGCGGCGTTCATCGATCTGGCGGAAGGCGCTGGCGCACAGGTGATCACGCCGATCGCCGCGTGGGCGAACCCGAGCGGACCGGTGGACGTCGAGGCCCATGACCGCATCTGCAGCATCATCTGCGACGCGGTCGGCAAGGGCTGCGACGCGGTCTTCCTGGACCTGCACGGCGCCATGGTGGTGGCCGATCGGACCGACGACGGCGAGGGCACGCTGCTGGAGAAGATCCGCGCGATCGCACCGCGCACCCCCATCGCCGTTTCGCTCGATCTGCATGCCAACGTGACCGAGCGCATGGTGCGCAACTGCGACGTCATTGCCGGCTACAAGACCTATCCGCATGTGGATCAGTACGAGGCGGGTCAGCTCGCAGGCAGCGTGCTGCTGCGCATGCTCGAGGGCAGGTGCAAGCCCGTCATGGCCTGGGGCAACCGTCCCCTGCTCGCGCACACGCTGCGCGAGAACACCGGCGAGCGTCCGATGAAGGACTTCGTCGAGGCAGCGCGCGCCGCGGAGGCCGACGGCCTGCTGGCCGCGACCGCCTTCGGCGGTTTCCAGCAGGCGGACATCCACGACGCCGGCATCAGCGTGGTGACGGTGGCGGACGGCAACCGCGAGCAGGCGCAGCGTGCCTGCGATCGGATTCTAGACGTCGCGTGGAAGCTGAAGGAGGAGTTCATCTACCAGGGCGAGCCGCTGGCGCAGGCCCTGGCACGCGCGCAGCGGATGGCGGACGAGACCGGCGGCCCGATCCTGCTCCTCGACCATGCCGACAACTGCGCCTCCGGCGCCACGCAGGACACCATGTACGTGCTGCGCGAGGCGCTGCGCCTGGGCCTGACCGGCATCGGCGTAGGTCCCGTGCGCGACCCGCAGGCGGTGGCAAAGATGGTGGAGGCCGGTGTGGGCGCAAAGCTCACTCTGAGCGTCGGCGGGCGCATGGACATGCCCGCGATCAAGCGCCAGGGCGAACCGCTGGAGTTAACCGGCGTCGTGCGCGCCATCACCGACGGCGAGTACACCATCACCGGGCCGCAGTTCCACGGCATGCGTTGCTACATGGGCCGCAGCGCCGTGCTCGATACCGGCGCCGCCGAGATCGTGATCACCGAGAAGAACCAGGAACCGTGGGATCGCGGCGTATTCACCAGCGTGGGGATCGACCCCACCCGCAAGCGCTTCCTCCTGCTCAAGTCGCGCATGTACTTCCGTCCGGTGTTTCTGCCCATCGCCAAGGGTCACGTGTTCTGCGACAGCTTCGGCGTCGGCATGTCGGACTGGACGCAATTCGAATACCGAAACCTGCGCCGGCCGATCTACCCCCTGGATCCGTTTCCGGCCGAGCACCGTTAGCGCTCGCCCATCCTCCTCACGAGTGAGACTGCCATGAACAAACCTCTCGAGCAGCCGGCGCTGCAGATCAAGGCCATTCCCCACTGGATCGACGGCAAGGAAGTCGCGGGTGCCAGCGGCCGTCATGGCGACGTGTTCAACCCCTCCCTGGGTCGGGTGAGCGCGCGCGTCGCCTACGCCGGCAGCGACGAGGTCGCCGCTGCCGTGGCATCGGCCCAGGCCGCGTTTCCTGGATGGGCGGCGACCTCGCCGCTGCGCCGGGCGCGCGTCATGTTCAAGTTCAAGGAACTGATCGAGCGGAACACGGACGCGCTCGCAAAGCTCATCTCGAGCGAACACGGCAAAGTCGTGTCCGACGCCCGCGGCGAGGTCACGCGCGGGCTGGAAGTGGTCGAGTTCGCCTGCGGCATCCCGCACCTGCTCAAGGGCGAATACTCCGAGCAGGTCGGCACCGGCGTGGACAGCTTCTCGGTGCGCCAGCCGCTGGGCGTGTGCGCGGGCATCACGCCGTTCAACTTCCCGACGATGGTGCCGATGTGGATGTTCCCGGTGGCGCTCGCCTGCGGCAACAGCTTCGTGCTCAAGCCTTCCGAGCGCGATCCCTCGGCCAGCGTGTTCCTGGCGAAGCTGCTCCAGGAAGCCGGTCTGCCCGACGGGGTGTTCAATGTCGTGCACGGCGACAAGGAGGCGGTCGACGCGCTGCTGCACGATCCGCGCATCGCCGCGATCAGCTTCGTCGGCTCGACTCCGATCGCCGAGTACATCTACCGTACCGGCACGGCCAGCGGCAAGCGTGTCCAGGCGCTCGGCGGCGCCAAGAACCACCTGGTG
>CAZNBS010000083.1:0-18196 GCA_964570955.1 uncultured Burkholderiales bacterium | reverse complement strand
GGCATGCGCGGCATCACTGGCAGCGGCATGCGCGGCATCACTGGCAGCGGCATGCGCGGCGTCAACGCAGCAGGCCAACAATAAGAAGGGTCTAATTTCCGTCAGTGGCCACGATGCATTGGTCGCCACAATTCTTTTTAGAGCTAACCGGCCTCGCGATTTCGCCTACATCGAATTATCAAAATAGTACAGTCCGACACCGACGTGAGTTTTGAATTGCTCATCGCCCTTCGCTACCGTTTTTTCTGGTTGAAATGACGTGAGGTAATCATCGATTTTCGTCGCAAACCCCGCCAAAATAGCTGCCAAACTCGCTTGAACGACATTTACATCCGACATTGGTATTTGATCTGAATGAACTATTCGCTGAAACCTAGCGCGACCTAAATTCACTTGCTGGCTGTTGTAGCAAACGGTCTCAGCCAATCGCCTCAGACCATATTGCAACCCCTCAATAGCCTTCTCATTCACGGAATCTGGTACAAACTCTCTCCGTGTCGGCAACAACCGTCGGCGATTTGTGTACATCACGGCTCCAGACCGTTCCAGCTCTCTTAAAACGATACGCGCTGGCACATCCGCTGAAACCTCGCTAACAAGACGCGTGAATGAAACGTTCCGTCCGGAGACCGGCAACGGTCGTGGACGTCCGCTTCTATCCAAAAAGGCCGGGGTCGTGTACCAATAGTGCAAGACGTCAGCCTGAATATTTTTGTAAGAAAGCGGGTCCTTCTTCTCGGACTGCGCAATCTTGCGAATCCGGCTAACCTCCTTCCTGGATAGCCCGGTCATCACAGCAACCCGCGCGACATTGGTCGGCCGATTCCTGACCCCATAGTCAGTAGATGCAGCCTCTACGAATGAACGCTTTGCCAGCTCGGCAAACTCCGCATAACTGACGCCACATCGCAACAAGGTTCGTGCCAGGGGTAGCAGCACGCCGTCGAGCGCGCGGCGAATTCGTTCCTGGGTTACATCGTCAGCCATGATTACTCATCGTCATTGCGTTGGAGAAGCTTCAGAAACTGGACTTCATTCAGTACCTTCACGCCGTATGACTCTGCCTTCGCCAGTTTTGACCCTGGCTTGTCACCGCAGACCAGGTAGGACGTCAGGCGAGCGACACTCTCCACAACCTTGCCTCCGCGCTGCCGGATCTGCTGCCTGGCCTCGTCCCGGGTCATGGTTTCCAGCTTCCCCGTTACGACGAAGCTGAGACCCTTGAAATCATCCGCCGCATTCGCAGACGCTGCCATTGCGCTCGGCCAATGCACGCCAGCGCGTTGCAAGGCGCGTATTACTTCACGGTTATGCCGTTGTCGAAAAAACGCGCTGATCTCGGCAGCGACAATTGGGCCGATTTCCGGAATCTTCTGCAACTCCTCCTCGGAGGCCTCCTGCAGCGGGAGGAGATCCCCAAAGTATTCGGCCAGCGCTTGCGCTGTCGCCTCCCCGACTTCGGGTATGCCCAGTGCCAGCAGGAAGCGGGGAAAACTCGTGGTTCTGCTGCGATCGATTGCCCGCTGGAGATTCGCCGCCGACTTCTCGCCCATCCGGTCGAGTTCAGCCAGTTCCTCAACGGTTAAACGAAAAAGCTCAGCCGGAGTGCTCACGAGTTCGCGGTCGATGAGTTGCTCCAGCACCCGGTCTCCCAGCCCCTCGATGTCCATCGCCCGCCGGGACGCGAAATGCTTGAGCGCTTCCTTACGTTGTGCGGGGCAGAACAGGCCGCCGCTGCAACGAATAATGGCCTTGCCGTCGACTTTGCGCACATCCGAGTCGCAAACCGGGCATCGGCTGGGGGCCTCTATTGCTTGGGCGTCTGCGGGTCGGCGCTCCCGAAGCACACGGACCACCTCGGGAATGACGTCGCCGGCCCGCCGGATCGCAACACTGTCACCGATGCGGATGTCTTTCCGCACGACTTCATCCATGTTATGCAAGGTGGCGTTACTGACTGTCACGCCACCGACAAACACCGGCCTCAAGCGTGCTACCGGTGTGATCACCCCCGTACGGCCAACCTGGAAATCAACCGCCTCGACGATGGTAACTTCCTCTTGCGCAGGGAACTTGTGCGCCAGGGCCCACCGGGGTGCTCGCGACACCGTCCCTAGTTCTCGCTGGGAGCGCAACGCATCTACCTTGTACACGACGCCGTCAATCTCGTACGGCAAGTTAGCCCTCAGCTGGCCAACTCTTTCGTAATACCCGACACAGCCCGCCGTGCCCACCACGACCGTGGACAATGGGTTTGTGCACAAGCCCCATTCTGCAAGACGACTTAACGTTTCGCTATGGGTTGCCGGCATGTTCCAGCCCGACACTTCTCCGATACCGTAAAAAAATACCCGTAACGGACGTATTGCGGTAACCCGGGGATCAAGTTGTCGCAGACTACCGGCAGCTGCGTTTCTGGGGTTCACGAACACTTTCTCACCACGCGCCTGCGCACGTTTATTCATCTCCGCGAACCCGGACCTGGGCATATACACTTCGCCGCGCACTTCCAGGGTCACCGGCGGTGCATCACTCATGAGCCGCAGCGGTACTGATGAAATGGTCCGGATGTTCTGCGTGACATCCTCCCCTGATGTTCCGTCACCCCGGGTCGCCGCGCGAACCAGTATTCCGTTCTCGTAGCGAATACCGACGGCCACGCCATCCAGTTTCGGTTCTGCCGAATACCGGATCTCGTTATCCGAACCCAGCCGCTCTCGTACTCGCTTGTCGAATGCTTTGACCTCTTCCTCACTGAATGCATTCTCGAGCGAGAGCATTGGCACCATGTGAGGAACTGTCCGGAACCCGGCAGCAGGCTCCGCACCGACTCGCTGGGTGGGTGATTCCGGCACAACCAGCGCCGGAAACCGTCGCTCGAGGTCCGTCAGTTCGCGCAGGAGTCGATCATATTCGGCGTCGGGGATGGAGGGCTCATCGAGAACATAGTAGCGATAATTGTGCGTTTCTATTTCTTTGCGTAACTGCGCCACTCGCTCAATGGCGCCTGCTGGCGGCGGGGCTCTAGACTCTGGCATCGGTCAATCTGGTGATGATCTGCGCCTATACTGGATGACTTCCTCTCGCAGATAGCGTTCACGTTGAACGCTGAGATGGCTCCCTTGCTCATCCAGAAGCTCTCCGTCCAGTGCCTCCGCCAACGAGCGCGCTGTGGACAACATGTCATCGAATGCAGCGACCGTGTCGGTCGGGCCCGGCAGCGCCAGGAACAGGCTTACCCCGGGAAAGCGACTGGTCTTGAGCTGGGACAAATCAAAAGAACCCGGCTCCACCAGGCTTGCAACGCTGAAATTGATCCTGGACTCATCATCAGGGTCGTGGCGGTGAAAAATACCAAAACGGCCATGTCGAAGGCCGGCATTTCGCAGCGACAGGATCAGGTCTTCACCGGAGAAGGAACCGTGTCCCCGAGCCATAAGGCGAACCGTGATGACCCGATCCGGTGCACTTTCCACCCGGGTGGCACCAGAATCCTCGGTGTTCCGGGTTGCCTCCAGACCAAGCTGAGGGGGCGTGTTCTTACGTAGAAAACCCGTCGGAATGCCACGCTGACCGCGCTCTTCGCGCCGGCTAATCCAGAACACCACAGCGAGGACCAGGATTCCGGCAACCAGCAAGAGCCAACGAAAGTCGGCCACCGGGCTACCTCGTCAACTTGCGGCGAGCTGTACCGCAGCGTCGAGATCCACAGTCACGAGGCGCGACACCCCGGGCTCGTTCATCGTAACGCCGGTAAGCTGCTTCGCCATCTCCATTGTCGTCTTGTTGTGCGTAATGATGACGAACTGAACACGCTGTGCCATTTCACGGACGATATCGCAGAATCGGCCAACATTGGCCTCGTCGAGCGGCGCATCCACTTCGTCCAGAAGGCAGAATGGCGCCGGATTCAGCTCGAAGATCGCAAAAATGAGCGCGACGGCTGTCAGTGCCTTCTCTCCACCGGACAACAGGTGAATATGGCTGTTGCGCTTGCCCGGCGGTCGCGCCATGACCGTAACTCCCGCCGCAAGAATGTCCTCGCCCTCCAGGCTGAGATAGGCGTGGCCACCACCGAACAACCTTGGGAATATACGTTTCAGCCCCTGATTGACCTGGTCGAAGGTTTCCTGGAATCGAGCCCGGGTCTCCCGATCGATCTTCCGGATCGCTTGTTCAAGCGTCTCGAGGGCCGCTGTCAGATCATCGTTCTGCGCGTCCAGGTACTTCTTGCGCTCCGATTGTTCATTGAACTGCTCGATGGCCGCCAGATTGATCGGACCCAGCCGCTCTATCCTGCGCCGAGCATCTTCCAGCGCCGTCTGCCAGGCACCGGCGTCTGCGTCCTGGGGCATTTCCCGCCTGACAGTCTCGAGATCGACTCCGGTAGCCGTAAAGTTTTCCATCACGGACTCGCGCCGGACCTCGATTTCGCGCAGCTTGATGCGTTCCTGTTCAACCGCTTCGCGCGCCGCCGCCACCGCCCGGTCGGCGGCGCTCCGTGAGGTTTCACATTGACGCAATCCCGCCTCGGCCTCTTCGACCGCCTCGCGACGTTGCACCAGCAACTGGTCAATTTCCAATTGTCGCTCCAGACGCGACGACAGATCGGACTGCAGATTCCCCAATGCAGGCTCTATCGCCATAATGGCCTGCTCCAGCTGGGCAATCCGCTCTGACAGTTGTTCCTGCTGGGTCGCAAAGCGCGCCAGCGTTGCGGCGACGGAATTGCGTGCCACACGCTTGCTCTCGAGATCCACGCTCAGACGGCTCACTACCTCACGTCTTTGGTCGGCGGCCTCGCGAGCAGCGCTGTAGGCAGACAGGCGCACCTCCTGCTGACCTTGCAGCTCCGGCCGTTTGTCGGCCATCGATTGCATTTCGATTTCAGACGCCTGTGTACGAAGTCGGGCGTCCGACTGCGCCTGTGCGATGCCCTCGATTTCGGTAACCAGCTGGCCGATTTTGCTGTCCAGAACCGCGCGGCGTTCCCGCGCCTGCACCATCTCCTGCCGCAGATTGTCGAGAACCGCAACCGACTCGGCGTGCACCCGGTTGGCAGCCGTAAACTCTTGTGTCGCCTGAGTGCGACGTTCCTCCAGGTCGGTGACCTGCTGACGAACGTCTATGCTTTCTCGCTCCAGATCATGGATGCGCCGCTCCTTTTGCTCGATTGCGACCAGGAGCTCGCGAATCTGCCCTTCACGCGCCAGCAATCCGGCCGAGCTACGTTGGCCACGATTGATTCGAACCCAGCCGTCGCCCAGCCAGATGCCATCGACTGTTACCACTGTCTGCCCGGGCTGCAACTGCTGCTGCAGCCGTATCGCGTCGGCCAGATCGTCGGCGACGAAAACATTCGCCAGAAGCGGTGCCGAGTGGCCTGGCTCCGCTACACGCGCGAGCAGCGAACCTGACCCCGCAGAAGCGTCTACCGCTTGCGCCTCAACCATCGTGACCTGTGTATCAGGGAGCGACGAAAGATGATGTGCAAACCCCTTGACGCAAACGGCCTGCAGAAAATCACCCAGTACGGTCTCCACAGCGAGAACCCAGCGATCCTCGACGCGCAACTGTTGTGCCAGCCGCGGCTGCTGCCCCAGGTTCTCACGCGTCAGCCACTCGCTCAACGATGCATCATCTGCACCAAGCGCCAGTTCCTGAACAGCCTGCAGGGCGCCTAAACGCCCGCGGTCCGAAGCCATCCCAGCGCCGGCCGCCTGCAGTTCGGTCGTGAGTTCGCGGTCGCGTGAGCGCATTGCCTCGATTTGGTCGTTGATCCCGGCAAGTTTCTCCCCCACCTCTGCGGCCCGATTTCGAGCCTCATTCTCGGCGGAGTTCTGCGCCGTCACACGCCGCTCCAGATCTTCCGGCCGATACAGTCCCTGATCCTGATCGAGGGATTCGCGTTGCCGCGCCAGCTGAGCCAGTTGCTCGGCCAGGTGCTCTGCCCTCGTCCGCTCTACCTGCGCGACCTGCTGCAGCTCCTTGATTCCCAGGTTGAATTCGTGCCACTGGTCCTGCCATTGACCAAGTCCTTCTTCCGCATCGCGGAGCGATTCGAGGGCCGCCTGCTCTGCCGCGCGCGCTTCAGTCAGCGCCGGCTCAAGATGTGCCAGCGCCTGATCAAGGTCGGACCGTTGCGTGTCCTCTCGGGTGATGTCGGCAACCAGGCCGCCCTGCTGTTCCCGTGACTGCGCAAGCTCCGCCTGTTGACGCTCCCGGTTCTGACGGCAATGCGCTATTTCCTGCTCGAGGCGGGAGATCTCGCTCTGGATGGCGTAATGCTGTCCCTGCACGTTGTTGAATGCGTCGGTCTCGGTTGCATACAGCTCCCTGCCGGTGACGATCTGGGCATCGAGCCGCAATTGCGATGCATTTGCCGCTTCCAGTCCTGTTTCGCTCTTCGCAAGACCAAGACGGCTCTCGTCGAGACCCCGATCCAGTTCGCCCAACCGCATCGCCAACGACTCCGCTTCAAGCCGTCGTTCGCGCGTCTTCAGTTCCTTGTACCGCTCAGCCGCCTTTGCCTGACGCTGCAAATAATCAATCTGCTTCGTGATCTCGTCCCGTACGTCGTTAAGGCGGGCAAGATTGTCGCGGGTGTGCTGAATGCGGGTCTCGGTTTCCCGACGTCTCTCCTTGTACTTGGAGATACCCGCAGCCTCTTCGATATAGGTGCGCATTTCATCAGGCTTGGCGTCCACGAGACGAGAGACCATGCCTTGCTCGATGATGGCGTAGCTGCGCGAGCCGAGCCCTGTTCCCAGGAACAGGTCTGTGATGTCCTTGCGCCTGCAGCGGGTGTTGTTCAGGAAGTAGGTCGAGGTTCCGTCACGAGACAGCGTTCGCCGCAACGAAATCTCGGCGTACTGAGCGAATTGTCCACCGACAGAGCCGTCCGAGTTGTCAAAAAACAGCTCGATACTGGCACTGCCGACCGGTTTGCGCGATGCCGAACCGTTGAAGATCACGTCCGCCATCGAATCGCCGCGGAGATGCTTTGCGGACATCTCGCCCATGACCCAGCGGACCGCGTCTATTACGTTGGACTTGCCGCAACCATTTGGCCCGACGATTCCGACCAGATTCGACGGTAGATGAAAAGTCGTTGGGTCGACGAAAGACTTGAATCCCGCAAGCCGGATCCTGCTCAGGCGCATGGATAACCGGCTCCTGAATATAGATCTACCCGTTGCCCGAGTCTCACAGGCATTGTGATTTCCCCGACCGTAGTCCGCGCACTGACGTCTAGTGTAAAGTAAAAATTACACGACGCACCAGACGGCCTTCGCCGCCAGACATGATGACCGTGAATCCTTCCGCAACAACAATCCCGGCACCGGACCTGCTGAACACGTTCCGCAATCCCAGCGCGAACCGCGAGTATACCATCCGGATCCGGATACCTGAGTTTACCTGTCTGTGTCCAAAAACCGGTCAACCGGACTTCGGCACCCTGCTGCTCGAGTATGTCCCGAACCAGAACTGCATCGAATTGAAGTCACTGAAGCAATACATCTGGTCATTCCGTAACGTCGGGACCTTCCATGAGGCCGTTGCCAACCAGATTCTCACTGACTTGGTCCGCTGTGCCGAACCACGGTTCATGCGGCTGACTGCCCGGTTCAACGTGCGCGGTGGCATCTACACGACGGTTATTGTGGAACATCGCCACCCCGGCTGGCGCGGCCAGGCCGCAGTGGCACAGGCCGTTGATCCGTCTCGCACCAATTAGGCGGAATTGGCCAGCCCAAGCCCTGGCGTACCTGTTTTTGCCGCTTCCTACCCAGCGAACCCTATGTATAATCCCGCGCTTCCTGACAACCGACCGGGTGCAGCATGGCTGCAAAAAAGCGCTCTGTCCGTAAGGCGGTTGGCCGTCCCAAGGCCAAAAAAACTGTGGCTACAGCCAGAACCAAGGCTACTGGATCGCGTCGGACCGCCGCGAGTACGCCCGCCCGCAAGCCAGCCAAGGCACCCGCTGGCAAGCCATCAAAGCGAACCGCCGCGGCGTCGCGCAAGCCGGTCGCCAAGCCCGCCAAAGCAGCACCTGCCAGGCAAAAAACGCCACGCTCCGCGGTGCCGGCAACGGTCCGTCATGTTCGCCGCGCCGAGCTGCGCCCGGTGACCAGCAGCGTCGGCCTGATTCATGGCATTCCACCGTACCAGTCAAAATCTGGCGAAGGCTACATGAATGATCGGCAGCTCGAGCACTTCCGCCATATTCTGCTCGCGTGGAAACGTGAGCTTATGGAAGAGGTCGACCGCACCGTTCATCACATGCAGGACGAGGCCAGCAATTTCCCGGACCCTAACGACCGTGCCACTCAGGAATCGGAGTTCGGACTCGAGTTGCGAACACGCGACCGCGAGCGAAAGTTGCTCAAGAAGATCGATTCCGCCCTCGAACGCATCGAGGAAGGGTCCTACGGTTATTGCGAGGAGACCGGAGAGGAAATAGGACTGCGGCGACTCGAAGCGCGCCCGGTCGCAACACTGTCCGTAGAGGCCCAGGAACGCCGCGAATTGGCCGAGCGTCAGTTTCGTGATCGTGAGGATGGCTACTGATATTCGGCCGGTCCCATGGTCTCTGAAAATCTAAAAAGACTAAATAACTCACTGATAATTATTGGTTTATAGCTTGCAGAGCTTTCTCCTGCTGCGACGTCGTCTCGCAGCGAACTAACCCTGTTTGGACTTTGTCCAACATCTTCGAAACCGGTCGTTGCGCCCGAATCGGCCGCAGCCGTCCCGGCGAAGAACCTCCAATTGCCAATGAGAGACGACCATGAACGAGCCAAGACTGATTCGTAAGTACGTGAATCGCCGTCTTTATGACACCGTCGAGAGCCGCTACGTCAATCTCGATGACCTGCGCCGGGTCATCAACTCCGGAGGCGAGATCCGCGTCGTGGACCAGGCAACCAGCCGCGATATCACCACGACGGTTCTGCTGCAGATCATTGCGGAAGCGGAACGCTCTGGCGCCCCGCTGCTGACGGCTGATTTTCTCGCCGCCCTGATTCGACTCGCCGGGCGGGAACGCGATCCCGGCCTGGCGGATCGACTGCATTCTGCGCTTCGGGCAGCGCTGCATGACTCGCGCGGATCGAGAGTCGCGCTGGAGAACTGAGCGACGCAAACAGCCGGCCGGTTTGCGATTACCGGCCGGCCACGAAGCTGCACTTTCGACGGGCGACTCGGGTCAGGCTGCGTCCAGGTTGCGCATGCTGAGCCGTATGCGGCCCTGTCTGTCAACCTCCAGCACTTTGACTCGAACGACGTCACCCTCGCGGAGTTTGTCGCCGACCCGTTCGACACGTTCGTCTGATATCTGGGAGATGTGAACCAGCCCGTCGCGACCTGGCAGAATGGTGACGAAGGCGCCGAAATCCATGAGCCGCGCAACCCGGCCTTCATAGATTCGGCCGACTTCGACGTCCGCCGTGATTAGCTCCACACGGCGCTGCGCTTCGCGGCCGGATGCTGCGTCAACGGAAGCAATCTTTACCGTTCCGTCATTATCAATGTCGATCGTCGTGCCGGTCTCCTCGGTGATCGCGCGGATGACGGAACCGCCTTTGCCAATGACATCACGAATCTTCTCCGGGTCGATCTTCATCGTGATGATGGTTGGAGCCCACTCGGACATCCGCTGACGAGGCGCATCCAGTACCTGATTCATCTGCTGCAGGATATGCAGACGGGCAGCTCGCGCCTGATTGAGAGCATCGCGCATGATCTCTCGGGTAATGCCACTGATCTTAATGTCCATCTGCAGGGCGGTGACACCCTGCGCGGTGCCGGCCACCTTGAAATCCATGTCGCCCAGATGGTCTTCATCGCCCAGGATGTCGGTCAGCACCTGATAGCGGTCATTTTCCTTGACCAGGCCCATCGCCACCCCAGCTACAGGTGCTGAGGTCGTCACGCCGGCATCCATCAGTGAGAGACTTGCGCCGCACACGGAGGCCATTGAACTCGAGCCGTTTGACTCTGTGATTTCCGAGACTACCCGAACGACGTAAGGAAACTTCGTCATGTCGGGCAATACCGCAGCGATCGCCCTTCGCGCCAGGCGACCATGTCCGATTTCGCGCCGCTTCGGTGACGACAGGAAGGAAATTTCCCCCGTCGAAAACGGCGGAAAATTGTAGTGCAGCATAAAGCGATCACGATGCTCGCCGCTCAGGGCATCGATGATCTGGGCATCGCGATCCGTGCCTAAAGTCGTAACAACCAGGGCTTGCGTCTCACCTCGGGTAAACAGCGCCGAGCCGTGCGTGCGAGGCAATACGCCGGTGCGGATCGTGATCGGGCGCACGGTTGTGTAGTCCCGCCCGTCAATACGCGGCTCACCATTGATGACACGCTGGCGAACGATGCGGCTTTCCAGCGCGGAAAACTCCTCGCTCACCTGATCGTCGCTCCAGCGCGGTTTCTCACCGCTCGCGAGCGCTGCAACGGACTCCGATTTCAGCTCTGCAATCCGGTTGGTCCGCACCTGTTTTTCCCGAATCCGATACGCCTCCGCCAGCGACTTCCCGAACTTCTGCTCGATGCTTTGCCGAAGGTCAGCGTCCGGTTCCGGTGCCCGCCATGTCCAGGCCGGTTTCCCCGCCTGGGCTGCGAGTTCCTTGATCGTGCGAATTGCCGTCTGGATATGCTCGTGTCCGAACATTACCGCATCGAGCACCACATCCTCAGCGAGGCACTTGATCTCCGACTCGACCATGAGCACCGCAGATGTTGTCCCGGCTACCACCAGGTCCATCTGCGACTTCGCCATCTGGCTCTTTGTCGGGTTGAGCACGTAGCGACCGTCGATAAACCCAACCCGTGCTCCGGCGATGGGCCCGTCGAACGGGACGCCGGCGAGGCAAAGCGCAGCGGATGCGCCCAGCATCGCGGGAATATCCGGGTCGATCTCGGGGTTTATGGACAGGACGGTTGCGATGACCTGGACTTCGTTATTGAAGCCCTCCGGGAACAGGGGGCGAATCGGGCGGTCGATCAGGCGGGAGGTCAGTGTCTCCTTTTCGCCCGGACGTCCTTCGCGCTTGAAAAAGCCGCCGGGTATTCGTCCGGCAGCGTAGGTCTTTTCCTGGTAGTTGACGGTAAGTGGGAAAAAGTCCCTGTTTTCGCTGGCCGTCTTTTCGGCAACGGCGGTGACCAGCACCACGGTGTCGCCCATCGTCACCAATACCGCGCCGTCTGCCTGACGAGCAATCTCTCCAGTTTCCAGCGTGACTTCATGTTCCCCGTAAGGGAAAGATCTCTTGACCGACAACACCGTTTACACCTGCCTTTGATAACGAATTGGTACACCGGCGCCGCCCATGCGTTTCCGGCACGCAAAACAAGAATTTGATGGCTGCGAAGCCGTCCGAGGTGGACCGGCCGATTTCAGCGTCGCAATCCCAAGCGCTCGATCAGCGTCTTGTAGCGCTCGCTATCGATGGCTTTCAGATAGTCGAGCAGCTTACGTCGCTGGTTTACCATTTTGAGCAAACCCTGGCGGGAGTGATGGTCGTTCTTGTGCTGACTGAAGTGTTCCGTCAACTCACTGATGCGAGCAGACAGAATTGCAACCTGCACCTCCGGCGAACCGGTGTCTTTCTCCCCCCGGCGGTTCTCTGAAATCACTTTGGCCTTCTGCTCTCCCGACAGGGACATTAGCTGTTACTCCTTGAATCTCTTTCGGAATCTTGCCATTCAAATCGGGCGGTATTGTAACCCCGGGATGTGCGCAGTTACAGCCCGAATTGCCCCGGCGGGCTGGCAGCACGTTGTGCCATCAGGCGCCATGGCACCAAGCCACCCCCGGGCAGGCACTCCCCGATGCCCACAAACTGGGCTCCTTCACCGTAGACCCGCACCAGCCCTGCCACCGTGTTCGAGCGATCGGGAGCGGCATCCACGCGCTGGCCGCAACGCAGACGGTAGACCATCTCGGCGCTGATGGTCACGGCTGGCCACGATGACACGGCTCGGTCCACGGGGAGCAGCATCCCGTCCAGGGCCCGATGGCCCCCAGAGGCCGAGGCCTGCTCCAGGGCGGCCACGGTCACCATTTCCGTGGCGGCGAAGGCTCCCACCGTGAGCCGGCGCAGCATCGCCACATGAGCGACCGTGCCGAGCCGCTCAGCAATTTGCTCGACCAAGGTGCGGATGTAGGTGCCCTTGCCGCAGCGAACTCGGATCACCGGATGCTGCGGGTGATATTCCTCGAGATCGATGTCGTGAATCATGACCGGGCGCGGTGGTCGTGCCACCGTGACTCCGGCGCGCGCCAGTTGATACAGACGTCGTCCCTGATGCTTGAGCGCCGAATACATCGGCGGGATCTGCTGCAGCGTTCCGCGCATTTCCATGAGGGCGCTGCGCAAAGGCGCTTCGCCAAGCTCGCTCGCCCCGGTCGCGATCACGGCACCCTCTGCATCACCGGTTTCAGTCGCGCTGCCAAAGCTAACGCGGACACGGTACGACTTGTCACATTCGATGAGAAAGCCGGACACCTTGGTTGCCTGGCCCAGGCAGATGGGAAGCATCCCCGTCGCCAATGGATCGAGGCTGCCTGTATGGCCCGCCTTACGCGCGTCAAACTGCCGCCTGACAACCTGCAGCGCCCGATTCGAGCTCAGACCCGGGGGTTTGTCGAGAAGCAAAATACCGTCGACATCGCGTCTTGGGCGCCGCCCCGAAACTGCCGCGGTCAGGCCGCTTTTGACTGCAGGCGTGGTGGTCATTTCGACTCACCCAGGGAAGCTGCGTCAGCAGAGCGTCGCGCCTCCTCGTCCGCTGTCACCCCGTCGATCAGCGCCTCCAGCGAGCGGGACTGTGTCAGCGCCTCGTCCACACTGAACCGCAATTCAGGAACACGCCGGATACGCAGTTCCTTCGCCAGACTCGAACGTAGAAATCCATTTGCGGACTGCAATGCCACACCCAGTTCTGGCGTTACAGACTCCCCAGAAAGCAACGTGAAAAACACGCGAGCGACACCGAGATCGCGAGACACCTGTACGTCCGTAATCACCACGCCCCGAAGCCGCGGATCACGGACAGTGCCGGACAGTGCCTCACCCAGGATTCGCTGAATGGCCTCCTCAAGTCTGCGACTTCGGGGGAACTCTCTCGGCATGCCGTCCCCTCGTCAGCCCCGTACCGCACCCGGCGCTGACATCAGATACTCCGGGCTACCTGGATGCGTTCGTAGCATTCGATCTGGTCACCGGCCTTGATGTCGCTGTAATTGCGAACGCCGATGCCGCACTCCGTCCCCGAGCGAACCTCGGAAACGTCGTCCTTGAACCGACGAAGAGAATCGAGTTCCCCTTCAAAAATCACGACGTTATCGCGCAATACGCGTACAGGGTTGCTGCGCTTCACGTGCCCTTCCGTCACCAGGCATCCGGCGACGCTTCCGAACTTGGGAGAGCGAAATACCTCGCGCACCTCGGCAAGCCCGACGATCTGCTCGCGCACCTCCGGCGCCAGAAGCCCCGTCATGGCTGCTTTCACATCGTCGATAGCCTCGTAGATGATGCTGTAATACCGAAGGTCAACTCCGGTTGACTTGATCGCATCACGCGCCGCACCGTCCGCTCTAACGTTGAACGCAATCACGATTGCCTTTGCAGCAGCCGCAAGATTCACGTCCGATTCGGTGATTCCGCCAACGCCGCTGCCAATGACCTTCACCTGGATTTCGTCGGTAGACAGCTTTGACAGTGCGTCGCGAAGCGCCTCAGCGCTGCCGTTCACATCGGCTTTGATCAGCAGCTGAACAGCCTTAGCGCTACCGGATTGCATCTGGCTGAAAACGTCCTCGAGCTTGCCCGATTGCTGCTGGGCAAGACGCGAATCCCGGGTTCTGGTCTTGCGCAATTCAGCAAGCTCCCGGGCCTGGCGTTCGTCGGCCAGCGCCACCGCCTCATCACCGGCGCCAGGGATACCAGAGAGCCCAAGCACGACCACGGGCGTGGATGGACCGGCCTCCGTGAGGGGTTTTCCGAACGCATCAAACATGCTGCGAACCCTGCCGTACTCCTGACCGGCCAGCAGTACATCACCCTGGCGCAGGCGCCCGCGCGTGACCAGGACCGTTGCAACGGCTCCGCGACCTTTTTCCAGACCGGATTCGATTACCACTCCGGCGCCTGGACCGTCATCTGCCGCCTTCAGATCGAGCAGTTCCGCCTGAAGCAGCAAAGCCTCGAGCAGCTTGTCCACGCCCTCGCCGGTACGCGCTGAGACATTGACGAACAGGTGCTCGCCGCCCCACTCCTCCGGCACCACGCCTTTCGTGACCAGTTCGTTGCGGACGCGATCCGGATCGGCGTCCGCCCTGTCAATCTTGTTGATCGCCACCACGATCGGCACCTCAGCGGCCCTGGCGTGCTGAATTGCTTCTTCGGTCTGGGGCTTCACACCGTCGTCGGCCGCCACGACGAGAACGACGATGTCCGTCACCTTCGCGCCACGGGCCCGCATTGCCGTAAATGCCTCGTGGCCCGGCGTATCGAGGAATGTGATCCGCCCTTTCTCGGTATCAACCTGGTAAGCCCCAATGTGCTGCGTGATGCCACCGGCTTCGCCCGCAGCAACCTTGGCGCTGCGGATATGATCGAGAAGAGACGTCTTGCCGTGGTCCACATGGCCCATGATCGTGACCACCGCGGGCCGCGAGCGTTCTTCGCCGACCGCAGCCGCTGTCGCGAGAATCGTTTCCTCGCGGCCGAAAGCCTGCACAGGCTTCGGGGTATGCCCCATTTCCTCAACGACCAGGGCCGCAGTATCCTGATCGATTATCTGGTTGATCGTGGCCATCACTCCGAGCTTCATCAACACCTTGATGACCTCGCCGCTCTTGATGGCCATCTTCTGGGCAAGCTCGGCAACCTTTACAGACTCGGGAATCTCGACTTCCCTCACCACGGGCGCAGTCGGCCGCTCGAACCCATGACGGCTATCGACCGCCACCGCGCCCGGCCTCCGCACGGTGCGTTTCCGCTTCCGGCGGCTGCTGATGTCACCGGCAACGTGAAGTTCCTGCCGCCCGTACCTCGTGGCCTTCTTGTCCGGTGACCGGCGCTCCGCCGACTCATCCGCCGGTTTGGTCCGTGTTTTCGATTCGACTGCTTCCTGCTCGCCAGGCTCACGTCGTTTCGGTTCTTTCTGACGCCTGGCTTCCTCGGCGTGTTTCGCCTCTTCCTCAGTCTTCTGTCTGGCGGCCTGCTCCGCCTTCAGTCGCGCCTCGTTTTCGATACGCTGCTGTTCGGCCTTTTCGTGCTCCTGCTTTTCCCGTTCACGCCGCTCGACTTCAAGACGTGCTTCTTCTTCCTCGCGCCGCTTGCGATCCAGCTCCTCCTGTTGCTGACGAGCCTCCTTCTCGAGCTCGTCACGCTTGACATACGTCCGCTTGCGACGCACCTCGACAGTAACCGAACGTGTCCGGCCCTGGTTACCGGAGAGCCGGAGTTCGCTCTGCGTACGCCGTTTCAGCGTAATCTTCTTTGGAGCGCTTCCGCGCTCGTCCTCTTCCCGCCCGTGGGTACGCTGCAGGAACGTGAGCAGTTCCATCTTCGCGTCTTCGCTGATGACGTCATCGGCACCATTCACGGTAATTCCGGCCGCCCCAAGCTGGTTCAGCAGAATGTCCACTGATACCTTCAGCACCTGCGCGAACTGGGCAACGGTCACATCCGACATGGGTCAGCTCCGTTATTGAGACGCGGCAACTTCGTCGGCAACCGACGATTCCTCGAACCAGTGAGCCCGCGCCGTCATGATCAGTTGCGCGGCAAAAGCGGGGTCGAGGCCATCGATGTCCGCCAGATCGTCAACCGCCTGCTCAGCCAGATCTTCACGTGTAACGATGTCGCGGGCAGCCAGTTTCTGCGCGAGATCCTGCGTCATGCCATCGAGGGCAACGAGATCGTCTGCAGGCTTCACCCCCTCGATCTTCTCCTCGGTCGCAATCGCTTGAGTCAGGAGCACGTCGCGGGCACGACTGCGCAGTTCATCGACGATCTGCTGATCGAACTCTTCGATCGCGAGCAGCTCGGCAGCAGGCACGTACGCAATCTCCTCGATGGTCAGGAATCCCTCCTGCACCAGGATCAGCGCCACGTCCTCGTCCACGTCGAGCTGCTTCATGAACACCTCCACGATCGAGCGTGCCTCACTCTCGCTCTTCTCCTCCGCCGCAGCCTCGCTCATCACATTGAGCTCCCAGCCGGTCAGTTCGCTCGCCAGGCGGATGTTCTGCCCGCCGCGGCCGATCGCCTGGGACAGCTTGTCCTCGGCGACCGCGATATCCATGCTGTGCGACTCCTCGTCAACGACAATGCCGCTCACTTCGGCCGGCGACATCGCATTGATGACGAATTGCGCGGGATTCTCGTCCCAGGGGATGATGTCCACCCTTTCCCCGGCGAGTTCATTCGATACTGCGGTGACGCGCGATCCACGCATACCAACGCATGCACCAACCGGGTCAATCCGAGGGTCGTTGCTTTTGACCGCAATCTTGGCCCGCAAACCGGGATCTCGCGCCGCGCCGAGTATCTCGATCAACCCTTGCCCGACCTCGGGAACCTCGATCTTCACCAACTCGATCAAAAACTGCGGAGCCGTTCGGGTGAGAAACAACTGCGGGCCGCGCAACTCGGAGCGCACCTCACGCAGAAATGCCTTCATGCGATCCTGCGCTCGAACCGGCTCCCGCGGAATCATGTTCTCGCGCGGCACGAATCCTTCGGCATTGCTGCCGAGATCGAGAAAAATGCCATTGCGGTCCACCCGTTTGACGACACCGCTCAGCAACTGCCCGACACGGCCCGAAAACTCCTCGACGACCTTGCGCCTTTCCGCCTCGCGCACCTTCTGCACGATGACCTGCTTTGCAGCCTGCGCGGCAATGCGACCGAACTCGACCGACTCGATCGGCACCTCCACAAATCCATCCGGTTCGGCCGCAGGATCCACATCCACCGCGTCGATCATCCGCAGCTCCTTCTCCGGAAACTCGAGATCCTTCGAGTCATCGGCGAAAACCTTCCAGCGGCGAAACGTCTGGTAGTCACCGGTCTTTCGATCGATGCTGACCCGCGCATCCATGTCCTCGCCGTGGCGCTTTCTCGTGGCGGACGCAAGCGCGGCCTCCAGCGCTTCGAAGATGATCTCCTTTTCCACGCCCTTCTCATTGGAGACGACGTCCACTACGTTCAGGATTTCTTTGTTCATAAACTGCTTTCTTGCCTCACGACGCTTTGGCAGGTGTTTTCAGGTCCGGAACAAGGCGAGCCGTTTCAATATCTGACCGTGAATATTCCAGCACCGCGCCCTCACTCTCCACTGAAACCACCTCACCAGACCGACCGCGCAGCGTGCCACGGATTCGTCGACGGCCATTAACCAGTCGGCGCAACCTGATCTGCACTTCTGCCCCTGCGAAGCGGTCGAAATGTGTCGGCTTTGTCAGCCGCCGATCAAGGCCAGGGGACGACACCTCCAGCGTGTACCGGCCGGCCATTGGGTCCGCTACATCGAGCAAGCTGCTCACCTGGCGACTCACCATTTCGCAATCGTGCACCGTAATTCCGTTCTCCGAATCGATGAACACTCTCAGCAGGCCGCGCCCCTTGCTGACGTGAACCTCCAGATCGGCCAGCTCGAAACCGAGCGCCTCGATGGCCGGTTCCAGCATCTGCTCAAGCGCTTGCCTCGAAATCGCCATGTCAGTCGTTGTCCGTCGCCCTGTACCCTTGATTAGCGCCCAAACAAAAAATGGGCCAAAGGCCCATCCCAATACGCTCCTGTTCGCACTTGCGGCAGCGGCGTTGGCAACGTCGCCACCGTGGGCTGCGCTCAATAAACAAATAGCCCCATAAGGGGCTATTTCCACCAGAAACTGGCCGCGGGGGTCATGAACCGGCGGCAGAACGACCCGTCACCGCATTCGTAACCGCTTGTCTGACAAGCGCTTTCTTATCAGACCCGCCCCGAACGCCGGCTATTGTAGCGAATTGCGCCCGCATCGGTAAGCCCTCGGCGCGCAATCACGAGCCGAGGAGGCGAACGCTGGACGACTTACCTGCCGGAGACGGTGATCGCGGCAGGTCGAACCTCTGATGCCCTTTCGGGCAGACAGGTTACAGAGGATTCCGAGCACATAGGTAACACTTTC
>CAZNBS010000082.1:0-18875 GCA_964570955.1 uncultured Burkholderiales bacterium | reverse complement strand
CATGGAAACCTGTCGATCAGCATCAGCCGCGAGACGCTGGTGTCGCAGCCCAACGCCTTCGCCGGGGGCGAGACGGTGGTCACGGAGCAGGCGCAGGTGGAGATCAGGCAGGACAAGGCCCAGGTACTGCGCCTGCCCGCGACCGTCAGCCTCAACGACGTGGTGAAGGCGCTGAACGCCGTGGGCGCCACGCCGCTCGACCTGCTGGCGATCCTGCAAGCGATGAAGGCGGCCGGTGCGCTCAAGGCCGACCTGGAGGTCATCTGATGAACGTCGACCCGATCCTCCCTGGACTGGTGGCCGACCCGCGGGCGCTCGGCGATCTGAAGCGGCAGGCGATCGAGGACGAACCGGGCGCCCTGCGGGCGGCCGCGAAGCAGTTCGAGCTGCTATTCCTCGACATGGTGATGAAGAGCATGCGCAGCACGGTGCCGGGCGAGAGCCTGGTCGACAACGCAGGCAGCCGGATGTTCACCGGCCTGCTCGATCAGGAGTTCGTCCGCGGGGTCGGGGAGCAGGGGGGCGTGGGACTGGCAGAACTGCTGGTGAAACAACTGTCACAGCTGCACGGGGGCGCCGATCAAGAACAGAGGCGCCCGGCCGATACATCGGGCAAGGCAGGAGAATTGCGATGAGCATCTTCCAGATTGGCGTGAGCGGTCTCAATGCTGCGCAGGCAGGGTTGCTCGTCACCAGTCACAACATCACCAACGCCAGCCGCGAGGGCTACCACAAGCAGGAAGCCCTCACGACCCCGCAGGTTCCCCTGCAGACCGGCTCCGGATTCTTCGGACAGGGTGTCCTGGTCGAGACCGTGCGGCGCGCCTACAGCCAGTTTCTCGACAATGCGCTGTTGCAGGCGGAAACGCAGGCCTCCTACCTCGACACCTATCACGCCCAGATCTCGCAGATCAACAACATGCTGGCCGACCCTACCGCCGGCCTGTCACCGACGCTGCAGGCGTTCTTCTCCGGGGTGCAGGACGTCGCCTCCAATCCGTCTTCGGTTCCGTCGCGCCAGCAGCTGCTCAGCCTGACGCAAGGCCTCGTGGCGCGTTTCCAGTCCTTCGACGACCGCCTGTCCGACCTGCGCACAGCGGTCAACCGGCAGGTGTCCGACGTCACCGGCGAGATCAACACTCTGGCGGGCGAGATTGCGAACCTCAACGACCAGATCGTGCGCATGCAGGCCGATCCGTCGAAGCCGCCGAACGATTTGCTCGACCAGCGCGACGCCCTGCTCAGCGAACTCAACAAGCTGGTCAAAGTGTCCACGATCGGACTGTCGGACGGCAGCATCAACGTATTCATCGGCAACGGACAGAGCCTGATCCTGGGAAACCAGGCCTTCGAACTGGATGCCGGGCCTTCGGCGGAGAACCCGCAGGACTACGGGATCTTCTACGTCGCCGGCTCCAACCGCATTCCGATGTCGAGCAGCAGCCTGCAGGGCGGCACACTGGGCGCACTGTTCGACTTTCGGGGACAGACGCTCGATTCCGCCCAGAATCAGCTCGGACTGGTGGCGACCGTGCTCGCACAGACCTTCAACGACCAGCACGAGTTGGGCATGGACCTCGACGGCAATCTCGGCGGCGCCTTCTTCCAGGTGCCTCAGGCCAGTGCCGTCGCCAACCAGTCGAACACAGGCAGTGCGGTGCTCGCCGCGACCAACACCGATGTCGGTGCTCTCACCGGCAGCGACTATCGGGTTCAGTTCGCGAGTGGCGCATGGACCGTCACCCGCCTCAGCGACAACACCCAGTCGACCTTCGCGAGCTTGCCGCAGGTGGTAGATGGCGTGCAGATCTCGATCGCCTCGGGCGCCGCCGCGGCTGGCGACAGGTTCCTGGTACAGCCGACGCGCAACGGCGCGCGCGACATCGCGGGTTCGATCGTCGACACGAGCAAGATCGCCGCCGCCGCACCGGTGCGTACGGCCGCCGACATCGACAACATCGGCAAGGCGACCATCAGTCCCGGCGTCGTCGTGGATACCGACAATGCCGCCTTCGCCACGGCCGGCGCGCTGAGTCCGCCGATTCTGATCCGCTTTACCGGCGCCACCGCCTATTCCATCTACGACAACACCAACCCCGCGTCGCCCACCCTCATCCAGGCAGGAATCGCCTACGACGCGCTGGCGCAGAACGAGGTGTTCCCGACCTCGACCGCGGTCGACTACGGCTACCGCGTCTCGCTCACGGGTGCGGCTGCCGCGGGAGACGAGTTCACCGTCGGGTACAACACCTCGGGAGTGGCCGACAACCGCAACGCCCTCCTGCTGGCGGGGCTGCAGACCGCGAATACCGTCGCGAACGGCACGGCCAACTATCAGAGCGCCTACACCCAGCTGGTCAGCCAGGTCGGCAATCGGACGCGCCAGATCCAGGTGCAGAGTCAGGCCCAGGACGCGCTGGTGACGCAGGCGCGCGCCGCGCAGCAGTCCCTGTCCGGGGTCAATCTGGACGAGGAAGCGGCGAACCTGATCCGCTTTCAGCAGGCCTACCAGGCGTCCGGAAAGGTGCTGCAGATCGCCAATTCCCTGTTCGCCTCCATACTGGAGCTTCAGTAGATGATCCGCCTGAGCACCAAGACCATTTTCGAGCAGGGCGTCTTCAATCTCCAGCGCAGCCAGGCGGACGTGTTCCGCACTCAGGATCAGATCTCCACCGGGCGACGCGTGCGTACCCCGGCGGACGATCCGGTGACGGCCGCGCGTGCGCTCGAGGTGGAGCAGGCTCAGGCCATCAGCAAGCAGTACATGCGCAACAACGACAGCGCCGACGCTGCCCTGTCGCGCAGCGAGAACGCCCTGGCGAGCACCGTGCGCCTGTTGCAGGACGTGCGCACGCTGGCGGTGAATGCCGGCAACGGGGCCCTGAGTCCCAACGAGCTGCGCAGCATCGCGACGGAACTGCGTGGGCGCTACCAGGAGCTCATCGGCATCGCCAACAGCACCGACGGCAACGGGTTGTTTCTATTCTCCGGCTACCAGGCGACGACGAAGCCGTTCGCCGAGACCTCGCCGGGAACCGTGGCCTATGCCGGGGATCAGGGCTCGCGCCTGGTGCGAATCTCTGCATCGCGCGAGATCCCGACCAGCGATCCGGGCAGCGACATCTTCCAGCGCATCAAGAACGGCAATGGCACATTCGTGACCGAGGCGGCCAATGCCAACACCGGCAGCGGCGTGATCGGCCCCGGCACGGTGACCGATCCGAGCGCGTGGAACGCCGATGGCAATCCGCAGGATTTCAGCGTGCGCTTCCATGTCGACGGCACGGTCAATCCGCCGGTGACCACCTACGATCTCGTCGACAACGTGTCCGGCAACTCGCTGCTGACCGGTGCGCCAGCTTCGGCGACCGGCCCCTACCTGAGGACCTACGCGGAAGGCAGCACGATCGCGCTGCGGCGCCAGGCGCCGCCGGACACGAATGCGACCAACTGGGACTACGGTGCGGAGATCTCGATCAAGGGCACGCCGGCGACCGGCGACACCTTCACGGTGGAGGCGAGCACGAACGAGGATATGTTCGCCACGCTCTACAATCTTATCGAGGCGCTGGAGACGGCGCATCCGGGCGCAGTGGGCAACGCCCGCCTGGCCAACGACATCAACACGGCGTTGTCGAACTTCGACCGTGGCATCGACAACGTCCTTCGGGTTCAGGCGAGCGTAGGCGCGCGTCTGCGCGAGGCGCAGGACACCAAGGCGGCCCAGGACGACCTCGTCGTGCAGTACGACCGGACGCTGTCCGACCTGCGCGACCTGGACTACGCCAAGGCGATCAGCGATCTGGCGAGGCAGCAGCTGACCTACGAGGCGGCGCAGAAGACGTTCGCCCAGGTCCAGACGCTCAGTCTGTTCCAGTACATCTAGTCCTCGTCACCTCCCTTCGGCCTGCGCCGCTTGCCTGCGGCGGACGCGCTCTTGCGTGCCTTGCGCGGCGCCTTCTTCGCTGCGGGCTTGCGCGCGGCACCCGGCTTCGCCGGGGTTGCAGGTCCCGTCTCCGCACCTGGGTGCTTCTCGTCCCAGGCGCCCAGCAGGCTTGCGTGGATCTCCCTCAGGAGGCCGGTCCACCCGGGCGCGGCATCCTGTGCGAGCCGTTGCGCGAACTGCTGCATGAACGTCATCTGGCTGGTCAGGGAGTCGCGCTCGCGTGCGCTGAGCTGCGCCTCGTCGGCCGCCGTGACGTACAACGCCACGAGTTGCGGCACGATGCCAGGCTCCGCCAGCGTCCCGCGCAGCACGTGTCCGAGCAGCTGACCGTCGGCGATGGCGATTGCATCCCAGGACGCGCGCTTGCGCTCGAAGCGCTGCCGTGCCGCCACCTGGCAGCGCGCGAGCCAGCTCTCGCAGTCCTGTGGGGTTCGCCCGAGGAGGGCATCCAGTGCCAGCCAGTTGAGAACCGGATAGGGGTCGAGATCGCCCGACGCGGCGCCGCGTTCGGCCGCGCGCCGATAGTAGTCTGCAGCCTGCTCCAGCACACCGCGCAGTTCGTTGTCGGCTGCAAAGCTCGCCTTGCGCTTGTAGGCGCTGCCGAGCAGGGACAAACGCTCGCCGGTTTCGCCCAGCGCGAGCACCCGCTCCAGGCGCTGGATGCCTGACTCGATCAGAGCGGGCTGATCGAGTTGTGCGCCCAGGCGGGCCTCGAGGTTACCCAGCTTCTCCACCGCCTCGAGCGTCACGTCGCTGGCGCTCGATTCCAAGGACAGTGCGCTGCGGTACAACGCGACGGCGCGCTCGAACAGGCCGGCATCGCTGCAGGCATGGGCGGCGGCGAGCAGGACATCGGCCCGCTGCATCCAGGCCGGCGGCGCCTCGTCGATGAGCCGCTGGAGCGCCCTGGCCTCGGGCTGGTCAGCCAGCCGGTCGACGAGTTCCTGCGGGGCGACCAGCGCGGTGCGGCCGTCTGCGACGCCCGTCGCATCGGCCGACGCATCGGAATCGAGTCGGAAGTCCGGGTCTCCGTAGGCTTGATACGCGCCGCTCGTGTTGCAGTCCGGGAAGCGCCTCCAGGTGTCGAGGCGCGCGCGCAGAAGGGCCGCACCGAAGGCCATGCCGGCGAGCATCTGCTGGTAGAAGCTCTGGGCGAAGAAGTTGGCGGCGTCGTCGCGCACCGCCCAACCCGCGGCGACCACTGCGCGCACGCCCATCTCGATCAGCTCGCGGGCGATGCTCGCGGCGAGACGGTTGAACGCGACGCCGGACGTCGATTCCGGTCCGACCTGGCCCAGATGGCAGCAGTTGAGGAAGACGAGATCCGGGACCTGCCGCATCTGGCGGATCTCCGCGGCGGTCAGGTACAGCCCGCCGTCGAGCAGCATGCCGCTGCGCCCGTTTGCCGGATCGAAGAGCCCGTGCCCGGCGAGGTGCACGATCCGGTAGGGCTGGGCGAACAGGCCGTCGAGCACCTCCATCGCCGTGGGTCGCTCCGGATTGTGGGTGATGCGGAAGCGCTGCGCGAGCAGCGCCGCGACCAGTCGCGCTTCCTCGCGCGCAGCGGGCAGCGGCGGGACGTTGCCTTCCGTCTGCGGATCGCCCACGACGTAGGCGGTGTTGGTCGTGCTCGCGCGGATCTGCGGGCGGTACTGCGCCGTCTGCAGCTGGCGCACCAGCCCGACGTCCACGCACGCCGGACGCGAACCGAACGCCATCAACTCCCACGGATAGTTGGCGGTGGTCTGATCCACCACCATGACCAGGCGTCCCTGCTGTGCGAACACGTCCTTCAGCTCATTGGGGATGAGAAGCTCGAACAGCGTGCGTGCCGTCTCCACCTTGAATTGCGTATCGCGGATCGACAGCTGGACCAGCGTGTCGATGAGTTCCGGCTGCCCCTGCTGTGCGCGCTTCTCGGCGCGCGCGCGGTCGGACAGGGCGACGTAGTCGAGCTCGAGCGGAGGACGTGCGGAGGCGACGTGCGCGCCGAAGGCCACGTCGACGACCGCTTTCCACGCGTCGCCGTCGACCTGTGCCGGCTCGCGCAGCGAGTCGCGCAGGCGTTGAGCGAGCGCGTTGGGCAGGCGCGTCGGGCCGTCGGACGGCTGGGCCGGCGCGCGCGCCGTCACGATCCACCGGCGCCACTGGTCGCTGCCCCCGGCCGGCAGGATGCGCACGCGTCCGCCCTGTCCCGCGATCAGCAATGACTCGCAGTCGATCTGCATCTCCAGCTCGTCGCTCACTTCCGCGGCCACGGCGCGCAGTGCGCGCTGCGCGAGAATCGCGTGATCGGCATAGAGCTCGACGATCTCCACCTCCGCGACCAGTCGTCGCCGCCCGCCGCTCGCCGGCGCATGCATCGCCTTGGCGAGTTCCTGATTGGCCTGCCCGATCCCGCGCAGCAGTGCGCTGACCGAACTCTGAACCGTAATGTTCGCCGTCGAGTTTGCGCCGATCAGCAACACACTCAGGCCAATCGGACGCATCGCGTCTTCTTTCTCGTCGGTCAGCTGGGTCACGTAGGCGAGGACGCCCTGGCGCACGGTGTTGGCCAGTGTCGACGGCGCCAGCTCGCCCATGTTGCCCAGACCGACGATGATCGCGCCCCGAGGCACGTCGAGCGCCTTCTGGATGGCGTTCGGTTGGCGCAGCACCACGAGGTTCGTGCCCAGCGCGCCCGGATACAAGCCGAGGTCGTAGCGTTGCGTCAGCGCGTTGCCCAGACGCCTGTCCAGATAACCCTCGGCTCCGCTGATGGTGTCGCCTTCGTAGTGGCCGGCCATCACCGGATGGTGCGCATGCCGCAGGTCGCCGTGCACGACGCACACCTTCAGCCGCACCTGGTCGCGGCGATGCGTGCGCCGCCGGCCACGACCTCCCATCAACCCGGCAAGCAGTTCTTCCTCGGTGGGGTAGAGCACGGGCTGGTCGAGAAGCGGCAGTTCCCCGCGCGTGCCGCGCGCGGTCGCAGGCGGTACGCTAGGCAGGAGCGTGGTGCGCCCTTCCTGCAACAGCTGGCGAATTGCGGGAAACGCCTGTTCGAAGCTGGCCAGGTCACCGTGCTCGGCCTGCGCGTACCACATCGCCACACCGGGCAGCTTGCCGAGGTCGTAGGTGACCTTGCCGTCGCCCTGATCGGTGACCACCATGCGCAGGCGACCGCGCTCGTCGCTGCGCAACCCGCACGCCGTGCTCGCCGCCGAACCGGCGACGTAGAGCACGCGTTCGGGATTCGGGATGTCCACCGGCAACGCCGCCAAGGCAGCGCGTGCCGTGCTCAGGAAGTCCTCGCCCGGAAGGGCACCCAGATTTCCGTTGCGCCGCTTGAGCTCGCGCCATGCCGAGGGTGCGAACCAGTCGTGCTCGCCCTCATTCTGCTGCGGCAGGAGCTCGAGCGCACCGCGGAAGCGCGACACGATGTCGACCACGCCCTGGCAGCTGTGGAACTGGTCGAGGAGTGCGAGCATGCGCACCGTCTTCTCCATCCCCAGCAACGTGGCGACCATCGAGTGCGATCCGCGATTCGGGGTGCCGAGCATGAGGAAGCGCGATCCCTCTCTCGCGCACACGCGTTGCCACAATTCGGGAAACTGCGCGATGAACGAACGCACCACGAGTCCGCCCATGCTGTGGGCGACGAAGCGCACCGGCTGCGCGCTGCGCTTCAGCGCCCGCTCGACCTCCTGCGCGAGCAGCGCGGCCGCATCCCGGATCGAGCGGCGCCAGTCATAGGCGAACGGGATCACCTCGTGCGTATCGCTGAGATAGCGGCACAGGTCGCCGTAGAAGTCCTCGATCAGGCCGACCGGTTCGACCTCGCCGTCCTCGATGTCGCGGATGCGCCCCAGCCCGCCGATGGCGAGGTCGACGTAGTCGAGCCAGATCACGTTTCCGCGGCGGTCCAGCTTGGAGCCCATGATGCCGGGGAGCACGAAGACGCTCGGTTGCGCGGCACCGCTGCGCTTCTGGATGGCGCGCAGTGTCGGGACCACGTCGGACACCGGCCGGTCGAGCAGGGTGAAGCCGGGCGGCAGGGAATCGTCGGAGCGCGCCAGCACCCAGCCGACTATCGCGCTGCGCGTGCTCTCGTTGGCGAAGTAGTTGAAGTGGGTGACGCGGCTACCCTGCTCGAACACGTACCACACCGACTCGCGCCGGGCGCCGTAGAACATCGAGTCGGTGTTGACCACCAGGTCGTTGTCGTGCCCCTCGTAGAGGAAGCGATCGGTGACGAATACCCCCAGCCGTTTCAGCCAGTTCCCGCCCTCGATGTCTCCGGCGATGACGCCGAGCCGGTCGGCAGACTTTGCACTGGTGTTGAGCAGTGCGATGAGGGGTGATTCCGGCACCATCGCCTCGACCCCGGGCACCAGCGCCGGTTCCAGGCGCCGCTTCACCACCTCGAGCGTGACACGCTTGAGCACCTGGAAGGTGAGCGAGGTACCCAACCCCGGAACCAGGCTCAGGAGATTGGTGAGGATCGAAAGAAAATCGTCGATGTTCTCGGAGGCGAGCAGCGTACCGCGTGCGGGTGCGGCCACCCGGGCATAACCCAGTACGCGCGGCTTTCGTGCCGCCAGCAGCCTCTGCAGGCGTTGCAGCTGCCCGAGGTCGTGCGCCACGGCATCCTCGTGACCGGCGTTCTTGCGCTGCGCGACGAAGCGGGCGATCTGGTCGTCGGTCAGTGCGGTCAGGCACAGCAGATCGCCGATCAGGCCACCGCGCGAGTGCGTCACCATGTACAGCTGCGCCCCCGCGGGCAGCACCTCGAGCAGGTCGATGGCGTTGTCCACCGGCGAGTCGCTCAGGCTGCGATGCTCGAAGGCGTAGATGTGCGGACCGAAGCGCGACCGCAATGATTGCCAGTGCATGCGCGCAGCCGGGTCGGCGAATGCGCCGAAGCTTCCCGCCGTGCGGCTGCCGGTGCCGTGGATGAACACCAGCAGGGGCATGTCCCCGGGAAGCTGCTCGGGGTCGACCGGCGTGGCGCCCTCCAACTGCACAGGGCCGCCCGCATCGGCGCCCGCCCAGCGGTACAGGCCCGGTCCCGGGGTGAGGCGCTTCTCGATGATATGCATGAGCAGCTTCGCCGTGGCCCAGCTGCCCAGCCGTTCCAGCTCCCCCCGGCCCAGCTTGCGGATGAGATCCGGCCAGTTGCGCGGATCCCGCATCTCCTCGGTGACGGCATCGGCTTTCAGGCGCAGGATGCGCAGACCTGCGCCCAACCATTCCTTCACGCCCCGCTCGGCGGTGCTCGGGCGCGGAACCGAGGAGAAGGCGATGCTGCCATCCTGCGCGGCCTCGGGGTCGAGGGCCCGAACGCGCTCGGCGTAGCGCGCCGCAGAGGTCCACAGGGTGAAGCCGTCCTCGACCTGTATCTCCAGGATGTCGTCGTCGCGCACCTCGGCGGCGGCCGGAGCGGCGCTCGCCGCCGTGCGTGCCGCCGGACTCAGATCGAACGCCTGCACGACCTCGACGTTTGCGAGCAGTTCGCCTTCGCCGACGGCAGTCGCGCTGGCGGTTGCCGATCGTTCGATGGCGATTCCGGCCGGCTCGGGCCGGCCGGCGACGAGCAGCGTCACGGCCATGATGCGTCCCCTCGTGATGTGATTGGGAAGTCAGTCGACAGCGGAGAGGAAGGGGCGGTCGAGTGCGGCGCGCCGGCCTTCCAGCTGCGGCACCTGGTCGAACCGGCCGCGCTTGAGACGCTGCAGCACCTTCGCGTGCAGGTCGCGATGGCTGATGTTGCCTCTCGCCTCGCGTAGCGAGGCGACCAGGTTGTAGGTAAGCGCGCCGTTGAAGCTGTTGCCGATATACGCGTCGGCGGAGGTCTGCGTGTCGCGGCAGCCGCTGATCAGCACTTCGGGCATGTCGGCCACGACCACGTCGCTGCGCCGGCGCCTCGCGGCGGACGCGCGATGCACCGTCGCGCGCACCTTGCCGCGCAACCGGCGGCCCGACTCCGCGGCCACCAGGTCCCAGGGACTCGGTAGATAGCGCGCGATGACCGGTGCATCGGGGGGCGCCACCTGCCGCGTCGCGGTGCCGGAATGGCAGCAGTCGAAGATGCAGGTGAGGCTCACCCCGCGCTTGAGCCGGTCGAAGCACGCGCGCAGCCAGTCGTCCGTCAGCGGTGCGCGCCAGTCGAGGTCGTGCGGACAGAGAATCTCGTCGCGATGGTCCGCCTCGTCGCCGTCGTTGTCCGGCACGTTCGAGCCGTGACCCGAGAAGTGGAACAGCGTGACGTCGCCCGCCGACGATGCCTTGATCATCTGCTGGACCGCCGTCTGGATGTTGCGCTTGGTGGCCTTGTCGTCGAGCAGGATCGTCATGTCGCGCGGACGGAAACCGTAGAGATCGACCAGCACCTTCTGCAGGTTGCGTACGTCGTTCACGCATCCGCGCAGATCCGCGCCGGGGATGCGATAGCGATTGACGCCGACGAGGACCGCGCGCTTAGCCATGGGTGTTCTCCAGGTTCGTGTGGCGATGGACGGAGCGAAGCAGTGACGCATGCGCAAGGTATACGCGCACGGGCTCGCGTGCAAGCATGCCGGCGGGTTGGCGCAGGCGAGCATCGGGTGTAATCTGCGCGGCGTTGGCAGAGGAGGGCAGCTATGAAGAAGGTCGCATGGACCGTCGCGGCGCTCGCCGTCATGCTGGCGGGTTGCAGCACGCAACGCATGGGGGCGCAGCAGCTGGAGCGCGTCGCCAAGGACTGGTCGCTGGGCATCCGCGCGAGCCAGGTCATCCCGGTGTACCCGCTCACGGAGGATCTGCAGCCGGGCGACGTGTTCCTGGTGCAGACGCCGGTCGAGCGCCAGGTGGACGTCTACCTCGACCGTGGATTTCTGCCCCTCGAAAATCTCGTCGCACGGCTGTCACTCGAAGGATACGGTGCGTTCTACGCCGGCTGGCCGGATGTCGCCGACGAGTCGCCGCCGCCGCGGCTGTGGCAGTTTCCGCCGGGGGGCTCGCCCGGTTTCGCGCGTGCGCCGCTGGCGGCATTCCCGACCTACAACTTCTCCGTCACGCGCAGCGGTGGCCTGAGCGTCGCCGTTCCCGTACAGAGCCTTCCCGTCGGCATGAACCTGCTGGATAGCGCGTCGGCCAACGGCACGATCACCATGAAGGATGCATTCACCTATGCGTTGCCGACGCAGGTAATCTACCGCAAGCTGGAAAAGTGGGCGGCGGAGAATCGCTCGTACCTGAAGCAGTTCGAGCCCGAGCGCGAGGTGGACGGCAAGCCGGTCCGTCAGCCCTTCTACCTGCGCGTGGTCAACCGCGTGTACCTGGTCAAGACCGTCGACGTGTCGCTGTTCAGCAACCGTGCGGCGGGCGCGACCGGCTCGGTCGGCGCGCCGCGCAAGGTCGAGCTGCTCGACACGTCCGATCCGACCGAGGCGAAGAAGCAGTTCGACGTCATCAACGAGATGCTTGCCGGATCCTCCGCGGCGCCCGGCACGCTACCGGGCGGCAGCATCCGTCTGGCCATGGCGAGCGCGCGGGCGGTCTCGCTGGTGGAGACCTTCGCCCGCCCGCTGGTGATCGGCTATCTTGCATCGGACTACGAGATCCTCCCGGGTGGGCGCCTCAATGCCCCGGTCTCCACGCTGCTGCGACTGGAAGGGCAGGCACCCACCGCGGGCAAGCCGATCGTGCCGTTCGAGGGTTGCGACGCAGACTGCGACGCGATCGATGAGTGGCTCGATGCCGACGATGCGAACTTCGAACGGCTGCGCACCTGGCTCGAACGCCGGGGCGTGAATCTCGAGCCCTATCAGGTGCAATTCGGGCCGTATCCCGAACTGCGCGGGCTCATCGTCAAGGAACTGGTTGCCGGCAACTGAGGAGACTTCGATGGCCGAGAATGCCGCACCGCCCCCCATGCCCGACGTGCCGCGCAAAGAGGTGCACGCAGTGGTGAAGACCATGTTGCGCGACACGCAGGTGCGCTGGGTGGCAATCGTGTTCCAGGAATCGAACGAAAGCGGCGATCGGTTCACCGTGACACCGTACGTGACGGATCCGACCAACCCGCAGTCGTAACGCCTGCGCATGGGTGCCGGCTCCGCACCAAGCCTTTCCGGAGCAGGATCCGTGGGACATGCAGCTTCCCGTCACCCGACGCTGAAGCGGCGGTCCGGGCCTGGCGCTCAGCGCTTGTACAACCCCATGATGCTCGCCTTGGCCAGCGACTTGAAGTTGAGCTGGAATCCGACCGCTGCGGCGGACGTATCCGCAGTCACCTGCAGGGCAGGCTCGGATACCGCGAACACCGTGAACAGGTAACGGTGTGGATGGTCCCCCTCTGGCGGGCAGGGACCGCCGTATCCCGGCTTGCCGAAGTCGGTGCGCACCTGCAGCGCGCCGGCGGGAAGCTTGGCGGATCCGGGGTTGCCCGCATCCACGGGCAGTTCCTGCACGCTTGCCGGAATGTTGACCACGACCCAGTGCCAGAAGCCGCTGCCGGTCGGTGCGTCGGGATCGAAGCAAGTGACGGCGAAGCTGTGCGTGCCCGCCGGGGCATCGTCCCAGCGCAAGTGTGGCGAGCGGTTGCCGCCGCCGCAGCCGAAGCCGTAGTCGGCAGACAGGATGTGGTCGAGGGCCAGGTACTCACCGTCCCGGAAGCTGTTGCTGCTGATGCGCATGGTTTCCTCCGATGAATAGAAACTATAGCGTGCGCAGTCGCCGCAGGATGTCTTCGAGGGCCGTGCGGGCCGCGTGGTCCTCGACGTGCTCGATGCTGTGGCCGAGGTCGCCCAGCAGCGTGTCGAGCTTCCACTGCGCGCGCCCTTCGCGCTCGATGTCGCCACAGATGCGTTGCGCCTCGCTCACGTCGCCGGCGTCGAAGGCCGCCGCAATCAGCGTCGGCCGCAACCACTCGTCGGCGAGGCCCAGCTCCAGGCGGCGTCTGCAGGCGGCGATGACCACGCACAGCGTGCTGCGCGCGCGCTCCGCGTCGCCTGCCGCGCCGCGGGCACGGTACAGGCGCGGCAGGTTGCTGGACGGATAGTAGTCGTTCAGATCGAGCAACATGCCGCGCTCGTAGTGCTCGATGGCCCGATCCAGGTAGTGCCGCTGCTCACGCGCGCTCGTGGCCTTGCGATAGAGCTGCTTGTAGCGTCCGCCGATCAGTCCCTCCCGCTCCGCGGTCGCGCCGCGCAGCCGGATCAGTTCCTCCAGCGCACCGATCGCGGCCTCCGGCTCGCCGCTCTTGGACAGCGCCAGGCAGCGTTGCTCGCAGATCTCGGGTAGTTGGCGCAGTTCGTCCGGAAGGCCATCGATGGCAGCGATCAATTCGGTCCAAGGCGCCTCGGCATCGCGCAGCAGACGCAGCAGGCCGAGTGCCACGTTGGGCAGCACGGGCGGGCGCAGATGCACGTCGATGAGCGCGCGCGTCGGCGCGAGCCGCTTCTCCGGCAGCATCGCGCGCACGGCACGCACCTGCGCCTGGAAGGCGGACAACTCGTCGAGCTGCTTGCGGATGGAGCTGGCGCGCGACGGGTCCACCTTGTCGGGATATCCGGGCAGCGCCTGGTGCATCGGAGAAATGCCGCCGGCGAGCTTGACGATGCCGTCCCGAATCGAAGCCTGGATGGCTGCGGCAGTCTCCGCCGTCACGCTTCCCTCCGGTAGCGGGTAGCGCACGGTGCGCATCTGCGCGACGTCGAACAGCTGACGCGACCAGTCCGCCGCCAGCAGCACGCAGCCTACCTGCTGGCAGGCGTGCCGGATGCCGACCTCGTAGTACACGTTGCCGTTGGGAAGCGTCATGTCTGCGAGCACGAGATCGGACAGGAACAGCCGCTCGAGCATCTCATTGACGATCAGCGATCCGCTTTCCTGGTCGGCCCGCACGGGCTCGTAGCCCAGCGCGTTGATCGCCGGCACGAAGGCGCGATCCCACAGCGCGTTGAAGTCGATCTCTGCGGGTCCCGTCCCGACGTCCAGTGCCGTGGCCTTGGTGCCGTAGGGCATGATCATGAAGCACACCGGCCGCGGCATCTCATTGACCTCGGCGGGCGAGGAAGGCGACGAAATGCTGCGCTACGGCCTGGGTGTCGCGGGGATCGCTCATCTTCTTCTCCTCCCTCTCGCCGATGAAGATCTCACCACAGCCGACGCGTATCGAGCCAATGAACCGTACCGCCGCTGCGCTCGATCTGTTCCACCATGTGGCGCGTGCCGCCGGGACCATCGCCACCCCCGCCGTTCCACAGACAGGCGAACTGCACCCGCGCGTCGCCGAAGCGCTGCGCGCGAGCCAGCATCCAGAGGTTGTTGCGCTCGTACGGATCTTCACCCTCGCGCAACGGGCCTAGCACGTCGCTCGCAATCAGCCGCGCCGTGCGTGGATGACGGGTGACGGCAAGGAAACGCGCGTGCCAGTCGTTGTCCGCGAAGTCGACCGAAGCGGCGAGGAACTGCGCCTCCTCGAACGGCAGGCACACTTCGAGTGGAACATCGCGCGCGAGTGCGGCTTCCGCGAACAGGAGATCGCCTCCGCACGCGCCGCCGCAGATGGCCAGGTCCTGCGGTCCCGGTCGCAGCACGTCCAGGGTGGCGGCGATGGCGCGGGCGGCGATCGGTTCCTTGTCGGCGGGAAAGCGCGGTTCGGTGCGATCCGGCGCGTCGATCATGTGCCCGCTGAACAGCAACACCATTCTGGGATTCGCCATGTCGTCCTCGTCGACTGCCGCGTGCGGCGAGTGTATCCCGATGCAGGCGGCCAGTGGCTGGAGATGCGGGTGCGAAGGAAGGGACCTGACCGCGGCTCAGCGGCGCAGCGTGAGCGCCAACTGGCGCCCGGACGGTGCTTCCGTCAGGACGCCGTCCAGGATGCGGCCGTCTCCACTCAGCTCCATCGCCCCGTGAAGCGAGACGCCGTGCTCGAAGCGGTACTGCAGATCGACCTCGACGGTGCGGTTGGCGATGCGGCCCGTGCCGGCCCGCCATACTTCACGCGTGGCGTGGTGCACGTCCTCGATGTGCAGTTGCCTGCCGTCCTGGCGTATCCACCAGCGGCTCCCGTCGTCGAACTTCCACTCCCCGGACACGTCGGGCGGCCGCGTGAACTGCCACGCGCCGTAGCCGGCAAAGGCGATCGCCGCCATGCCGGCGAGCAGTGCGATCCGCCGGCGCCTGCCCGGCGGCGCCGGCTCGGACGCCGATGATCCCGGCGCCTGCGATGCGGCGTCGATCGCCTGCGCCAGCCGGTCGACGTCGGGATTCCACGAGGCGTCGTCCAGGGTGATCGCCTGGCGGTAGATCAACGGTTCCAGCTCCGCAGGCAGATCCTGGGCAGCAGGCATGCGTGTCCCGTCCAGCAGAACGGGGATGATGCGGATGCCGCGCACGATTGCCGTGGCGATCTCGCGTCGCACGTAGTCGTCCGGTTCATGCAGCCGCGGCTTGCTGCCGTGACCGATGCTCAGCCAGCCGCGGCCGATGAGCGGAATGAAGACATCGCTTGTCGCCAGCGCTTGTTCCAGCGCCGCAACGAACTCGCTGCCTGCCACGATGTCATCGACATCCCGGAACACGTTGCCGGGACCGTAGCGAGCCGAGAGCGCATCGGCCAAGCGTCCGGCAAAGCCCCCGGCATCCTCGCGCCGGTAGCTGATGAAGATCTTCGGCATGTGCGCAGGATGCCCAAGTTCGGGGCGGGCGTCGAGAGGGGTCAGTCGAGAGGGGTCAGGTCTTGTCTTTTGCCTGACGCATCAGTCGAGAGGGGTCATCGAGAGGGGTCAGGTCTTGTCTTTCGCGTTAATGGGAGCGCACGCACGAACAAATCAGCGCTGTTAGCGACATCAGGCGCGGCAAAAGACAAGACTTGACCCTTCACCCTCTGTTCTGTTGGCGAGATCGGGCAAGCCGGGCAAGGCGGGCAATGCGGGTAAGGCAAAAGGCAAGACCTGACCCCGCCCGCTTGTGTGACCCCGCCCGCTCAGCGCTGCTTCGCCTTTTCGTGCACCACTGGTTGAGCGAGCTCGCGAAAGATCGCACGGACGCGCTGCACGCGCTCGGCCAGCCCGGGGTGCTTTTCTTCGACCCGCAGCCGGTCCTGTCCCGACAGCTTGAACGACTTGCGCGTCTGGATGAGCTGGATGATGCGCGCCGGGTCGATGGGGGGATTCGGCTGGAACTGGATCACGATGGCCTCGGCGCTCGCGTCCACCTTGGTCACGCCGAGCGGCTTGGATTCCATGCGCAGACGATGGCTGTCCACCAGCGCCTGGGTAGCCTCGGGCAGCAGGCCGAAGCGGTCGACCAGTTCCTCCTGCAGCAATTGCAGTTCGTCCACGTGCTCGCAGTTGGCCAGGCGCTTGTACAGCACCAGCCGCTCGTGGATGCTGGGGCAGTAGTCGTCGGGCAGGAGCGCCGGGACATGCAGGTTTATCTCGGTGACCACCGCCAGGGGCTGCGACAAGTCCGGCTCTTTGCCTGCCCTGAGCGACTTCACCGCCGCGTTGAGCATCTCGCTGTAGAGCGCGAAACCGACCTCCTGCATCTCGCCGCTCTGCGATTCGCCCAGCACCTCGCCGGCGCCGCGGATCTCGAGGTCGTGCATGGCGAGGAAGAAGCCGGCGCCGAGCTCCTCCATCATCTGGATCGCCTCCAGACGCTTCTTGGCGTTGGCGGTGACCGCCCCTTCATCGGGGGTGAGCAGATAGGCGTAGGCCTGGTGGTGCGAGCGGCCCACGCGGCCGCGCAGCTGATGCAGTTGCGCCAGACCGAACTTGTCGGCGCGGTTGATCACGATCGTGTTCGCCGAAGGCACATCGATACCGGTTTCGATAATCGTGGTGCACAGAAGCAGGTTGAAGCGTTGCTGGTAGAAGTCACGCATCACCAGCTCGAGCTCGCGCTCCGGCATCTGGCCGTGCCCGACGCGGATCCGCGCCTCGGGCAGGAGGCTCGTCAGGCGGGTCTCGACGTTGTGAATGGTCTCGATCTCGTTGTGGACGAAGTACACCTGACCGCCGCGTTTGAGTTCGCGCAACACCGCTTCGCGGACCAGGCCCTCGGAGTAGCGCTGCACGAAGGTCTTGATCGCCAGCCGCTTCTGCGGCGCGGTGGCGATCACCGAGAAGTCGCGCAATCCCTCCAGCGACATCGCCAGCGTGCGCGGAATCGGCGTCGCCGTGAGCGTCAACACGTCGACCTCTGCGCGCAGCGCCTTCAGGCGCTCCTTGTGTCGGACGCCGAAGCGATGTTCCTCGTCGATGATGACCAGGCCGAGGTTCTTGAACTTCACCCGCTCCTGGATCAGCTTGTGGGTGCCGATGACGATGTCGACGCGCCCCTCGCCGATCGCCTGCAGCGTGCCCTCCTGCTCCTTGGACGAGCGGAAGCGCGACAGCTCCTCGATCCTCACCGCCCAGTCGGCAAAGCGGTCGCGGAAAGTCTGGAAGTGCTGCTCGGCGAGCAGGGTGGTGGGTACGAGCACGGCGACCTGCTTGCCGTCGGCCACGGCCACGAAAGCCGCGCGCAGGGCAACTTCGGTCTTGCCGAATCCCACGTCGCCGCACACCAGCCGGTCCATCGGCTTGCCGGAGGTGAGATCCTGGATGACCGCGTCGATGGCCGCCTGCTGGTCGCGCGTCTCCTCGAACGGAAACCCTTCCGCGAAGGCCTCGTAGTCGTGCTGTCGCAGGGGAAACGCATACCCCTTGCGTGCCGCGCGCTGGGCATAGATGTTGAGCAACTCGGCAGCCGTATCGCGCACCTGCTCGGCGGCCTTGCGTCGAGCCTTCTCCCACTGGCCGCTGCCCAGCTTGTGCAGAGGAGCGGCCTCGGGCGAGGCACCGCTGTAGCGGCCGATCACCTGGAGTTGCGACACCGGCACGTATAGCTTGTCGTGGTCGGCGTACTCGAGCAGCAGGAATTCGGTGCTGCCCTCGCCCAGGTCCATGTTCACCAGTCCGAGATAGCGGCCGATGCCGTGATGCACGTGCACGACCGGATCGCCGACCTTGAGCTCCGACAGGTCGCGCAGGATGTTTTCGGCGACCACGCGTGTCGCCGCGTCACGGCGGTCGCGCGCGCGTGCATGCGAGGCGTACAACTCGTTCTCGGTGACGAACGCAATCGCGTCCACTTCGTCCACGAAGCCGGTCGCGAGTGGCGCGACGGCGAGCATCAGCGCATCGTCTGCGGCCCGCACGTCGTCGAATCGCTCGCGCGTGATCGGCGTCTGCCCATGCTCGGACAGGTAGGCCAGCAGCGTTTCGCGGCGACCCAGAGTCTCGGCGCAGATCACGGTGCGGCCCGCTTGCACGCGCAGAAAATCGTGCAGCCGGTGCAGCGGATCGTCCGCGCGCCGGTCCACCTGCAGCGGCGGCAGCGGCGTGCTGCGCGCCGACTGTGCAGCGTCGTCTCCGCCGGCGACGAAGTCCACCCGGGCGAACGGTTTGAGCGCGCCGAAGAACTGATCGGGCAGCAGGAACAGCTCATTGGGCGCAAGCAGGGGGCGGTCGCGGTCGCCGCGCAGCAGCGCGTGGCGCGAGCGCGTGTCGCGCCAGAAGTCCTCGATGGCTTTCGATACCTCGCCGTGCATGCAGATCACGGTGCCGGCGGGAAGGTAATCGGTCAGCGTGGCAGTCGCCTCGAAGAACAGCGGCAGGTAGTACTCGATGCCCGCCGGAAACGTGCCGTTGCTGACGTCCTTGTAGATCTGGCGATTGGACGGATCGCCCTCGAATGCCGCCCGGAAGTTGCTTCGGAAGCGGGTGCGCGCCTCTTCGTCGGTGGGAAATTCGCGCGCCGGCAGGAGCCGCACGTCCTTCACCTTGTAAATCGTGCGCTGCGTGTCGACGTCGAAGCTGCGAATGCTCTCGACCTCGTTGTCGAGCAGGTCGATGCGGTACGGCACCGCACTGCCCATCGGGAACAGGTCGATCAGGCCGCCGCGGTAGCT
>CAZNBS010000081.1:0-18980 GCA_964570955.1 uncultured Burkholderiales bacterium | reverse complement strand
GGCGCCGGACTGATGCATGTCGAGCCGGGCGAAGGGCAGATCGCCCAGTTCGTCGAGCGCGGTCTTGTGGTGGTCGAGCACGAGCAGCGAACGGGCCTGCGCGGCGAGGGTCAAGGAGGTGTCGCGCGGGTAGGCGAAGTCGAGCATCACCACGTCGCGTCCCGTCACGGCCGGTGCCGGCGCGCCGTGATGCACCGGCAGATACTCGGCCCTGGCGCCTATCGCCCGCCACGCGGCCCACGCGGCGGTGAAGCCGTCGACGCACTCGGCGTGGTAGAGGATCAGTGGCGAGGACACCCGGGCGCTCCCCGCAGGATCGAGCCGCTGCTGTTCGGAGACTAAACGGCGCGGGACGGGATTCCGGCTCAGCGCCAAATCACGTCGCTGCCCGCGTCCGCGGAACGGGTGAGAAGATCGACCAGCGGCACGGCGCGCTTGTGGATGGACACGCGAGGTTCCGGCTTCTCGTCGCGTTCGTCTGCTGGCGCGTCCTCCATTTCCGGTTCCTCCGCTTGGGCATGCAGGCCGGCGCGCAGTTGCGCCAGTGCCGCCGGAATGTCGGCGGCAAGAATTGCACCGGGCACGGTGCCGCTGTGTCCCATGAGCTTGAGCAAAGTCACGGCGATATCGCCGAACATGCTGAAGCCGCCTACCTTGCTTTCGAATTTAACGAGCATATAAAAAGCTTACTCTATATCGTACATGATCGTTTGATGCCCGCTTGGCACGCGGGTTCGCTCCGCGTTCGAATAAGGTGACGGAACTGAATTTGCGGTTGGGGTTCCAATGCCCGACGTTACGTCATGTTCCCTTCGTTCCCCTCTAGGAGATTCTTTATGCGATTGCCCATTTTGTCCTTCGTGTCTCTTGCTGCCGTGAGTATTGCCGCGCCCGCTCTTGCCATCGACATGCCCGAAACCAAGGTTTCGATGGAAACTTGCATGGTCGCGGCACTAGCGAAGGTAGACGGCAAGGTCAGTGCGTTGAAACTTGAAATCGAAGCGGGCGTACCGCTCTACGAGTTCGAGATCAAGACCTCCAATCGTCAGACCTGGGAAGTGGAGTGCGACGCGATGACTGGAGAGATCGTCGAGCTGTCGCGGGAGGCGAACCGCAACGATGCAGAGTTCCAGGCGGCGGCGAAGATTCTCGAGAAGGACGCTCGCGCTAAGGCCCTGGAGCAGTTTCCCGGCAAGGTGACGAAGAGCGAGCTCGAAGTCGTGGATGGCAGGGCGATCTACGATGTCGAGATCGAGGGCGCCGACGGCAAGGAGTACGATGTGGCGGTGGATGCGGCCACTGGCGAAATCATCGGAAGCGAGATCGAGTCGGAGGAGAAGACGGTTTACGAGATCGGCGACTGAAAGCAGCCACTGGGGCAGAGCGGTGTGGAAAAACGCCCAGGAAGTGGCGGCCCTAGCCGCAAGCCCCTACCGATCCCAAGGATTCCCCCCCTCGCTGTCGATGCCGTACTTCCCGATGGCCTCCTTCACCAGCGTGCGCGCGACCGTGCGCTCGTCGCAGAGCGCCTTGAGCGCAGCCACGACGACGTGGTGGCGGTCCACCTCGAAGAAGCGTCGTAGCGCCACGCGCGTGTCGCTGCGTCCGAATCCGTCGGTACCCAGCACGGTGTAGCGGCGAGGCACCCAGTTGCGGATCAGGTCGCCGACGGTGCGCATGTAGTCGGTCGCTGCCACGATGGGGCCATCGGTCGGACCCAGGCAGTTTTCCACCCACGTGGTGCGCGGATCCTGGTCCGGATGCAGGCGGTTCCAGCGATCCACCTCCATTCCCTCGCGACGCAGTTCCGTGAAGCTGGTCACGCTCCAGACGTCGGCTGTCACCTTCCAGTCCTGTTCGAGCAGTTCGGCCGCCGCCATCACCTCGCGCAGGATGGTGCCCGAGCCGAGCAGCTGCACCCGTGGTTTCGCCTGCTTGGCCGACTTGGCGGGCGCTTGCGAGAGGCGGTACATGCCTCTGATGATGCCCTCGCGCGCGTCCGCCGGCATCGCGGGGTGCGGGTAGTTCTCGTTCATCACGGTGACGTAGTAGAACACGTCCTCCTGCTCCTCCAGCATCCGCCGCGCACCATCCTGCACGATGACCGCGACCTCGTAGCCGAAAGCGGGATCGTAGGCGACGCAGTTGGGCACGGTGGAGAAGAGCACGTGGCTCGAGCCGTCCTCGTGCTGCAGTCCCTCGCCGGAGAGCGTGGTGCGACCCGCGGTGGCACCGAGCAGGAATCCGCGGCTGCGTGAATCGGCCGCGTTCCACACCAGGTCGCCGATGCGCTGGAACCCGAAGCAGGAATAGAAGATGTAGAAGGGCAGCATCGGCACGCCGTGCGTCGAATACGACGTGGCCGCGGCGATCCACGAGGAGATGGCCCCCGCTTCGGTGATCCCTTCCTCCAGGATCTGGCCGTCCTTCGCTTCCTTGTAGTAGAGCAGTTCGTCCTTGTCCTCCGGTTCGTACAGCTGGCCGACCGAGGAATAGATCGCCACCTGCCTGAACAGTGCCTGCATGCCGAACGTGCGCGCCTCGTCGGCGACGATCGGCACGATGCGCTTGCCGATCGTCGCGTCCTTGAGCCATTGCGACAGCAGTTGCACGAACACCATGGTGGTGGACTGCTCGCGCCCGCCACTGCCTTCGAGGGCCTTGACCAGCGTGTCGAGTTTCGGCACCGGTAACGGCTCGCCCTTGCCCGTGCGTGCGGGAAGGTAGCCGCCGAGCGCCTCCCGGCGCTGGTGCAGGTACTTCATTTCCGGGCTGTCCGCGGCCGGCTTGTGCAGGCGCAGCGCGAGCACGTCCTCGTCGGAGAGGGGCAGGGCGAAGCGATCGCGGAAGGCGAGCAGCGCATCGGCCTCGAGCTTCTTCTGCTGGTGGGCAGTCATCCTGCCTTGGCCCCAGTGCCCCATGCCGTAGCCCTTCTTGGTCTGGGCAAGGATCACGGTAGGTTGACCCGTGTAATGGACCGCTGCCTGATAGGCGGCGTAGATCTTGACCGCATCGTGGCCGCCGCGCTTGAGCCGGTCGATATCCTCGTCCGACAGGTGCGCGACCATCTGCTGCAGTTCCGGATACTTGTTGAAGAAGTTCTCGCGGTTGAAGCGCCCGTCGGTTGCCGCATACTTCTGGAACTCCCCGTCGACGGTTTCGTGGAGGCGGCGCAGGATGACGTTGTCGTGATCGCGCGCGAACAGCGGATCCCAGTCAGAGCCCCACAGCACCTTGATCACGTTCCAGCCGGCGCCGGCGAACAGTCCTTCCAGTTCCTGGATGATCTGGCCGTTGCCGCGCACCGGACCGTCGAGGCGCTGCAGATTGCAGTTGACCACGAAGATCAGGTTGTCGAGCTTCTCCCGTGCGGCCAGAGACAATGCGGCCAGCGATTCCGGCTCGTCCATCTCGCCGTCGCCGACGAATTCCCAGACCTTGCGACCGGCGGTTTCGAGGATGCCGCGGTTCTCGAGGTAGCGCATGAAGCGCGCCTGATAGATCGCGGTGATGGGCCCCAACCCCATCGACCCGGTGGGGAACTGCCAGAACTGCGGCATGAGCCAGGGGTGGCAGTAGGAGGACAGTCCCTTGCCGCCGGTCTCCTGCCGGTAATGGTGCAACTGCTCTTCCGTGAGCCGGCCCTCCAGGTAGGCACGGGCGTACACGCCCGGCGCGGCGTGCGGCTGGAAGTACACGAGATCGCCCCGCTGGCCGGCGCGGAAGAAATGGTTGAAGCCGACTTCGAACAGTTCCGCGATGGAGGCATAGGTCGCGATGTGGCCGCCCAGCTCCGGCGCGATCTTGTTCGCGTGCACCACCATCGCGAGCGCGTTCCAGCGCACCAGGCCGATGATGCGCGCCTCGATGTCGAGATTGCCCGGGTACTGCGGCTGATTCGCCAGCGGAATCGTGTTGCAGTAGGGCGTGTTCAGCACCGGCGGCATCGGCACCCGCAGCGCACGGGCGCGGTCCAGCAGCTGACGCAGCAGGTACTGCGCGCGCTCCGGTCCTTCCTCCTCCACGACTGCCTGCAGGGCGTCGAGCCATTCGCGCGTTTCCACGGGATCGAGGTCGGGCGGCAGGACGGACCAGTGGCTGCTGGCGGCGATGTCGGAGAGGTCGGTCATGGTCGTCGGTCTGGTGGGATGGAAGAGCGCTCGCGCGGCCCGGGCAACGCAGGGGACCAATGGTACTCCTCCTGCGGGAGCAGGTGGTTCTGTCTGAACTTGCGCCGAGGTTCGATTGCAGCACAAAATGCTGATAAATACGATGAACAGAGAACGAAATGCCGAACGAACACCTCGATTCGATCGACTGGCAGATCCTCGCCCTGCTGCAGGATGACGCGCGCCTGTCCAACGTCGACCTTGCCAAGGCCGTGGGCCTGTCTCCGTCGCCGTGCCTGGCGCGCGTGCGCGCCTTGGAGGAAGCGGGTTTCATCAGTCGCTACGTCTCGCTTCTCGACCCGCGGCGCGTGGGTCTCAACGTCAGCGTATTCATCCAGGTCGCGCTCGAGAAGCAGGTCGAACGGGCGCTGGGCGTATTCGAGCAGGCGATCCGCGATCGTCCGGAAGTGATGGAGTGCTATTTGATGACAGGGGAATCCGACTACCTTTTGAGGGTGGTCGTCCCCGATCTGCAGGCACTCGAACGCTTCATTCTCGACGTGCTCTCCCGCATCCCTGGCGTGGGCAACATCAAGTCCAGCTTCGCGTTGAAACAGGTCAAGTACCAGACGGCGCTGCCGCTGCCGCGTGCACAGGATAAGACGGATGCGCCGAGGCGAGCGGCGCGCCGGCGGCGCTGAGGCGCTGAGGCGCGCAAGGTCGGGTGTTGGGCACGCGGGCTGCCGCGTGCACCCTGCACGTTCCCCTGAGCCGCGTCGCGTCAGAGCGGCGGCGCTTCGACGCCGATCTGCTGCAGGATGCCGCGCGGTGCGCCGCCCGGAACCGGGTCGGGCCGGATTTCGGCGATGCAATCGTGACGCAGCGTGTAGAAGAAATAGTGCTCGGGGATCCGGACGCTGCGTCCGGTCGGTGGAATCGGCGCCATTCCCGCGAGATTCCAGGTTCCTAGGTGCGTGCCTTCCTGCTGCCACTTCACTGCGTACACGCCGTCATTCCACTCCACGCCCCGGAAGCTGTAACGCCAGTCGGGGAATCCGGCATACAGGGCTCGCAACATCGCCAGGAATGCGGGCTTGTCCAGGGTGCGCGTCGCGGCAACGAAGGCGAGATCGTCGCAGACGGTGCCGGCGATCAAGTCCACATCGTGGGCCTGCAGGCCGCGGATGTAGCGCTGCAATGCGTCGGGCACCCGTTCGGGCGGAAGGTACAGGTCTCCTCCTGTCGTTCTTATGATCAGGTCGGGGCAGGCGGCGCCGGCCGCCCGGGTCAGCGCAAATAGAATCCGATCGGAACCGTCGCGCGCTGTTCGCGGCCGCGCAGACGCGCCGGCATGTAGAGCTTGGTCACGCGCCGCACGACGTTGAGCGCGCGATCGTCCAGCACGCTGTGGCCGCTGCTGCGAGCGAGCGCGACGTCGTGCACGGTCCCGTCTCCGGCGACGCGCACTTCCACCATCGCCGTACCGGTCTGGCGCGCGGCGCGGGCATCCGTGGGGTAGTCGGCCACCGTGAGTTTTTTCCCGACCTTGAGCGACAGGTCGAGTTCGAGGGCCTCGATCGCCTGGGCTTCGCTGATGGCGGGTCGCGGGGACTCGAGCGAAGCGACTCCGGCCCCATCGCTCTTGCCGACCCCACCCGGCGGGCCGGCCTGCAGCGCCGTGGCGAACAGGGCAACGAAGGCGGTGGTGATCAGTGACATGGCAGTGCGAAACGATACTCGCATCCGGGGATCTCCGCAGGAGAATGAACTCGATTAGCGGCCCCCCTCGCGACTCGCTTGAGCGTCACCTCATCTTCGTTGACCTTGTGCTCTTAATCTGTCGTGGACCAGCAACAGCAGCCCTGCAACAAGCAGGCCGATCCCGATCCTGACCAGCTGCTCCACGAAGGGCTCGGCGCGCTCGCGCAGGACGAACGTGACGGTGGTCACCGGACGCGGCGCCGCGTTCAGTTCCTCCAGCACGAACAGATGCGTCAGCGGTGAGCGCACCACCTGGGGCGGCAGCACCACGCGCTCGGACCTGCCCGGTCCGGCGTCGATCCGGATCTCGCGTTGCAGCGCCGGACGGTCCATGTCGAACAGCGTGGCCAGGTAGACGTTCGCCTCGGCTTCCCGACCGTTCTCGGGTGCCATCTGAAACGTCAACGCGATGACGGCCAGGTTGCGATCCGGGTGCAGCGGAAGCTCGACCGGCCGATAGGCGCGGCGGCCCGGAAATCGCTGGACCGTCCCGTCGGACAATGTCCAGCGCTCCGCGCGCTCGGTCAACTCCACGCGAAGCGTCTCGCGGCCGTTGAAATGCTGTCCGTACAGGTAGTACCCGGGTCCCAGCAGCAGGCCCAGGACGAGGAGGATCGCGGCGACGAGGCGCATCGGCGGGTGCCGGCCCGCGACGGGCGACAGCGCAGGGCTGGCGGCGCGTCAGCGCAGCGAGGCGTTGAGCTTGTGTAGGGCGGCCGAGCCTGGACACAGCTCCGCTTCGCCCAGCTGGTTGAACGGTGTCTCGACCGTGTCGAGATGCGCGTGCAATTCGTCCGCAGCCGGGTCGAGGTAGAGCAGGCCGGTGACCACTTCGCCGGCCGCCTGGCGTTCCTGCAGGAAAGTCATGGCCGCGATGCGGTCGTGCGGGTCGTATCCCTCGTGCAGCTTGCGAAGGCGGATGACGCTGCCGTCATGCTGCACGACGTCCTCGATGCTGCCCGGTTCGTAATCGGCGAGGATCTCGGCGCGGGGGCTGATGAAGTCGAGCCGGCTCACCGCGTCGTTGTGCTCGCGCACATAGTCGTAGCTCTTGGTCGACCCGGGGTGATTGTTGAACGCTACGCAGGGGCTGAGGACGTCGAGGAAGGCGGCGCCACGATGCAGCAGCGCTGCCTTGATCAGCGGCACGAGCTGCGTCTTGTCGCCCGAGAACCCGCGCGCGACGAAGCTCGCCCCCAGCTGCAGCGCCATGCCCACCAGGTCGATCGGCGCGTCCGCATTGATCGCGCCGCGCTTGCTCTTCGAGCCCTTGTCCGCGGTCGCGGAGAACTGCCCCTTGGTCAGCCCGTACACGCCGTTGTTCTCGACGATGTAGACCATGTTCACGCCGCGCCGAAGGCTGTGGGCGAACTGGCCGAAGCCGATCGAAGCCGAGTCGCCGTCGCCGGACACGCCGAGGTAGATCAGGTCGCGATTGGCGAGGTTGGCGCCGGTCAGGACCGAGGGCATGCGTCCGTGCACGCTGTTGAAGCCGTGCGAGTTCCCCAAGAAGTAGGTCGGCGTCTTCGACGAGCAGCCGATCCCCGACAGCTTGGCGATGCGATGGGGCTGGAGGTCGAGTTCGAAGCAGGCCTGGATGATGGCCGCGCTGATCGAGTCGTGCCCGCACCCCGCGCACAGCGTGGAGATGGCGCCCTCGTAGTCGCGCCGCGTGAATCCCAGCCCGTTCTTGTCGAGGCCGGGATGGTGGAGCTTCGGTTTTGCGAGATAGGTCATCGTGCTCGGGCCTGGATTACTGGACCACCTTGCGCAGGGGCGTGACGTTCATCGCCTTCATCTGCTGCGCGATCTCGCCGGCGATGAAGCGCGCGGTGATCGGCGTTCCGTCGAAGTGCAGGATCGGGGTGAGGCGCGCAGGGTCGATCACGCACTCGTTGACGAGCAGGCTGCGCAGCTGCGCGTCGCGGTTCTGCTCCACCACGAACAGCTGGTCATGGTCGGCGATGAATTCGGCAACCTCGTCGCCGAAGGGAAAGGCACGCACGCGCAACGCATCGAGGTGAAGTCCTTGCGCGCCGAGCTGATCGAGCGCCTCGTGCATCGCCGGGCTGGTCGAGCCGTAGTAGATGACGCCGCTGCGTGTGGCGTGCGCGGCCGGTCGCACGCGCGCCGCCGGCACCAGTTCCTTCGCGGTCTCGAACTTGCGAAGCAGGCGCTGCATGTTGTCGACGTAGTCGGGGCCCGCCTCGGAGTAGCGCGCGTAGCGGTCCTTGGTGGTACCCCGGGTGAAGTACGCGCCCCGCGCCGGGTGCGTGCCGGGATAGGTGCGGTAGGGGATGCCGTCTCCGTCCACGTCCAGGTAGCGGCCGAAGTCCTTGCCTGCCTCCAGTTCCTCGCGCGTCATCACCTTGCCGCGATCGTAGCGGTGGGCGTCGTCCCAGGCGAGCGGATCGCACAACCGCTCGTTCATGCCGATGTCCAGGTCGAGCATGACGAAGACCGGCGTCTGCAGCCGGTCGGCCAGGTCGAATGCCCGGGCCCCCATCTCGAAGCATTCCTTCGGATCCTCGGGCAGCAGCAGGACGTGCTTGGTGTCGCCGTGCGAGGCGTAGGCGCAGGCGGCGATGTCGGCCTGCTGCGTGCGCGTGGGCATGCCGGTGGACGGGCCTCCGCGCTGCACGTCGAAGATCACCGCGGGGATCTCCGCGAAGTAGGCGAGCCCGATGAACTCCTGCATCAGCGAGATGCCCGGACCGGAGGTTGCGGTGAAGGCGCGCGCGCCATTCCATCCCGCGCCGATCACCATGCCGATGGAGGCCAGTTCGTCTTCGGCCTGAACGATCGCGTAGCGCGCCTTGCCGGTGTCCGGGTCGTGCCGGAACTTGCGGCAGTGGCGGGCGAAGGCCTCGGCCAGGGACGAGGAGGGCGTGATCGGGTACCAGGCGGCCACCGTGGCACCACCGTAGACCGCACCGAGCGCCGCGGCGCTGTTACCTTCCAGGAAGATCCTCTCGCCCACCGCGTCCGCGCGCCGCACGGCCAGCTCGATGCGCGGCAGGTGCTCGAGCGCATAGTCGCGCCCCAGGTGCAGGGCCTTGAGGTTGGGCTCGAGGAGCCGCTCCTTGCCCTTGTACTGCTCGCCGATCAGTTTCTCCACCTCGCTCGTCTCGATGCCGAGCAGCGCGGAGAGCGCGCCGACGTAGATGATGTTCTTGAACAGCTGCCGTTCGCGCGGGTCACTGTACGTGCGGTTGCAGATTTCGGTCAGCGGCATGCCGATGGTGTGCACGTCTTCGCGAAACCTCGACTTGGGCAGCGGCTTGCTGCTGTCGTAGAACAGGTACCCGCCGGCTTCGATCTCCGCGAGGTCCTTGTCCCAGGTCTGCGGGTTCATCGCCACCATCAGGTCGACGCCGCCGCGCCGGCCGAGATAGCCGGCCTCGCACACGCGCACCTCGTACCATGTGGGCAGTCCCTGGATGTTGGACGGGAAAATGTTGCGCGGACTGACCGGCACACCCATGCGCAGGATGGACTTGGCGAACAGCGTGTTGGCCGAGGCCGAGCCCGAGCCGTTCACGTTGGCGAACTTGACGACGAAATCGTTGATGCGTGGGGGAACGTCGCTGGACATGTGAACGGTCGATGCAGTCGGGCTGCAGCCTCTGGTCGGTCGGGTTGCGGGGGGGGCGGCGGGGCGGACGCCGGCCTCAGGCCGGGAGCGGATTCGCCTCCACGTTCTTCTTGCGGCAGCCGGGTCCGGCGTGGGTCATCTCCAGATAGAACTTCTGCATGTCCCATGCTCCGGTCGGGCAGCGTTCCGCGCACAGGCCGCAGTGCAGGCACACGTCTTCGTCCTTGACCATGACGTGGCCGGTGATCTTGAGCGGGTCCGAGACGTACAAGGCTTGGCTCGGGTCGTTGGCCGGCACGCGCAGACAAGCGCGCAGATCGGCTTCCTCGCCGTTGTGGGTGAAATTGATGCAGTCCATCGGGCAGATGTCCACGCATGCGTCGCACTCGATGCACAGCTTCGGCGCGAACACCGTCTGCACGTCGCAGTTCAGGCAGCGTTGCGCCTCGGCAAATGCCAGCCGGGGATCGAAGCCCAGTTCCACCTCGACCTTGATGTCGGTCAGGGCGATGCGGTTCTCCTTCATCGGCACGCGATAGCGGGCGTCCGCCGACACCGCGTTGTCGTAGCTCCATTCGTGGATGCCCATCTTCTGGGACACCAGACTCACGCTCGGCGCCGGACGCTCGTGCGGATCCTCGCCGTGGCACAGCCTGTCGATGGACACCGCCGCCTCGTGACCGTGAGCGACGGCCCAGATGATGTTCTTCGGACCGAACGCGGCATCCCCGCCGAAGAACACCTTGGGATGGGTGGAGCGCAGCGTCACCTTGTCCACGACCGGCATGCCCCATTTGTCGAACTCGATGCCGAGGTCACGCTCGATCCAGGGGAAGGCGTTCTCCTGGCCGATGGCGACCAGTACGTCGTCGCAGGGCAGATGCACATCCGGTTCCCCGGTGGGCAGGAGTTGCCGCCGCCCCGTGTCGTCGTACTGTGCAGCCACCTTCTCGAACACCACGCCGGTCAGTCTGCCGTTCTCGTGGGTGAACGCCTTGGGCACCATGTAGTTGAGGATCGGGATGCCTTCATGCATCGCATCCTCCTTCTCCCAGGGCGAGGCCTTCATCTCTTCGAAGCCGGAGCGCACCACGACCTTGACGTCCTCGCCGCCGAGACGTCGCGAGGAGCGACAGCAGTCCATGGCGGTATTGCCGCCGCCGAGCACGATCACGCGCCTGCCGATCGAGTCGATGTGGCCGAACGACACGCTCGCGAGCCAGTCGATGCCGATGTGGATGTTGGCGGCGGCTTCCCGGCGACCGGGAATGTCGAGGTCGCGCCCGCGTGGCGCACCGGTTCCGACGAACACGGCATCGTAGTTCTCGCGCAGCAGTGCGCCCAGACTGTCGACGCGCTGCCCCGCCCGGAAGTCCACGCCCAGGTCGAGCACGTAGCCGACCTCTTCGTCGATCACGGACTCGGGCAGGCGGAAGCGCGGGATCTGCGTGCGGATCATCCCACCGGCGCGGCGATCGCCGTCGAACAGCACGACCTCGTAGCCCAGGGGAGCGAGATCGCGGGCGACGGTCAGCGACGCGGGGCCCGCGCCGATCAGGGCGACGCGCTTGCCGTTCTTCCGCGCCGCCGGGCGAGGCAGGCGGTCGCGGATGTCGTCCTTGTAGTCGGCGGCGACGCGCTTGAGGCGGCAGATGGCCACCGGTTCGGGCTTCTCGCCGTTGCCTTCCTCCACGCGCCCGCGTCGACAGGCAGGCTCACAGGGCCGGTCGCAGGTGCGCCCGAGGATGCCGGGGAAGACGTTGGACTTCCAGTTGACCAGATAGGCGTCGCTGTAGCGGCCCTGGGCGATGAGGCGAATGTATTCGGGGACCGGCGTATGGGCGGGGCACGCCCACTGGCAATCGACCACCTTGTGGAAGGTGTCGGGGGCTGCGATGTTCGTTGCTTTCAAGACCCTCCTCCAGGATTGTCGGCCGACGCTCGACCCGTCACGCTCGCGTGACAGCTGCGCTGCATGGCAGTAGCCGCCGGTCTGGAAGGAATGCGGTCTCCGCTCAGCCGTGTAGCCCAACATGGTACGCCGGGCAATGCGGGCTGAAAAGGGTGTGGTGCGCGCGCAACGACACACGGTGCGCACGTCGTGCGCGTCGGCAGAAAACGCCGAGTCCGCCGGGTCATGCCGGCTGCGCGCGTGCCCGCTGGGTGTTGCCGCCGAGTCCGAGCGCGGTGAACAGGGCGAGTACCTGGAACAGACCGATGGCGATGAAGACCCAACCGGGGTGGCGGTGGTCCATCATCGCGCCGAACATCAGCGGCGCGAGCGACATGCCCACGTCCAGTCCGGAGTACACCACGCCGTACACGCGGCCGGTGGCACCGCGCGGCGAAGCCGCCCGCACCAGCAGGTCACGCGAAGGCCCCGCCATGCCGGCTCCGAAGCCCACCATCCCGAGCAACACCAGGGTGAACACCCCCGGCACGCCGCCGCTGCCGATCAGCACGCACAGTGTGCCGGACAGCGCAAAGGCGACGGCAATGACGCGATCGTGGTGTCCGATGCGCGCCGCCACGAATCCGCCCGCGATCATGCCAGCCCCCTGCGAAACCATGTAGATCGAGATCGCACTGAGGGCGAGCGCCAGTGGGATGCCGTACAACTCGGCCAGGGCCGAGGCGGCGAACGTCTGGATACCGCCGAGTGCAATGGCGGTGATGAAGAAGAATGCGAAGCACATCCACACGCCGGGCAGGCGCAGGAAGGCCAGCGCATGGGAATGCGTCGTCGCCTTCACCGGCTCCGGGTGCACCGATGGTCCGTCGAGCAGCGCCCGTGCGGCGTAGACGAGCACGAGCACGGCAAGCGCCAGCAGGCTCGCTGCCCCCATCGCGACGCGCCACCCGGCGAGACTCGCGATCCCGGCGAGGAATACCGGCGCGGACGCCCAGCCGAGCGTGCCCAGCACGCCGTGCGTGCTGAAGGCGTGCGCCATGCGGGCAGGACTCACGCGACGGTTCAGCACGGTGAAGTCGGCAGGATGGAATACGCTGTTGCCCAGGCCTGCCACGGCGGCAAACAGCACGAGCATCGGATAGTCGTTGCTCAGTGCGAAGCCGACCGCAGCCAGGGCGAGCAGTCCGAGGCCTACGAGCAGGACCCGCCAGCCGCCGATGCGGTCCACGACGAAGCCGGCGAGCGCCTGGCCGGCTCCCGACACCACGAAGAAGACGCTCATCAGCAGCCCGAGTTCGGCATAGCTCAGGCTGAATGCTTCACGCAGCCAGGGAAACAGCGGGACGAGGAGGAGGTGGAAGAAGTGCGAGGTGGCGTGTGCGATGCCGACCACCCCGATCACGCGCACGTCGCGGCGGACCGGGTCGTGCGAAGAAGCTCGTGCGGAATTCATGTGCGCACACTAAGTCATGGTCGCGGCAGCGTCAATTCCGGATCGCCACGGTCCGGAATACGTTTCCACGCCCAGCACCCGTGCATCGACTTCGGATGGCGTCGGAGGACTTTACACTCGGCTGCGGCCGGTCCCGCGTCTTGAACCGCTGCCGGATTAAAAAGATCGTTGCGTCAAGTGGTTGCCAATGCCGCCTGCGAGCTGGCATCGTCTTCGCTGAGGGAAGGGCGTGACGCTGTACTCCTTCATCTGATCGGATCCAGAACAGAGCAGAGGGGACCTGGGAAAAGCCGGCCGTGAGGCCGGCTTTTCTTTTCCGGCCGCACCCGGTGCCGGCCAGGGCAACGGGTGGCGCCGGTCGAACAGCGCATGCCCCGGCTGCCGTGTGGCCGGCGCGTCGAACCAGCCGGGTGCGTGCCGGCGGGCCTGGCGAGCGCTCAGGCCACGCGCACCAGCTGCTTGCCCAGGTTCTCCCCCCGCAGCATGCCGATGAAGGCCCGGGGTGCGCTGTCCAGGCCCTCGGCAACCGTCTCCCGGTAGCGGATGCGGCCCTGGGCGACCCATCCCGCCAGCTGCTGGATGGCGCGCATGTACAGGTCCAGGCGGTCGCTGACGATGAAGCCCTGCACCTTCACGCGGTTCACCAGGATCGAGCGGATGTTGGTCACGCCGTGGGGCTCGGTGCTGTTGTAGTCCGAGATGAGGCCGCACAGGGCCATGCGCGAGAAGGGGTTGAGCAGCCGCAGAACCGTGTCCATGACCGGACCGCCGACGTTCTCGAAGTAGCAGTCGACGCCTGCCGGGCAGGCCGCATGCAGATCCTCGTACAGCCGACCGGCCTTGTAGTCCACGCAGGCGTCGAAGCCCAGTTCCTGCACCGCGTAGTCGCACTTGGCCTTGCCGCCGGCGATGCCGACCGCGCGGCACCCCTGCATCCGGGCGAGTTGCCCGACCACCCCGCCGACCGCTCCGGTCGCCGCGGACACCACGACCGTCTCGCCGGCGCGCGGCTGGCAGTGCTCCAGCAGTCCGGTCCAGGCAGTCGCGCCCGGCATGCCCGCCACGCCGAGATACGCAGACAGCGGGACCAGCGCGGGGTCGACCTTCAGCAGCCCCTCGCCGTTGGTCAGCGCGTACTGCTGCCAGCCCAGCGAGCCGACCACGAAGTCACCCGGCTGAAATTTCCCGCCCATGGACCTCACCACCTCGCCCACGGCGCCGCCGACCATCGGCGCGCCGATCTCGGCCGGCTTCGCGTACGACTTGCCCGTGCTCATGCGCCCGCGCATGTAGGGGTCGAGCGAGAGCCAGTGGATCTTGACCAGCATCTGGCCCGGGCCCGGTTCCGGCACCGCGGTCTCGACGATCCGGAAGTCCGATTCCTGCACCCAGCCGGTGGGCCGGTTGGCGAGCAGGACCTGCTTGTTGGTTGACATGGGGCATCTCCTCCGTAGCCGTCAGGTGGATCCATGATAGCCGCGACGGGTGGTAGCGGGGCGTGCTGGAGCGGTGCGCCCGCCTTCGGTCACCCGGTCGCCGCGCGCATCAGGCGCCGGGCGTGCCGCAGTCCTCCAGCCGGTACCCCATCCCGCGCTGGGTGTGGATCAGGGGCCGGTCGAATCCCTCGTCGATCTTGCTGCGCAGCCGCCGGATGTAGACGTCGACCACGTTGGTCAGGGGATCCTCGCTGGTCCCCCAGACGTTGGCGAGGATGCGCTCCCGGCTGAAGAGCCGACCCGGCGCGGACATGAGCAGCTCCAGAAGCGCCAGCTCGCGCGCGGTGAGCGCGAGCGCCCTACCCGCGCGGCTCACCCGCATCGACTCGCGATCCAGGACGAGGTCGCCTACCTCCAGCCGGTTGCCGAGGGGCTGCGCCTGTTCGCGGCCCCGGCGCGCCAGGGCTTCGATGCGCGCCAGCAGTTCCTCGAACTCGAACGGCTTGACCAGGTAGTCGTCGGCGCCCAGACGTAGCCCGCTGACGCGGTCCTCCAGCGCGCCCAGGGCGGTGAGCATGAGGATGGGCAGGTGCACCTGGGCCGCCCGCAGTGTCTGGCAGACCTCGAGACCGGTCATGCCTGGCAGCATGACGTCGAGCAGCACCACCGTCGTCACGCCGCTTTCCCTCGCGACCTGGGCGGCCGCGCGTGCCAGGTCGAGTCCTTCCGGCCCCGTGCGCGCGAGCTGCACGCGATGGCCTTCGGCCCGCAGGCCGCGCTCGAGGAAATCGGCGATGCGCGGGTCGTCCTCGACGATGAGGATGTTCATGCCACGCTCTCGTGCGCCGTCACCGGCTGCAGCAGCGGCAGGCGCAGGGTCACCTCGGTGCCGCGGCCCAGCTCGCTCTCGATGACGATCTCGCCGCCGTGCGCGCGGGCCAGCGCGCGCCCGATGGACAGGCCCAGGCCGGTGCCGTCAGCGCGGTGCCTGCGCGCGCCCTCGCCCCGGAAATTGCGGTCGAATACGCGCGGCAGATCCTGTGCCGCGATGCCGATACCCTGATCGACGACGACCACCTCGGCGTACGCAGTGTCGCCATCGTTCTGGATGCGCCGTACGTGCACGCGCACGGTGCGCCCGGCGCGCGAGTAGCGCACGGCGTTGTCGAGCAGCAGCATGAGCAGCTGACGCAGGCGCGTGGCGTCGCCCAGCATCGGCAGCTCGCGCGGCACGGCGTCGGCCACGACCAGGACCCGGCGTTCGTGCGCGAGCGCCTGCGCCTGGGCCAGCGCTTCCTCGAGCGGACCCGACAGATCGATCGTCGAGCGATTGAGTGCGAGCGCGTCGATGTCGCTGCGCGCCATCGTGAGCAGGTCGTCGATCACCAGGGTCAGTTGCCGGGAGATATCGACGATCCGCTGCAGTGCAGCCTTGTAGTCTTCGGTCGGCTTGTCGCGTCCGCGCAGGGCGATCTCCGCCTCGCCACGAATGGCCGTGGTGGGCGTGCGCAGTTCGTGGCTGATGTCTGCGAACAGCTGCCGGCGCCGCGCATCCACCTGCTGCAGCACTTCGAGTGCGTTCTGCAGCTCCGCGGTGCGCGCGTGCACCAGTTCCTCGAGCCGGTGCCGTGCCTGGGCCTCGTGCTCGCGGTGCACCGCCAGTTCGGCCGCCATCGCGTTGACGCTGCGGGCGACGACCGCGAACTCGTCGGCCCCGTATTCCGGAATCCGGTGTCCGAGCGCGCCGCGCTGCCGCGCGTGCGCGCCTTCGGTGAGCCAGTCGAGCGGACGCCGCAGCGCGCGCGTGAAATAGGCGGCCAGCAGCAGTGCCGCAAGCGCCAGGGTGGCCGCTGCCGTGATCCAGATCATGCGCGTGAGCAGCAGGGTGCGGTCGGCGGCGTTGCGCTCGCGCATCACCGCGCTAGCTTCGCGCTCGATGCTCTCGGCAATCAGGCTGCGCAGGTTGCGGTCCTGCGACTCGTCGAAGACGCCGGACAACGCGTTCCAGGCAGACTGCGCATCGGTGCCGGCCGGCAGCGGCCGTACTGTCGCGATGGTGCGCTGGAGCGTATCCAGGTTGTGCGCGAGGACGGACAGTGCGTCGCGCCGGTGCAGGAACTCCTGGGGCGCAGTCGAACCCACCCCCAGCGCCCGGCCTTCCTCCGACAACGCGTGCAACTGCTCGATCGTTTGGCGCATCTGCGCCAGCAGCTGATCGCGCACCGCCGGTTCGGCGCCGGCATTGAGCTGCGCCTGGGAGACCCAGGTGCGCAGGCGCTGCTTGCTGGCGTAGAGTTGGATGAAGCCTACGTGGATCTCGCTCGCCACGCGGCCGCGCTTGACCTGCCGGTCCGCCACGCCGACCGCCCACAGCGCCACGACGCACTCGAGCACGGCCGCCGCGGCGAGGACGGCAAGTGCAATGGTCAGGCGTTTGCGGAACATGGCTGCATTGTGCTGGACGCGCCCCCGGGTTCGAATGAAGTGAACATGAACGTCAAGTGAACGCATCGGCCGGAGGCGTCCGTCGGATGCAGCCATGATAACCTCCGGCCTCTTCGAACGATCTGCCGGGGTGGCTGTAGATGACGCCGAAGCCTGCGCTGATACTGTTGCCGGGCCTGTTGTGCGACGGCGCGCTATGGGCGCCGCAGGTCGAGGGACTTGCCGACGTGTGCCGGCCGTGGGTTGCCGACCTCACACGCGACGACAGCATGCAGGCGATGGCGCGACGCGTGCTGGATGAGGTGCCCGACCGGCGCTTCGCGCTCGCGGGCCTGTCGATGGGCGGCTATGTCGCGCTGGAGATCGTGCGCCAGGCGCCCGAGCGCGTGGAACGGCTCGCGCTGCTGGATACGCGCGCGCGGCCCGACTCCGTCGACGAGACGGAGCGTCGACGCACGCTGATGCGCATCGCCGAGATGGCCAAGGGTTTCGCCCCGGTCAACAAGCGCATGCTGCCCTTGCTGGTGCATGCCTCGCGCCAGTCCGACGCAGACCTGGTGCGCACCATTCAGGATATGGCCGAGCGCACCGGCATTCCCGCCTATCTGCGACAGCAGAGCGCGATCATGTCGCGCCCGGACTTCCGCCCCGTCTTGCGGGACGTGTCATGCCCCACGCTCCTGCTGTGCGGGCGCCAGGATGCCATCACGCTGGTGAGCTTCCATGAAGAAATGGCGAGCGCGGTGCCGCACGCACGCTTCGTCATCGTCGAGGAGTGTGGTCACCTCTCCACGCTGGAGCGGCCGGCGGAGGTGAACGCGGCGATGCGGCAGTGGCTGGGCGCGTAGCCGACCGCCTGCCTCGTTGCGGCGTGCGCCGGTCCTGGACAGTTGTGCTATAAGAATCGCCGGATACGCGCCGCGGACGAATCCTCGTCCTCGCGGCCGCGCGACAATCACCGCGACAGGGCGGCCTCGCATCGCCCGCCCGATGCTCTAGAGAGACTTCCCATGGCAGACGTGAGCCGCCGCGCCCGCGAACTGGGCACCGAGAACGCTTTCGTCGTTCTCGCCGAAGTGAACAAGCTGATCCGCGAAGGGCGCGACATCGTGTCGTTCTGCATCGGGCAGCCCGATTTCCACACACCGGTGAACATCCAGGACGCGGCGGTGAAGGCGATCCGCGACGGCCGTCACGGCTACACCCCCTCGGCAGGCATCGTCGAACTGCGCGAGGCGGTCGCGCGCGACATCCGGCGCACGCGCGGACTCGAGGTGGATGCGAACGACGTGGTGGTCGGGGCGGGCGCCAAGCCCTTCATCGGCTACAGCGTGCTGTCGGTCACCGACTACGGCGCCGGGGACGAGGTGATCTATCCCAATCCGGGATTCCCCATCTACGAATCGCAGATCAAGGCCAACGGCGCGGTGCCGGTGCCGATCCATCTGCGCGAGTCGCGGGCATTCAACTTCGACCCGCAGGAACTCGCCGACAAGATCACGCCGCGCACGAAGCTGCTGATCCTGAATTCTCCCCACAATCCGACCGGCGGCATCATTCCCCGCCAGGACATGGAGGCGATCGCCGAGATCCTGCGTCGGCATGAGCAGGTGTGGGTGTACGCCGACGAGATTTACGGCCGCCTGGTGTACGACGGGCAGTTCGTGTCCATCGCCTCGCTGCCGGGCATGCTCGAGCGCACGATCATCTCGGACGGCTGCTCGAAGACCTGGGCGATGACCGGGTGGCGCCTGGGCTTCGTGGCCAATCGCAGGCTGGCGCCTTACTTCACCACCTGGATCACCAATACCGAGTCGTGCGCGTCGCAGATCAGCCAGTGGGCGGCGGTCGAGGCGCTGGACGGGCCGCAGGACGACGCCCAGCGCATGCGCGATGTCTTCTTCGAGCGGCGCAACCTGATCGTGGAACTGCTCAACCAGGTGCCGGGCGTGACCTGCCAATCGCCGGGCGGTGCCTTCTACGTGTGGCCGAACGTCACCGAGGCGTGCGCCATGATCGGGGCGAAGGACTCGGAGGAATTCCGTGGGCGCCTGCTGAACGAAGCGGGTGTCGCCGTGCTCGCCGACATCCACTTCGGTCCGCGCGTCCCCAATGAGGGCCAGCACATCCGCTTCAGCTATGCGGCGTCGAACGAGGCCATCCGACAAGGCGTTGCGCGAATGGCCGACTTCATCAAGGCGAATACGAAAGGCGCGCGCAGCGCGGCGTGAGCCTGGACGGGCGTCCTCGAATCCCGTGATTGCGATTG
>CAZNBS010000080.1:5250-19039 GCA_964570955.1 uncultured Burkholderiales bacterium | reverse complement strand
CTTCTCGGCGGCGGTGTCCGGGATCACGATGCCGGAGGCGGTCTTGCGCTCCTCTTCGAGGCGCTTGACGATCACGCGGTCGTGCAACGGACGAATCTTCATTCCAGTCTCCTAGCTCAAGTGATTGATTGAAAATCAGGAAGGGAGTCTTTGCTAGCACTCGGGTGCAGTGAGTGCCAATGATAGTTAACCGGACGCGCCTTTTCAAGGCGCACGCACGCCTGGCCGGGCTTAATTGCCGAAGATTTGTTGCGCGCCCGCGGTCGCGGACGCATGCGAACGGAGCGGATCGGGGCCGCTTCGGCCCCGATCGCTCAGTGGGTCAGGCGTTCGGAGACGCCGAAACGATAGACCGTACGCCGGGCACGGTCTGCGGCCGGGGGAATCGGCTCCACCGGGCAGGGCGGCTCGCGGGTGCCGTCGGGACGCAGGGTGGTGTCGTCCGCGAACTCCTGCCAGATGCCGCCGTGGACCGGCCGGAACGTCCACATCAGGTAGCCGCGCCGGGCCGCCAGGTTGAGCAGTTCATCGGCATCCGGCGCGTCGGCCACCACCACCTGCTCGGCGGTGGCACCGAACGGAAAGGCGCCAAAGGCCTTCATGCAGTCCAGCGCCTCGGAGGAGTCGGCGCCGGGCCGAATGCAGGCGGGCCGCTCGGCGCGCGCAACGTCCCACGCGCCGAGTTCCCACGCCGCCTCCAGCGCGGCCCGGTCCACCGACAGCAGCGTGTCCCAGCGTTCGTTCAGTTGCAGCGCAGAACTGGGGACCGCGCGAAACGCGACCGGCTGCGCCCCCTCGAGCGGCGCAATTTTCTCGCGCACGAAGGCGTGCCAGTGCAAAGTGAGGATGACCGGCGTATCCGGGCAGGGGATCGCCGCCAGCGTGATGCCGAACAACGGGAGTTGGGTGGCCTGGATCTGTTGTTCGATTCGCTCCAACAACTCCATGCGCGAATGCCTCCTCATGGAACAGATTACGAACGACGGTGCTTCGCCTGTCCGTTCAGCACGATTGGTGCCAGCGTCGCTCTCGCGCGCACGCCCGCGCTTGGGCCACGCGCATGCCGGGAAAAGAGTGTCATGTCAGTCAGCATGCGTCCAGCTAGCACTTGTGCCCGTCCGCTGCCAGGGAAATGCTGCGGTACGCCGCGTGCGATGCGCCGGCGCGGCGCCGGTGCACGGGTCGGGATGCGCGTGAACTAGAATGCCGGTCACGATGCAGAAGATTCCCGCGCCCGCGCGCTTCGTTCTTGCGCTCCCCCTGCTCGTCGCAATTGCCGCGCACGCGCAACGCGACGGAAGCTGGCCTGCGGCGCTCCATGCGGCGCTCGCGCCGACCGGCATACCGCGCGAGGCGGTGGCGCTCTATGTCCAGCAGGTCGACACCGACACGCCGGTATTGGCGTGGAATGCCGACGTGCCGATGAATCCAGCGTCGACCATGAAGCTCGTCACTGCGCTTGCGGCACTCGAACTCCTGGGACCGTCCTACACGTGGACGACGGAGGCCTACGCCCAGGGCACGCTTGCCGGCGGCACGCTCTACGGCGATCTCGCGCTCAAGGGTTACGGCGACCCCAAGCTCGACCTCGAACGCTTCGCCGGCGTGCTTGCCGAACTGCGCTCGCGCGGACTGCGTGACATCCGCGGTGACCTCGTGCTCGACCGCACCCACTTCCAGCTCGACCACACCGATCCGGCACGCTTCGACAACGAGCCGAGCCGCCCCTACAACGTCATTCCGGACGCGCTGCTGTTCAACTACAAGTCGGTGCGCATGCAGTTCGTCCCGGAGCCCGACAGCGGGACCGTGCAGATCCTGACCACGCCGCCGTTCCCGCAGATCGAGATCGCGAACCAGCTTGCGCTGGGGGCGGCCAGTTGCACTGCGATGCCGGACCGCCCCCAGGTGCAGGTCGAAGTGCCGCGCCTGACCTTCACCGGCGTGTTCCCGAAGGATTGCGGCGAGCACGAACGCAATTTCGCGCTGCTCTCGCCCGACGAGTACGCCCTGTCGCTGTTTCGCCTGACGTGGGCCGACCTGGGCGGCCAGTTCCAAGGGCGTGTCCGGGCAGAGCCGGTCGACCCGCAGGCGCGACGGCTGCTGTCGGTTCGCTCCCAGCCCCTGGCGGAGCTCATCCGCGACATGAACAAGTTCAGCAACAACGTGATGGCGCGCCAGATGTTCCTGTCGCTGTCGGGAGCGCAGGCCGGTCCCGCGACGGCGCAGCGTTCCGCCGAGCTGGTCGGGGAATGGCTGCGCAACGCGGGTATCGACGCGCCGGAGCTGGTGCTGGAGAACGGGTCGGGCCTGTCGCGCACGGAGCGTATCAGCGCCAGGTCGCTTGCCCGGATTTTGCTTCGAGGCTTCGCGAGTCCGCTCATGCCCGAGTACGTTGCGTCGCTGCCCATCGTCGGCGTCGATGGGACCGTCAGGCGCCGGCTTGGCAACTCGGCCGCCGCGGGACAGGCGCACATCAAGACCGGTTATCTCAGCGGCGTGCGGGCGGTCGCCGGATACGTGCGCAACCGCGCAGGCAACTGGCTCGCGGTCGTGGGGATCGTGAATCACCCGGGCGCTGCCGCCGCGCAGGAGTTTCAGGATGCATTAATCGAATGGGCATACTTCCTGGGTCAAGACGATTGCTGCGCACGATGTCCTGCGTGTGCCCCATGAAGCGCGGCGCACCGGCAGGCGTTGCGTGGAATCGCCCATGCGATAATCCGCGCCCGGCGAATTTCCTCCCCACTCGAACCGATTGCAGCTCCCGATGAACCCACCCACCGTCGTCGTTCTGGCCGCCGGCAAAGGCACCCGGATGCGTTCCGCGTTGCCCAAGGTGCTGCACCCCATCGCCGGAAAGCCGATGCTGGAACATGTGCTCGATGCGGCGAGCGCCGTCTCCGCGGAACGACTGGTAGTGGTGTACGGGCATGGCGGCGATGCCGTACCGCGTGTCTTCGCCCAGCGCGGCATCCGCTTCGCCTTGCAGGAGCCGCAATTGGGGACCGGGCACGCTGTGCAGCAGGCCCTTGCGCATCTGCCGCCCGAGGGGTCGACGCTGGTGCTCTACGGAGACGTGCCGCTCATCCGCCCCGATACGCTGGCACGCGTGCTGTCGCACGAGGGGGCGTTGTGCCTGCTCACCGCCATCCTGGACGACCCCACGGGCTACGGTCGCATCATCCGCAACGGCGATGGTCATGTCGTGCGCATCGTCGAGGAGAAGGACGCGGGTGCCGGGCAGAAGCAGGTGCGCGAGATCAACACCGGCATCATCGCCGCGCCCAACGCCGCATTGCGTGACTGGCTCGCGCGTCTGACCAACGACAACGCGCAGGGCGAGTACTATCTGACCGACATCGTGCCGATGGCGATCGCCGCCGGCGTGCCGGTGGTGACGGAGACGGTCGGCGACGCCTGGGAGATCCAGGGTGTGAACAGCCGTGAGCAGCTCGCCGGCCTCGAGCGGCAGCATCAACTCAATCGTGCGCGCGCGCTCATGGCCGCCGGCGTCACGCTGGCCGATCCCGCACGATTCGATCTGCGCGGGGAGCTCGACTGCGGGCAGGACGTCACGATCGACGTCGGCTGCCTCTTCGAGGGTCGGGTGACGATCGGCGGCGACTGCCGCATCGGCGCGTACTGCGTGATCAGGGACTGTACGATCGAGAGCGGGACGACGATCGCGCCCTTCAGTCACCTGGAGGGTGCACGCATCGGGCCCGACTGCCGCGTAGGGCCGTACGCGCGGCTGCGTCCCGGCGCCGTGCTGGCGGCGCACGCCCACGTGGGCAACTTCGTGGAACTGAAGAACGCGACGCTGGGGGAAGGCTCCAAGGCCAACCACCTCACCTACCTCGGCGATGCCGTGATCGGCAAGGACGTCAACATCGGCGCCGGCACCATCACCTGCAACTACGACGGCGCCAACAAGCACCAGACCGTGATCGAGGACGGCGCCTTCATCGGCTCGAACAGCGCCCTGGTCGCACCGGTGACCATCGGGCGCGATGCGACGATCGGCGCGGGCAGCACGGTGACCAAGGAGGCGCCCGCCGGACAGTTGACCGTGGCGCGCGGTCGCCAATCCACGATCGCCAGCTGGAAGCGGCCGGTCAAGGGCAAGCGGGGCGAATGAGCGTGTACCGGCGATCGTTCCAGATCGCTCAACTGCAGTCAGTTTAGGACCAACAGATCATGTGCGGAATCGTCGGCGCGATCGCCAAACGGGACATCGTTCCCATCCTGCTCGAAGGATTGCGCAAGCTGGAGTATCGCGGTTACGACTCGGCCGGCATCGCGGTGGTCAACGGCAGCCTGCAGCGGGTGCGCAGCGTGGGACGCGTCGCCTCGCTGGCGCAGATGGCAGCCGAAGCGCGGGTGAGCGGCACCCTGGGCATCGCGCACACGCGCTGGGCGACGCACGGCGCGCCCAGCGAGCGCAACGCGCATCCGCACATCAGCGACGACGGACTGGCGGTGGTTCACAACGGCATCATCGAGAATCACGAGGCAATGCGGGAACGGCTCTCGAAGCTGGGCTATGCGTTCGTGTCCGATACCGACACCGAGGTCGTCGCCCATCTGGTGCACTACCACTACAAGACCACGGACGATCTGTGCCTGGCCACGCACCGCGCCGTCTCGGAACTGATCGGCGCCTATGCCATCGCGGTGGTCTCCCAGAGGGATCCGCGGCGAATGGTGGTCGCCCGCAAGGGTGCCCCGCTTCTGCTTGGACTGGGCGAGGGCGAGAACTTCTGCGCCTCCGACGCTTCCGCGCTGCTGCAGGTCACGCGCCGCATCGTCTATCTCGAGGAAGGCGATGTGGTCGACCTGAGCCTCGACGGTTTCCGCATCCTCGACGGCGAGGGCAAGGAAGTGCGCCGGCCGGTCCACGAGAGCACGCTGTCCGCCGACGCGGTGGAACTGGGACCGCACCGCCACTACATGCAGAAGGAGATCTACGAGCAGCCCGGTGCGGTGGCGGCAACGCTCGAGATGGTCACCGGCGCCAGCACGGTGGTTCCCGAACTCTTCGGTGCCGAGGCACGTCATGTGCTGAATGGCGTGGACGCCGTGACCATCATCGCGTGCGGCACGAGCTACCACGCGGGCATGGTCGCGCGCTACTGGCTGGAGGCGGTCGCCGGCCTCGCCTGCAACGTCGAAATCGCGAGCGAGTACCGCTATCGCACGACGGTGCCCAATCCAAACGCGCTGATCATCACCATCTCCCAGTCCGGCGAGACCGCCGATACGATCGCTGCCCTGCATCACGCCAAAGCACTCGAACAGGAACGCACGCTGTCCATCTGCAACGTACCCGAGAGCGCGCTGGTGCGCAGCACTGCGCTGCGATTCCTGACGCGGGCCGGTCCGGAGATCGGCGTCGCCTCGACCAAGGCGTTCACCACCCAGCTGGCCGCGCTGTTCCTGCTCACCCTGGTGCTGGCCAAGCTGCGCGGACGGCTGGACGAGCCGGGCGAGCGCGCCCACCTGAGTGCGCTGCGTCACCTGCCTGCCGCGCTCAACAACGTGCTGGAACTGGAGCCTGCGATCGCGCGCTGGGCCGAGCACTTCGCGTGCAAACACCACGCACTGTTCCTGGGCCGCGGCGTGCACTTCCCGATCGCGCTCGAAGGCGCGCTGAAGCTGAAGGAGATCTCCTACATCCACGCCGAGGCCTATCCGGCGGGCGAACTCAAGCATGGCCCGCTGGCACTGGTGGACAACGACATGCCAGTGGTTGCCATCGCGCCGAACGACACCCTTCTGGAGAAGCTCAAGTCCAATTTGCAGGAGGTGCGCGCGCGCGGCGGCGTCCTGTACGTGTTCGCCGACGCGGACAGCCACGTGCCCGAATCCGAGGGCGTTCACATCCTGCGCCTGCCCGAGAATCGCGGATATGTCAGCCCGATCCTCCACGTGGTGCCGCTGCAGCTTTTGGCCTATCATGCGGCGCTTGCACGAGGCACGGATGTGGACAAGCCGCGAAACCTGGCGAAGTCGGTCACGGTGGAATAGCCTGCCGCATCGGCGAGCGCATTCTGCCGCCCGCCATCCCGGTTCGCCCATCCGCCCCGCGCGGTGCACCGCCGGCCGGAGCCCGCGATGAGCATCGTCGCCGTGTTCAATCAGAAGGGCGGCGTCGGCAAGACCACCACCACGTTGAACCTCGCTGCGGCGCTGAGCGCGCGGCAGCGTCATCCCCTGGTCATCGATCTGGACCCGCAAGCCAGCCTCACGTTGGCGATGGGGCTGCGCAACGTCCCGCGCGAAGGCAGTCTGTATGCCTTTTTCAAGGACGCAAAGCCTCTGACGGAGCTGGTCCGGCAGCATCCCTCGGGCGTCGACCTCATCCCTGGTTCCTTCGACCTGTCCAAGATCGAGGCACTGCATGGCAGCGACATGACCATCTCGCGCCGGCTGAAGGAGGGCCTCGCCGCGTTGTCGGTCGCGCGGCCGGTGCTGCTCGACTGCTCGCCTGCGTTGGGCGTGCTATCGTTAAATGCGCTCCTGGCAGCCGACCGCGTCCTGTTGCCGGTCGCAGCGGACTTCCTGTCGCTGGAAGGCGCGAACAAGCTCACCGCCGCGCTCGACGTGCTCGAGACACGACTGGGCAAGCGTTTCGAACGGCGCGTCGTGGTGACGCGCTACGATGCGCGCCGGCGCCTGACCGCGGAGATCCACCGCACGCTGCAGCAGCGCTTTGGCGATCGCTTGTGCAGGAGCGTAATCAAGGAAAACGTGGCGCTGGCGGAAAGTCCGATGCACGGCAAGGACATTTTCGCCTTCTCCTCGTCGAGCCAGGGCGCCCAGGACTACCGGGCCCTCACCGACGAGCTGGAGTCGGCGGGTTTCTTCGGCAGTGCGACGACACGGTAGTCCAGAACCTAACGAGGCAGAACACGATGCGTGCATACAAGCTGACCCTGATCCTCGCGCTCTGCGCGGGGCTTGCCCATGCCAACCTGGGTGACGTCGACGTCGAGGCGAGCGACAACGCCGACATGAAAGCCGGGCGGGAAGCCATCGACAGACAGGACTGGAGTGCCGCGGTGGACCACCTGAGCAAGGCGGCGGCAGCCGAGCCGAACAATGCCGACGCCCGCAACTGGCTGGGCTTCGCCAATCGCAAGCTCGGCAACATGGAGGCCGCCTTCGCCGCCTACGACGAGGCGCTGAGACTCGATCCGCGGAACAAGCACGCCCACGAGTACGTCGGCGAAGCCTACCTGATGGTGGGCGATGTAGACAAGGCGGAACGGCATCTGGCCGAACTGCAGAAGCTGTGCACGCCGATTCCGTGCGAGGAGCACAAGGAGCTTCAGCGCGCGATCGACCAATACAAGAAATCGAAGAAGTAGCGGAATCGGATGACTTGGCCAACGATGCCATCCGCGCCGTACTGTGGGATTTCGGCGGGGTGCTGACCGACAGTCCCTTCGACGCGTTCCGTGAGTACGAGCGCGCCCATGGGCTGCCGGCCGATTTCATCCGCTCGCTCAACGCTCGCAACCCGGACACCAATGCATGGGCGCGGTTCGAGCGAAGTGAGATCGATCTGGAGGGCTTCGACCGGGCCTTCGCTGCAGAGGCACGCGCGGCCGGGCACGAAGTGCGCGGCCGCGACGTGGTGAGACTCCTGTACGGGCGCATCCGTCCGGAGATGGTCGAGGCGCTCAAGCGCTGCGGGCGCGTCTACCGCAACGCCTGTCTCACCAACAACGTCAATGCGGGCAGCGGTCACGGCCTGCCCACCAGCGATGAACGCGCCGCGGAGGTGGCGGAAGTACTTGGGATGTTCGACGTGGTGATCGAGTCCCGCAAGGTCGGCGTGCGCAAACCCGACCCGGACTTCTACCGGATCGCACTCGAGACCCTGGGCATCGACGCGCACCAGGCAGTGTATCTAGACGATCTCGGGATCAATCTGAAGCCAGCACGGGAGCTGGGCATGCACACGATCAAGGTCGGCGCCCCCGGGCCGGCGCTGGCTGCCCTCGAAGACATCCTGCGCATCCGGTTGCAGTGAACCGGTTCAGTTCGACGCGCGCCTCGGCTTGTGCGGGGCACGGGCGAACAGACGATCGTAGAGCCAGCGTGGAAGTGCACGCAGTCCCAATGCGACCACCCCCATCTGCCAGGGAACAGTGGTGTACGACCGGCGCTGCGCGATCGCGTCGAGCATGCGCGTGGCCGCAACGTCGGCAGGAAGGATGAAAGGCATCGGATACGGGTTGGCGGCCGTCATCGGCGTGGCGATGTAGCCCGGAGCAATGGTCACCACGCTGACCCCGCTTCCGCGGCACTCCACGCGCAGGCTTTCGAGATAGGTCACGGCCGCGCTCTTCGACGCCGAATACGCGCCCGCACCCGGGAGCCCGCGGATTCCCGCCACGCTCGCAATGCCGACCAGCGTGCCCGCGCGCGCGGCGCGCATCGCTCGCAGGAACGGCGAGAACGTATGCACCATGCCGAGGACGTTGATGTCCATGATCTCGCGGAAGACCGCGAGGTCTTCGTCGTGCTGGGTGAGTGTTCCGGCCGACATGCCGGCATTGGCGATCACCACGTCGGCACCGCCGTGCAGCGCGATGAAGTGCTCGGCCACCCGCTTCATGCCGACGGCATCGCGCACGTCCGCCTCATAGGTTGCGCATCCGCCCGGCAGGACGTGCGCGAGCGCCGCCAGCCGTTCCGCGCGACGGGCCACCAACCCGAGGCGTGCCCCTCGACGCGCGTACTCCCATGCCAGCGCCTCGCCGATTCCGCTCGAAGCGCCGGTGATGAGCACACGCGGCGTGCTCACCGGCTGCGCGCAGCCGCGCGCTCGTCGCGCACCTGCGCCACGAGCGCTTCCACCACCTCCACCATCTGGACGACACCGCCGGCCATCCCGCTGCCGGTCAGGTAACGCCCGTCGATCGCCACGGAAGGTGTCGACTCGACGCCGTAGGCATAGGTCGCCTCGCGGGCGCGCTGCACTCTCGCCATCACCTGCTCGGAGGCGAGCAGCTGCTCGAACGGCTTGAGTTCGATACCCTGCTTGAGCGCCCAGCCGGTGAGTACCGCCTCGTCCTCCACGTTGACGTCATCGCGGTGATAGGCGCGATACAGCGCATTGTGCAGGCGCGGCAATTCCCCGAGCGCCTGCAATACGAAGAACGCCTTGGTCAGGACCAGCCAGCGCGTATTGCGGATCGCCGGCTGATAGCGAAAATCGACGTCGGCGGGCTTGCGTGCCAGCCATTCCTCCACGTACGGCTGCGCCTCGTAACACCATTTGCAGCCGTAGTAGAAGAACTCGACCACCTCGATGCGGCGCGCATCCCCGGTGGGCTGCGGCGAGATGGCGCGGAAGTCCACGCCCTCGAAGGGCTCGAACCGCTCCGCCGCGCGCGCAGCGAGGGGCCATGCCGCGGCCGCAATGAGCAGTCGCCGGCGCTTGCGCTGCACTGGGTCCGCTCGCGTGTTCAGCCCTTCGCGGACTTCTGCACCTTTGCGCGCTCGCGCTCGACCAGCTGGTCGAGGACCGAGAAGAAGCGGTTGATGTCCTTGGCGCCGGCGTCGAACACGAGGCTCGGGCTGGTCCAGTACTTTCCGTTCACCCCAATCGCAGGCGTACCGTTGATGCCGTACTGCTTGCCCAGATAGGTGGCCGCACCCACCTTGCTGTCCACACCTGGAGAGTTGTAGATGCTCTTGAACTTGGCCACGTCCACGCCCTGCTTCCCGATCCAGTCGAACACCTGCTTGTCGCTCTCGAGTTGCACGCGCTGCTTGTGGATCGCGTCGAAGATCCGCGTGTGGTACTTGTCCTTCACACCCATGATCTGCAGGGTGAAGAACATCTTCGCGAGCGGCACCCAGCTGTCGCGGAACGCCATCGGCACCGCTCGGTACTCGACGTCGGCGGGCTTGCGCTTGAGCCACTGCTGCAGGTAGGGCTCGAAGTTGGCGCAGGCCGGGCAGGCGTAGGAGAAGAACTCGACGACCAGAATCTTGTTGGTATCGGTCGGACGGGGCTGGCGCAGGACCTGGTATTCCTTGCCTTCGACGGGCTGCTGGGCCTGAACGGCCTGGGCACACAGCACCGCGACCATCGAGAACCAGGCGGCGGCGACGAATTTGCTCAGTTGCATGTCCACTCCTCTTCGTTAAGGTCGCGACGGGTCCTGCGCCGAATCGCGTAGTTGCTCCGCGGTCATGGTAATGACCGTGGATTCGATGCGATGGTCGCGCAGCAGCGCGCGCGCGCTCTGCAGCGAGCCCTGGTCGGCAAAGGGGCCGATCCGGACCCGGTGCCAGACTCCCCGGTCCGCGACCGTTGCCTTGACGATTGTCGCCTCCAGGCCGGTTAACGCGAGTTGCGCCTTCAGGTTGTCAGCATCTTCCGCACGTTGGAACGATCCTGCCTGCAGGAAGTAGACCGGCCGGCTCAGCGCCGTCGGCGCCTCGCGGCCGGCCCGCTCCGGCACCGGGCCGCCCAGCGTCTCGCCACCGTCCCGGGGCGGTTCGAACGGCGCAGTGCGACTCTGTACGGGCGGCAGCGCCGGCGGCAATTCGCCGGTGGGCATGCCGAACGGAGGGGGTTTGGCCGGCTCGGCGCGGGCAGGCGCCTTGGGCACCGCTTCCTCGGCTTTCCGCGAGAACGGGCTGGCGCTGTAGAGATAGACGGCCAGCGCGAGCGCGAGCGCCAGTCCGAGCAGCAGACCGATGCTCATGCCGGTGAGCAGGGGATGACCGCTTCCGCGCCTGCGAGCGTATGCCATCGTCGCCGCCGTCCGCTACATCTTCTCCGGCGCGCTCACGCCGAGCATGCCGAGACCGTTGCGCAGCACGTGCCGGACGCCTAACACGAGGGCGAGGCGGGCGTGGCGAACCGGCTCCTCCTCGACCAGGAAGCGCACGCCGTTGTAGTAACTGTGGAACGCCCCGGCGAGGTCCTTGAGATAGAAGGCCACGGCATGCGGCGCCAGATCGCGTGCAGCGTCCTCGATGACCTGCGGGAACTCCATCAGCTGACGCAGGAGCGCGAGCTCCGCGGGGCTGTCCAGCGGCGAGAGCGGCACGTTCTCGAGGTCGGCGGTTACCCCGCCCCATTCCTCGAGCACGCTGCAGATGCGCGCGTGCGCGTACTGGATGTAGTACACGGGATTCTCGTTGCTCTGCGACTTGGCCAGATCGAGATCGAAATCCAGGTGCTGGTCGCTCTTGCGCAGCACGTAGAAGAAGCGCGCGGCATCGTTGCCGACTTCTTCCCGCAGTTCGCGCAGGGTGACGAATTCTCCCGACCGCGTCGACATCGACGCCTTCTTGCCGTCACGGTAGAGCACGGCGAACTGCACCAGGGCCACGGTCAGACGCTGCGCGTCCACACCCAGCGCCTGCAGTGCGCCTTTCACCCGCGGGATGTACCCATGGTGGTCGGCGCCCCACACGTCGATGACGCGCGCAAACCCGCGCTCGAACTTGTTCAGGTGATAGGCGATGTCCGACGCGAAGTAGGTGTACTGCCCGTTTTCTCGCTGGACCACGCGATCCTTCTCGTCGCCGAACGCGGTCGAGCGAAACCAGCGCGCGCCGTCCTGCGAGTACAGATGGCCCGCGCGGTCGAGCATGTCGAGGGCACGCGCGACATGCCCGGAATCGTACAGAGACCGCTCCGAGAACCAGTGGTCGAAGCGCACCCCGAACTCCTGAAGGTCGTTGCGGCAGTCGCCCAGCTGCTCGGTCAGGGCGTACTGGTGCACGTACGCGTAGTCCTCGCCCAGTGCTCGCTTGGCGTTCTCGATGAGGGCATCCAGGTGCCCCTCGGCGTCTTCCTTTACATCCGGCACGCCGGCCAGGACAGCCTCCGCGCTGCGCACGTAGCGCGTGCCGTGGGCGGCGGCGACCCCCGCGGCCATCTCCCGGACGTAGTCGCCCTGGTACGCGTTCGGCGGGAACGCGACGACCACGCCCTGCATCTCCAGATAGCGCAGCCAGGTGGACAGCGCGAGGATGTCCATCTGCCGGCCGGCATCGTTGACGTAGAACTCGCGCTCCACGGCGAACCCCGCGAAGTCGAGCAGGTTCGCCAGGCTGGCCCCGTAGGCGGCGCCGCGCCCATGGCCCACGTGCAAGGGACCGGTGGGATTGGCCGAGACGAACTCGACCTGCACGCGCGCACGTTGGCCGTACCCGATGCGACCGTAATCCTGCTTGCGCGCGAGCACGCCCGCCAGTGCGGCACGTTTCGCGGTCGCAGTGACGAAGACATTCACGAAGCCTGCGCCGGCGATCTCGGTGCGCTCGATGACAGGCGATGCGGGCAGTGCGACGACCAGCGCCTGCGCGAGCTCGCGCGGATTGCGCCTGAGCGGCTTGGCAAGCTGCAGAGCCAGGTTGCAGGCGAAGTCTCCGTGCTCCACGGCCTTGGGCCGCTCCAGCGCGAAGGTTGCACCGGCATGGCCAGGCGCCACCTGTTCGAGCGCCTGCGCAAACAAGGACGTGAGATGGGATTTGAGATCCTGCGCCGAGGGAGAGGCCATGCGCTGCGTCGGAAAATGATGAATTATAAAGCCTTGCTTGGTCCCAGGGCGGTCATCGCCTCAGTACTCCAGCGGATCGACGTCCAGCGACCAGCGCACCGACCGGTCAGGCAGCCCCGGGACCCAGGCATCGAGAAAACGTTGCAGCGCGGTGCGCGATTCGGCCTGCACGAGCAACTGGGCGCGCTCGCGCCCCGCCACGCGGGCGATCGGCGGGGCGACGGGATCGAAGATCTCCACCGCTTGGCCGAGTGCCGCGCCATGTGCCGCCGCCCGCCGCAGATACGCTTCGACCGCTTCCCGGCGCGCGGCCTCGGCGCGCAGCAGCGCCTGGTGCGCGAACGGCGGGAAGCGCATATCGCGCCGCTCCTGCAGGGCTTCCTCCGCGAACGCATGGTAATCCTGGCGACAGACGTGTGCGTACAGCGGATGATCAGGGAACGCCGTCTGGATGAGCACCTCGCCGGGCAGGTCGGCCCGCCCTGCGCGCCCCGCGACCTGGGTCAACTGGGCGTACAGTCGCTCCGCAGCGCGAAAGTCGCTGCTGTACAGGCTGCTGTCGGCGTTGACCACGCCGACCAGGGTGAGCCGCGGAAAATCGTGGCCCTTGGCCAGCATCTGTGTGCCGACCAGGACGTCGATCTGCTGATCGCGGACCCGGGCGTGCATCGCGGAGAAGGCGCCGCGGCCGCGCGTGGTGTCGCGGTCGACACGCAGCACACGCGCATGCGGCAGCGCCTCCTTCAAGGCCTGCTCGACCCGCTGCGTCCCATGGCCGGCAGGCAGCAGATCCTGGTTGCCGCAATCGGGACACGCGCGCACGATCGGCTGCGCGTGGCCGCAGTAGTGGCAGCGCAGTTGCTGCGCTTGGAGGTGAACGACCAGGCGCGCGGCGCAACGCGTGCAGGGGCAGGTCCATCCGCAGGCGGCGCACACGAGCGCCGGTGCGAATCCGCGCCGGTTCACGAACACCAGGCTCTGCTCGCCACGCCCCACCCGTTCGCGCACCGCTTCCAGGAGCGGCACGCACAGCCCGTGCCGCAACGGCATGCGTCGCGTGTCGATGCAGCGGATGTGCGGCGGCCGGGCGTCGGCGCGCTCGGGCAATTCGAGCAGGCGATAGCGGCCCGCCTGGACGTTCGCATAGGACTCGAGCGAAGGCGTCGCCGACCCGAGCAGCACCGGCACGCTGCGCATCTTGCCGCGCAGGAGGGCGAGATCGCGCGCCGAGTAGCGCAGGCCGTCCT
>CAZNBS010000080.1:1090-5240 GCA_964570955.1 uncultured Burkholderiales bacterium | reverse complement strand
GTGTCGTGCTCTTCGTCGACGATGATCAGACCGAGACCCGGCAGGGGTGTGAACACGGCCAGTCGCGTGCCGATCACCACGCACGCGCGCCCCGCCTGGGCCGCCTGCCAGCGTTGCAGGCGCTGCCCCTCGGACAGGTCGCTATGCAGCACGATCAGCTCCGCTGCCGGGAAGCGCGCCTCGAAGCGCTGCAACAGCTGCGGCGTCAGTCCGATCTCCGGCACCAGCACGAGCGTCTGGCGGCCCGATGCCAGACATGCCGCTGCCAGATGCAGGTAGACCTCGGTCTTGCCGCTGCCGGTCACTCCGCGCAGCAGGAACGGTGCGTACCGGGCGCCCAGCGCGAGCACCGCTTCCACCGCGCGCAACTGGGCAGACGTGAGCGTCGGCACGGCATCGCGTGCCCGCCCGGTACCCGATCCTGTGTCCGATGGCTGCTTCGGGCACGCCTCGATCCAGCCACGCTGCTCCCATTCGCGCAGGATGCGGCGTGCACTGGCGCCGACGCGCTGAAGTTCGTCCAGGGCGACGGTCGAGCGATCCGCGAGCAGGTCCAGCAGACGCCGCTGGAGCACCGCCTTGCGCGGGATCGCGGCATCGGCGAGTGCGCGGCCCGAGGGCGTCAGGCGCAGCGCTTCGGTCCGCTCCGGCGATGGGCGCCCGCCATCGCGCAGGCGCTGCGGAAGGGCAGTGAATACCGCGGCGCCGATGGGATGGTGGTAGTAGCGGGTCGCGAATCGCAGCAGATCGACGATGTCGGCATCCAGCGCGGGCTCGTCCGGGAACATTTCCAGCACACGTTTGAGCCGCTCCGCCGGCAGGAGCGATTGCGCCCCCACTTCGAGAATGACGCCGATGCGGCTGCCGCGGCCGAAGGGCACGCGCACGCGCCGGCCGATGAGCGGGCCCGGGCACAATCGGGCAGCCGGGCTGAGCAGGTAATCGAACAGTGTCGGCAGGGGGACGTCGAGCGCGACACGTGCGATCGCCATGTCCCGCGCTTGTGCCGCGAGGTCGAGACGGCTCTCGTCGCGGCGCGCAACGTCCACCACGCCCGCCCCCTGTGCAGAATGCGCGTGTGCGCTCACGCCGCGTGCAGCGGCCGACTCAGCTCGTGCACGGCGTCCACCAGCGCGGCGACGTGCTCGGGGGGCGTGAACTGCGACACACCATGCCCGAGATTGAATACGTGCCCCGATCCCTTGCCGTAGGACTGCAGGACCTTGCCCGCTTCCGCCCGCACGACCTCGGGCGGCGCGAATAGCACCGAGGGATCGAGATTACCCTGCAGCGCCACGCGCGCTCCGACGCGCCGGCGCGCATCGCCGAGATCGACGGACCAGTCGAGCCCGAGCGCGTCGGCACCGATGTCCGCCATCGCCTCCAGCCACAGGCCGCCGCCCTTGGTGAAGACGATCCGTGGCACGACCTCTCCGTCCCGGGTCCGCACCAGGCCATCCATGATCTGGCGCATGTACGACAGCGAGAACTCGCGGTAGGCCGCGTGGGAGAGCATGCCGCCCCACGTGTCGAACACCATCACCGCCTGCGCGCCGGCCTCGATCTGCGCATTCAGATACGCGATCACCGATCTCGCGTTCACGTCCAGAACCTGGTGCAGGAGGTCGGGACGCGCGTACAGCATGCGCTTGATCTGGGTGAACTCGGTCTTGCCGCGACCCTCGATCATGTAGCACGCGAGGGTGAAGGGACTGCCGGCAAAGCCGATCAGGGGAACCTCGCCATCCAGCGCGCGGCGGATCTGCCCGACCGCATCGAGCACGTAGCGCAGATGAGACGAGGGATCGGGAACCGTGAGATCGCGAATCTCCCATTCCTCGCGCAGCGGCCGCTCGAAACGCGGCCCCTCGCCCTCCGCGAAGTACAGACCCAGCCCCATGGCGTCGGGGATGGTGAGGATGTCGGAGAACAGAATCGCTGCGTCGAGCGGAAAGCGTGCGAGCGGCTGCAGGGTCACCTCGGTGGCGAGATCCGGGCTCTTGCACAGCTCGAGGAAGCTGCCCGCACGCGCGCGCGTCTGGTTGTACTCCGGCAGGTAGCGACCTGCCTGGCGCATGATCCAGATCGGCGTATACGGCGTCGGCTCGCGCAGCAGGGCGCGCAAAAAGGTGTCGTTCTTGGGCCTGGACATCTCTGCGCGCGCGTCCAGGTCAACGCGGCAGCGTCGACGATCCCATCAGGAACTCGTCCACTGCGCGGGCGCACTGCCGGCCCTCGCGGATCGCCCACACCACCAGAGACTGCCCGCGGCGCATGTCGCCGGCGGCGAAGACCTTGTCCACCGACGTCCTGTACGACCCAGGTCCCTCCGTCGCCGCGGCGACATTGCCACGCGGGTCGTAGGCGACGCCGATCTCGTCGAGCAGGCCCTGATGCACCGGATTGACGAAGCCCATCGCGAGGAGCACGAGATCCGCCGGCAGCTTGAATTCGGAACCCTCGACCTCGGTCATCTTCACCTGACCCGTCGCCGCATCCTTCTTCCACTCCACGCGCGCCGCCACCAGCGTGGTGACCCGGCCGTTCTCCCCCTCGAAGCGCTTGGTCGTCACCGCCCAGTCGCGCTTCGCACCCTCTTCGTGCGAAGACGAGGTGCGAAGCTTCGCCGGCCAGTAGGGCCACACCGGATTGCCGTGCTCGATCTGCGGCGGCATGGGCAGCAGTTCGAACTGGGTGACCGACTTCGCCCCGTGGCGGTTGGACGTGCCGACACAGTCGGAGCCGGTATCCCCACCGCCGATGACGACGACGTCTTTGCCCTTGGCCCACAGCTCGCGCACGTTCGGATCGCCCGCCACCCGGCGATTCTGCAGCGGCAAAAATTCCATGGCGAAGTAGATGCCGTCCAGTTCGCGGCCGGGAATGGGAAGGTCGCGCGGCTGTTCCGATCCGCCCGCGACCACCACGGCGTCGAACTCCTGCACCAGCCGGTCGACGGCGATGTGCTCGGCTGCATCGCTGCTCACGCCGGCCACGGACGAAGCACTGCCCACTCGCGTACGCGTGCGGAACTGCACGCCCTCGGCCTGCATCTGCTCGACGCGCCGGTCGATCAGCCACTTCTCCATCTTGAAGTCGGGAATTCCGTAACGCAGCAGCCCTCCGACACGGTCGTTCTTCTCGAACACGACGACGTCATGTCCGGCGCGGGCGAGCTGCTGCGCACAGGCAAGTCCTGCAGGACCCGACCCGACGACCGCCGCCCGCTTTCCGCTTCTGCGCGCAGGGGGCAGCGGCGTGACCCAGCCCATCTCCCAGCCCTTGTCGATGATCGCGTGTTCGATCGACTTGATGCCCACTGGATCGCTGTTGATGTTCAGCGTGCACGCCTCCTCGCACGGCGCAGGACAGATGCGGCCGGTGAACTCGGGGAAGTTGTTGGTCTGGTGCAGCGTGTCGAGCGCCCGCCGCCAGTCCTGCTTGTAGACCAGGTCGTTCCAGTCGGGAATGATGTTGTTCACCGGGCATCCGTTCATGCAGAAGGGAATGCCGCAATCCATGCAGCGCGCGCCCTGCACGCCCGCCTCCTCGTCCTTCAGATGCAGGACGAACTCGCGGTAGTGCTTCACACGCTGCTGAGTCGGCTCCGCCGCTTCGTGCAGGCGCTGATACTCGAGAAATCCGGTGACCTTTCCCATGATTGCAATCCCGATGACTACCTGTTACTGGCGCAATTGAATGCGGACGTTCGCGCCCGCATTCGCTGTGTCGAGATGCCGCTCGGCCGTCCGATCAAGCGGCGAGCTCGCGCTTGGCCGCCAACTCGCCCAGCGCGCGGCGGTATTCCTTCGGGAACACCTTGACGAACTTGGCACGCGCTGCGCTCCAGTTGTCGAGCAGTTCCCGCCCCCGGACGCTGCCGGTGAGACGGACGTGGTTCTCGATCAAATGGCGCAGCGATTTCTCGTCGGCCTGGCCGTAATGCCAGATGTCGCGCGACACCTTCGCTTCCTGCTCGCTCTCGCCCAGCAGCGGTTCGAGATCGACCATCGCCGTGTTGCAGCGCTTGGCAAACTGGCCGTCGACGTCCAGCACAAAGGCCAGCCCGCCCGACATGCCCGCGGCGAAGTTGCGGCCGGTCATGCCCAGCACGACCACGGTGCCGCCGGTCATGTACTCGCAACCGTGG
>CAZNBS010000080.1:0-1080 GCA_964570955.1 uncultured Burkholderiales bacterium | reverse complement strand
ACCGTGGTCACCCACGCCCTCCACCACCGCCTGGGCGCCGGAATTGCGCACGGCGAAGCGCTCGCCCGCGACCCCGCGGAAGTAGGCTTCCCCCGCAATCGCCCCGTACAGGACGACGTTGCCGGTGATCATATTCGCGGTCGGTTCCCCGCGAAACTTCGGTGAAGGCTGGACGGATATCCTGCCGCCGGACAGCCCCTTGCCACAGTAATCGTTGGTCTCGCCGATGAGATCGAGCGCGATTCCGCGCGCGAGAAACGCGCCGAAGCTCTGACCCGCCGAGCCGGCCAGGCGCACGTGGATCGTGCCCTCGGGCAGTCCCTCGTGCCCGAAGCGACGCGCCACCTCGCCGGAGAGCATGGTCCCCACGGTGCGGTTGATGTTGCGGATCGGCACCTCGATGGTGACCTTCTCCCTGCGCTCGAGCGCGGGTGCGGCCAGTTCGATCAGGCGCAGGTCGAGCGCCTTGTCCAGTCCGTGGTCCTGGCCTTCGGTGTGGTAGACGGGAACCTCGCTAGGCATGCGCGGCATGTAGAAGATACGGCTGAAATCCAGCCCGCGCGCCTTCCAGTGCTCGATGCCGCGCTTCATGTCGAGCAGTTCCGTGTGGCCGATGAGGTCGTCGAATCGGCGCACGCCCAGCTTCGCCATCAACTCCCGCACTTCCTCGGCGACGAAGAAGAAGTAGTTGATGACGTGCTCGGGCTCGCCACGGAACTTCTTGCGCAACACTGCGTCCTGTGTTGCGACACCCACCGGGCACGTATTGAGGTGGCACTTGCGCATCATGATGCAGCCGGTGACCACCAGTGGCGCCGTGGCGAAACCGAACTCGTCGGCCCCGAGGATCGCGCCGACGACCACGTCGCGGCCCGTCTTGATCTGTCCATCGACCTGCACCGCGATGCGGCTGCGCAGGCGATTGAGCACCAGGGTCTGCTGCGTCTCGGCCAGGCCGAGTTCCCACGGTGTGCCGGCGTGCTTGATCGAGGACCATGGGCTGGCGCCCGTACCCCCGTCGTGGCCGGCGATGGTCACGTGGTCGGCCTTGGCCTTCGACACGCCGGCCGCCACGGTGCC
>CAZNBS010000079.1:0-19147 GCA_964570955.1 uncultured Burkholderiales bacterium | reverse complement strand
CGACCGCGCTGCACATCGTCTCCCGCTGAGACAGGCTGGTCGCGCTCACGATCGGCGCGGTGATGCTCGGACGTGCCAGCAGCCAGGCCAGCGCGACTGCCGCAGGCGCCGATTGGCGCCGCGCTGCGACGGCGTCGAGCGCGTCGAGCACACGCAATCCGCGAGCGTCGAGGTACTTCTTCGCGAATGCCGGCCCGCGCGGGCTCTTGGCCAGGTCGGCCTCCGTGCGGTACTTGCCGGTGAGGAATCCGGCAGCGAGCGAGAAGTACGGGATGACGCCGAGGCCCTCGCGCACGCAAAGCGCCTCCAGGTTGCGCTCGTAGTCGCTGCGCTCGAGCAGATTGTAGTGCGGTTGCAGCGTGGCATAACGCGGCCACCCGTGCGCGGCGCTGGCCTTCAGCGACGTCTCCAGGCGCTCGGCGCCGAAGTTGGACGCCCCGATCGCGCGCACCTTGCCTGCCTTCACCAGCGTGGCGTAGGCGTCGAGCGTCTCCTCCACCGCCGTGTCGGGATCGTCCTTGTGCGATTGATACAGGTCGATGTAGTCAGTCTGCAGCCGGCGCAGCGAATCTTCGACCGCCTGCAGGATGTAGGCTTTGCTCAAGCCCTTCTTCTCCTTGCTCATCTCCCATCCGACCTTGGTGGCGATGACAACCTGGCTGCGGTTGCCGCGCGCCTTCAGCCACTTGCCCAGCACGGTCTCGGATTCGCCTCCCGCGTGACCGGGAACCCAGATCGAGTAGACATCGGCGGTGTCGATGCAGTTGAAGCCGCGTTCGACGAAGGCGTCGAGGAGGCGAAAGGAAGTGTCTTCGTCGATGGTCCAGCCGAACACGTTACCGCCGAATACCAGCGGCGCGATGTCGATGTTTGAGGCGCCCAGTTTGCGTGGCTGCATCTCGGTCCTTGCTCCTATGGTTGGGTGGCGCCGCGGATGAGGCGACCCGGCAGTGCGCCGGTCGGTGCGCCGTCGCACATCACCTCGACGCCCGCGACGAAGGTGTGCCGATAGCCCGTCGCCCGCTGCACCAGCCGGCGGCCGCCCGCAGGCAGGTCGTACACGATCTCCGGCCAGGTTACTCCGAGCGCATCGAAATCGATGAGATTGAAGTCCGCACGATAGCCGGGAGCGACGACGCCGCGATCCAGAAGGCCGTAGGTACGTGCGGTATCGGCGGTCTGCTTCTTGACCAGGAACTCCAAGGGGAGCGCACGGTGGCCGCGCCGGTGTGCGCGCGTCCAGTCCTTGATCATGCTGGTGGCGCTGCTGGCGTCGCACAGGAAGCCGACATGCGCGCCGGCATCGGCGAGGCCGCACACGGTGGCGTCGTCCTCCAGCAGCGTGCCGATCACGCCGAGGTCGCCGTCGCTGTAGTTCTCGAAGGCGATGAACAGGATCTGTTTGCCGTCGCGCTCGAGCAACCACTCCAACGCCAGCTCCCAGGGATTGCGCCCGCTTCGCTGCGCCTGCGCAGCCAGGCTGTCCTCCATGCGCGGCTCGTAGTCGATCGGGTCGCCGAGCTTGAACGTGCGCGGCAGCAGGCCTGCGATCCAGCGCGTGTGCTCGTCGTCGGGCAGTTCCTGCCACAGCCGGCGACGCAGCGACGGGTCGGCATTCAGGCGCCGCACGCGCTGTGCAGGCGGCAATGGCTCGAGTTCTCGCCACAGCGGATGCGACAGGAAGGGATGGATGGTTCCCTCCAGTGCCATGTTCACGCTGATCGGCCGCGAGCCGACCTGGCCGGTGACTTCCTGTCCACTGCGCCGCGCCGCGTGGATGCGCGCCAGCGTATCGCGCCACAACTCCGGCGCGTTGTTCACCTGCAGCAGCAGCACGGTCAGCGGCCGTCCCGCCAACTCCGCGATGCCGCGCAGGATCTCGAAGTCGCCGTCGCCGAAGTCGGAATTGACTTCGATCACGCCGCGCCCCGCTCGGCGCATCGCGCGCGCGATCCCGGCAAGCTCGGGTTCGCACGCCGACAGGCTCGGTGTGAAGCGTCCGTCCCGGGTCCGGTGCTTGATGGTGCGCGAGGTGCTGAAGCCCAGCGCGCCGGCGCGCAGGGCCTCCTCCACCAGCGCCTCCATGCGCGCGATCTCGTCGTCACCCGGCAGCGACCGGTGATCCGCGCCGCGCTCGCCCATGGCATAGAAACGCAGCGCTGCATGTGGGATCTGGGCGCCGATGTCCATGATGCGCGGCATCCCGTCCAGCGCATCCAGATACTGCGGAAAGCTCTCCCAGCGAAACTCCAGTCCTTCGGCCAGCACCGTTTCGGGGATATCCTCGACGCCTTCCATCAGCTGGATCAGGTACCGCTCGCTGCCCGGTCGCACCGGCGCGAAGCCTACCCCGCAGTTGCCGAACACTGCGGTCGTGACGCCGTGCCAGGACGAGGGGGTGAGGTAGGGATCCCAGGTCGCCTGGCCGTCGTAATGCGTATGGATGTCCACCCATCCGGGCGTCAAGAGCAGACCGTCGGCGTCGATCTCCCGCCGGCCGACGCCGAGTCCCGCGCCCACGGCCGAGATCCGCTTCCCGTCCACGGCCACGTCGGCGACGCGCCGCGGGCAACCGGTCCCGTCGACGACGCTTGCATTGCGTACGACCAAATCGTGCATCCTGTTCCTCTACATGTGCGAGTACATCAGCTTACCCACGACGTCGAGCTTCGCCCTCAGGATCGTGCCGCTCTCGGATTCGGTGATGTACAGCGTGTCGCGGTCGGGCCAGCCGAACGCGACGTTCGTGGTGGCGCGCTGCGCGCATGAGCGGATGCGATAGCGCGGCTCGCCGAAGCGGTCGAACGTCCACACGCTTCCCAGGCGCACCTGCGCGACGATCAGGCCGCCTTCATCGTCCAGTGCAAGTCCGTCGGGACCTCCTGCGCCCGACAACTGCACGAACACGCCCACCTTGCCCACGCCGCCATGCGACATGAACGGCGCGTGCCACACGCAATTGCCGCGCGTGGCCGCAACGAACAGCGCGTTCTCGTCCTTGTTCAACACCAGCCCGTTCGGGCTCGGGACGTTGTCGAGCAGAAGATCGACACGACCGTCTGGATGCAGCCGGAAGACCCGCCCGCGCGGGTCGTGCTGACCGGTCATGCCCTGGTCGGTGAAGTACAGGTCCCCGTTCGCGCCGAAGAACAGGTCGTTCACCGCCATGAAGCGCTCGGCGTTGTAGCGCACCAGGAACGGCTCGACCTTTCCGTTCACCGGATCGAGCAGCATGATGCCGTTCTTGTAGTCGGCAACGAAAAAGCGGCCGTCGCGGTGGATCTTCAGTCCGTTCGGCCAGCCGTCGTATTCGGCAATGCGGTGAAAGACGCCGTCGCGCGTGATCTTGAAGATGCGTCCGTTGGGACAGTCGACGCACCACAGGTTGCCCTCGCGGTCGAAAGACGGCCCTTCGAGAAGCGACCCGGCCGGCGTGCCCAACGGCTGTCCCGCCACCCAGTCGTTGGTCGGTCCCGCCGTCTTCAGTTCGTCCGGAAGGCGCGCGAACACGGCCGTTTCCAGCGGCTTGGGAGGATCGAAGAGCATGTACCGTCGCATCGAGAGCGTGAAAGCGCGCACGATAGCAGATGCCATCCGTGCCGTCGCCGAAGGCGGCCGCGCTGCCTGGTACTCAACTTTCCTCGCGGCCGATCGATATAGCCGCTATGAACGCCCGATTCATGAAAGCACTCCTGAAGCACCCGGATCGCTACCCGCACAAGTTGGACGAGCGTCATCCCCGCCTGCTCGAGCGAATCGCGGAGCTGTGGGGCACGAAGCAGCTCGACGCCTTCCTCAACGACTTGGTCTACGACACGCGGGGCGGGCGACAGGGCTTTCCCATGGACGTCATGCTGGAACTGATGTTCCTGCAGACGCTGGCGCACGAGATCCAGGGCCAGGACGACGAGGATCCCTGGGGCGACGAGAAAGACGTCGTCGCCAACGCCGCGGGCACGACCGCCACCGACCTTCAATCGCTGCTCGAACGCGCCATTCGCGACGGCAACCTGCTCGCCGTCCGGCGCGTGCTCGCCTCGGGCGCAAGCGCGTACCGGCGCACCCCCAGCGGTTCCAGTCCCCTGGCGGTGGCCTGCTCGCTGGGTCATCGCGCGTTGGCGGCGCTGCTGATCGAGCACGGGGCCGATCCGAACGTGGCCGACGATCGGGGATTCACCCCGCTGCACTGGGCAGCATTCAAGGACGGTCCCGACCTGGTGGAACTGCTGCTCGACCGGCAGGCGGAGGTGAACGCACGCACCAGTACCGGCGCCACCGCGTTGCATCAGGCGGCCGCGTCCGGCAACGTGCACTCGATCGACCTGCTCCTCGCGGCCGGCGCGCGGGTCAACGACGCCGACCAGGAGGGCGCCACACCGCTGTACCGCGCGCTGGTGGCCGGACACCTCGACGCGGCGGAGCGCCTCCACGCCGCCGGCGCAGACTGGACTGCCGCCCATCGCTCGGGCATCACTCCGGCGTCGCTGGCGCGCAGCAACGAGCGACTGTCCGCACTCGTCCCCCTGTTCGACGCCGCGTGAGCGGCGTGCGACATCTCATACCGCGTTCGAGGCGAGCGCCCGCTGCCCGAGCGCGGCGTCCACACGCCTGAGCGCATCGGGACCCGCAGCGAGCAGCTCTTCCAGTGCGCTCTCGTCCACCAGGACGATCGGCACATCGCGCGCAAAGCGGATCGCCTCCACGCTGAGGCGCCCGCGCGTGAGGAACAGGGCACCGCTTGCCTTCTCCCGGCTGACCAGGCCGCACAGCGCGCGCAACGGTTCGGTCTCGATCTGGCGGCGCCGCCAATGTCGGCACTGCACCAGCATGCGCTCGCCATTACGGATGACCAGCAGATCTGCGCCCTCTACATCGAGGGAACGCACGTGCACGGCACACCCCTGGCTTCGCAGTGCCTCGGCGAGCCGCTCCTGCACCTCCTCCGGCGACGCGCGCGTCACCGACCGTGGCCTGCGGAGCTGCGGCGCGCGTCCCGGCCAGAGCACCGCCAGCAACGCCAACGGGACCAGAACGTAGAGGCTGCGCAACGCGAGCGGCGCGAGCTGTTGCAGGTCGCCTCCCAGCCCCGCCAGCATCGGCACGTGCGGGCCGAGCACGGGCATCCATGCGCCATGGGCCACGACGACCAGCGCCAGTGCAAGGGGAGGCAACCACCAGCGAAGTCGGAACAGTCCGCGTAGGCGATGCAGATGGAACAACGCTGCGGCGTGCATCATCGAAGGATCCGGCAAGGAACCCCGACGAAGCAGAAAGCTTGCCGGCGCATTCCTCGGCTCAGGACCTCTCAGCGCGAGCGCGAGCAGGGGGACGATGCGGACAAGCGCGTGGCGCGGCAGGGCTGTCTGCGAGGGCTGACCGCCCACGTCGGAAACCGGCGTGCCTCACAGCCAGCCGAGTGCACCCACTGCCGCACCGGCGCCGATGAGCACGAGCAGATGCAGGCGCGTGCGCCATACCAGCAGCGCGGACACGAGCGTCAGCAAGGCGAGGCGTGCGTTGCCACCCGCACCGATCAGGATCCAGGCCGTGGCGAACATCAATGCGATCACGATGGGCGCCATGCCGGCCTTGAAAGCCCGCACCGGGGTCCACTGCGCGCGCGCATGACTCCAGCGCGCGGCAGCCAGGGCCAGCGTCGTCGACGGCAACATGATCCCGAACAGGGTCGCGGCTGCACCGGCCAGCCCCGCCGCCTGGTAGCCCATGACGGCCACGAACAGCACGTTCGGGCCGGGGGCGGCCTGGGCGATCGCGATCGAGGCATTGAACTGCGCGTCGGTGAGCAAGCCCAGTCCATCGACCAGGACCCGATGCATGTCTGGCGCGACCGTGATGGCGCCACCGATAGCCAGAAGCGAGAGCAGCAGGAAGTGCGCAAACAGGGCAAACCAGGGGTCCATCCGCGCTTACCCCTTCGTGCGATTCGATGCGCGTTGCCGTGCATGCAGCCGCACCCATGCCAGCGACGAGGACAGGCTGCCGAGCGCGGCCAGCACCCAGACCAGAGGCCAGCGCAGCACACCGACGGCGACGAACGCCGCGACGCAGAACAGCGCCGCAGCAGGGACGCCGAGCACGCTGCTGCGCAAACCGGGAAGCAGTTTCAGCGCCGTGCCGGCGATCAAGCCCGCGGAGACGGCTCCCATTCCACGCAGCGCGCCGGACACCTGGGGAACATTCGCGAAATGCGCGTACCCGGCGGTGAGGGCGAGCACGATCGCCAGCGGCACCGCCATCATTCCCGCCAGCGCGGCAAACGCGCCGCGCCAGCCGAGGAAGCGGTCGCCGACCATCAGCGCGAGGTTGCAGATGTTCGGACCTGGCAGCACCTGCGCGATGGCAAGCATTTCGAGGAACTGCTCGCGGTCGAGCCAGCGCCTCTGCTCGCACAGAACCCGCTGCGCAACGGCCAGCACACCGCCGAATCCCTGCAGGGCGAGCAAGGTGAACGCGATGAATAGTTGCGATGCAGACTCGGGGCGGTGCGTCGCCGCGTCCTGCTTCACCCTCTGCGCAGCCTGACCTCGCTGATCTGCATGGTCGGCTTCACGGTCGTGTAGTTGGGAACGTCGGCCAGAATCTCCTTCGCATGCGGACCGAACGCCGACTGAAAAGCCTCCACGCTATCGAAGTACAGATGACCCACGCAGGCAAAGGGCGCGGCCGTGCCGGGTGCGCCGCCGCCGATCCCGGCATCGATGTCCATGCCCTTCAGCGCGGCACCGCATTTCGCCTGAACCATGGGCATGTGGACATTGCAGTAGTAGTCGATGTCGAATCGGCTGCCTTCGTCGTTGGCGTAATAGACCGAGACCTTGATCATGTGTTGTCCTGGATGTCGGAGGAAGACACCATGCTGCCGCGCGACTATGCACGAAGGACGCGAACAGCGTCAAACCGGCCCTCGCCCCCGCCGCGCCAGATGAGCTAGGCTATCGGCCGAGACCTGTAACCCGACAAGAACAATGTTCGCCTTCCTGTCGCTACGCGGCGAAGCGTCCACGCGCGACCTCGACACCAGGGTCGCGGAACGTCTGGCGGCGCTTCAGCAGGACGATGCAGTCACGTCGCTGGCGCGCCTGTCCGGGTTGATGAGCGACGTGCGCAAGTGGAGCCGTCATCCGGGTCCTGCGACGATCACAGCCCTCGCGCCGGTCGACGCGGCGGTCCGGGCGGCCTATCGGGCCGTGACCGGCCGGCACATTGCGGGCGAGCGCACACTGTGGAGCCACACACCGGAGGACGTGCACGCGATCGTCGAGGCGTGCCTGCTGCGTCTCGCTCAGACCTGGTCTTGGCTCGCCCTGCCATGGCCCGGCGCGAGGACGCACCCGGCAGGCGGTCCCGCGGCTCACGTCACCGTCATCGCGCGCAGCCTGCGCGCGCTCACCGCGTTGCTCAAGTGGAACTATCTGTGCCATGCGCGGACCCCCGCCGGCCTGTGGCCCGACGCCTGCCGGCTCCTGTCCCATGCCGAATCCGCCGGCCTGTCCCGCACGTGGGTGCGCCTCGATCCGGCGGCGGATTGGCATAGTTGCGTGGAGCGGGAATTCCTCAAGGGCTGCATGCTCGCCACCAGCGGTCCGGAGCGCATGAGTCCCGCGCAGGTCGACGCGGTGGAGCGCGCTCTCGAGTTCTGCGCCGATGCCCTGGTGCTTGCACCGCACGTGGATCGGCGGCTGCGCTTCGTCATCGACCTCGAGGAGGGCGCCCCCCCGCGCCCGGCGACCGGGCGCTTCGGTGCCACCAGCCGCAGTCTCGGCTTGAACTGCTACGACGTCCGGCTGGACGATCTGATCAAGCGCGTCGCCACCGGCCAGCTGCGGGCGAGTGCATTCGGGCCGCTTCTGGATGGGGAATTGGTGCTGCAAACGCTCCGGCAGGCGCGCGGCCGATGGACCGCGCACCATCACTGACCGAATTCCCTTCAGCGGACCTGTGTACGCGGCCGGCGAACGCTGCCCCACGAGGGGCTGGAAGATTTCCCACCACCGCCTGCAGAAGAAGGTGGCTTCGGCGGGCTGTGAGGAGGGTGGCCCCACGAGGGAGTAGGCGGTTTCGCACCACCACCTGGGGAAGATGGCGGCTTCGGCGGGTGGCCATCGTGAGGGGGAGGGTGTCCGTGGTAGTACGGGGGGTAGTAGTACGGGGGGTAGTAGCGACCATAGTAGCCATAGAAGCCCCAATAGGGATACGAGTACGCATACGGGGGGCCCCACCACGGGTCGTAGTAGCGATACACGCGGCTGCGCTCATAGGCGACAAAGGTGTCCTGCATATAGTCCAATACCTCGTCGGGCACCCCGCGTTCCTTCAGTCGCGCCAGTTCGGACCCGGACAGGCGATATACCGTGTCGGAGTCGTCCATTTTCTTGATGATCTCCTCGGTCGCGAGTCCCTCTTGGCTCATCTGCACGACCTGCTCGACCGTCACCGGAGGAGGCGTGGGCGTGGTCGCGCATCCGCCGAGCAGCAACACCAGCACCAAACCTGCACCGGCTAGGGCCGGACTGCACGACGAATCGGACGTTTGCATGGCCTGTCACCTCCTTTGCAGTTCGACCCGCGCCGCGCGCACCGGTTTCGCGTCCTCGCCCACCGCGCAGCCAGCCGTGCTACGCCCTGCACCCTGATGCCCTTGCCGTTCGAGGGCTGGGTTCCCTGTGCCGCCATCGTCCTGCTCGGGTACATCGTGCTGGGTGTGGGCGGATTCGGCTCCGCGCTCGTGTCGATGCCGCTGCTGGCACTCGTACTGCCGATCCGCATGGTGGTGCCGCTGATGCTCATGCTCGACTTCGTCGGCATGCTCGTCAACGGGGTCCGTCTGCGCCGTGAGGTGGACACCGCCGAAGTGCGGGCCATCGTGCCTCCACTGCTTGCAGGCATGGGGCTGGGAGTGACCGCGCTGGTGTTCCTGCCCGCGCGGGCCGTATTGTTCGTGCTGGGCGCGTTCATCCTCGCCTACGGCCTGTACACCCTCAATCCGAGACCAGGGCGAACGCCCGTGGGACGGGTGTGGTCGCTACCTGCGGGGTTCTTTGGCGGCCTCATCGGGGGTATGTTCGGTACGGGTGGTGCCATCTTCGCCATGTACTTCATGGCGCGCATTCCCGACGTCGCACGCATGCGCGCCACCCTGAGCGCGGTGTTCGTCGTGAGCACGGGAAGCCGCTTCGCCCTGTTCCTGCTCTCGGGCCTGCTGCTGCAGCGCGATGTATGGCTGGCGTTCGCCGCCCTCGTCCCCCTGGTATTCATCGGACTGGCCATCGGCCATCGCCTGCACGGCCGGCTGACCCGGATGCAGGTGGCACGGCTGCTCAGCGTGCTGCTGCTCGGCAGCGGCTCGTCCGTCCTCGTCAAGGCGCTGGAGTGAGCGCCTTCCCGCGCTCCTCGCTGGGTGGCGGCCGGGTGCGTCGCGGCGCCGCTACACGCTGAAGATCTTGCCGGGGTTCATGATGTTGAGCGGATCCAGCGCCTTCTTCACCGCGCGCATCACGCTCACCGCTTCGCCATGTTCCGCGGTCAGGAACTTCATCTTGCCCAGCCCGATGCCGTGCTCGCCGGTGCAGGTGCCGTCCATCGCCAGCGCGCGCATCACCAGGCGCTCGTTCAACCTCTCCGCTTCTTCGAGTTCCGCCGGATTGTTCCGGTCGATCAGAAAGCCGAGGTGGAAATTGCCATCGCCCACGTGACCGACCAGCGGGGCGATGAGAAAGCTCGCCTTCAGGTCCTTCTTGGTCTCGACGATGCACTCGGCCAGACGCGATATGGGCACGCACACGTCCGTCGCCCAGATCTCGCAACCGGGACGCAACGCCTTGTTGGCATAGGTGACGTCGTGGCGCGCGGTCCACAGCTGGGAGCGCTCCTCCTGCCGCGTCGCCCACTTGAACTCGCCGCCGCCGTGCTCGGATGCGATCGATTGCACCAGTTCGGCCTGCTCCTTGACACCGCGCTCGGTGCCGTGGAACTCGATGAACAGCGTGTCCTGGACCGGGTAGGCAAGTTTCGAATACCGGTTCACCGAATCCATCTGCACATCGTCGAGCAGTTCGATCCGCGCGACGGGCACGCCGAGCTGGATGGTCTGGATGACGGTGTTGACCGCGCCTTCCAGGGTTTCGAAGGAGCACACCGCCGCCGCCATGGCCTCGGGCAGGCCGTATAGGCGCAGCGTGACTTCGGTGATGATCCCCAAAGTGCCCTCGCTGCCCACGAACAACCGGGTGAGGTCGTAGCCGGCCGCAGACTTGCGCGCGCGCCGCGAGGTGCGGATGATGCGGCCATCGGCGAGCACCACCGTTAGACCGAGCACGTTCTCGCGCATCGTGCCGTAGCGCACCGCATTGGTGCCCGATGCACGCGTCGCCGCCATGCCGCCCAGCGATGCATCGGCCCCCGGGTCGATGGGGAAGAACAGCCCCTGATCGCGGATGTAGTCGTTCAGTTGCTTGCGTGTGACCCGCGCCTGAACCGTCACGTCGAGATCCTCGCTGTTGACCGTGAGGATCTTGTCCATGTTGGCGAGGTCGACCACCACTCCGCCGTGCTCGGGGATGACGGCGCCCTCCAGGGAGGTGCCGGTGCCGTAGGGCACCACCGGCGTACGGTGCCGGGCGCAGATCTGGACGATTGCAGACACTTCCTCGGTGCTGGAGGGAAAGGCAACCGCGTCGGGGCGGTGCGGAATGTGCCACGACTCGTCCTTGCTGTGATGGTCGCGCACTCCGGTGCTGGTGGACAGGCGCTCGCCCAGCAGGGCGCGCAACTCGTCGATGGCGCTCTGCACATTCGCTACCGCAACACTCATTTGTTCTCTCATCCGGCTGATCGTTCGGCGGTCCGTCCCAGCTGACCCAGGGCGAATCCGGTAGAAAGATATTGTCGCAGAACCGGCCGACATCGGCCGCGTGGCGCCGGCATCCGTGGCAGGCGAGTTTTTTCAGCGGCGGTGATTTCTACACGGTTTGGTCCGGGCCGCGCAGCCTCCGAAATCCCGCTTCCGACACGGGATTTGACACCACCGAAACCATTGGACGGAAGGGCGGAAAGTCGGTATAAGGCACCCTCTGTGTTTGATTACCAAGGTTATGCATATCACCGGTACGGCGCGTGCAGTCTTTGTGCAATCAGGCATCAGTTTGCGGGCACGGCCCGCTTTTTCCACCTGAAGGACTGTACATGGCAACTGGCACTGTGAAGTGGTTCAACGACGCCAAGGGTTTCGGTTTCATCACCCCTGAGGGCGGCGGCGAGGACGTGTTTGCGCACTTCTCGGCAATCCAGGGCAAGGGCTTCAAGACGCTGAAGGAAGGACAGCGCGTCAGCTTCGACATCACGCAAGGCCAAAAGGGCAAGCAGGCGTCGAACATCCGGCCCGAATAAGCGAAGCCGCAGACCCGATCTGCACCACAAGACCCCGGAGCGCCAGGCTCCGGGGTTTTTTTTCGCACCTGTTCGGGGCGGGTCGACACCGCCTCGGCTACCATACGCCTTCCCCCCTCTCCTGCGTTCGCAAAGAGAACAATGAAGCTCAACGACAGCGTCCTGTCCCTCCCCGTACAGCCGGTCAGCACCGACGTTCTGCTGGAGAAGTACGCCAAGGACGAAGAACAAACGGTCGAACAGGTGCGTCGGCGCGTGGCCCGGGCCCTGGCCGCAGTGGAACGCGATCCGGACAAGTGGGAAAGCGTGTTCTTCGAAGCACTGGAGTGCGGGTTCATCCCCGGCGGCCGCATCAACTCGGCGGCCGGCACACAGCTGGCGGCCACGCTGATCAACTGCTTCGTGCAGCCGGTCGGGGATTCCGTGTCCGAGACCGTGAACGGGCGACCCGGCATCTACGTGGCCCTGATGGAGGCGGCAGAGACCATGCGCCGCGGTGGCGGGGTCGGTTACGACTTCTCCTCCATCCGTCCCCGCGGTGCGCTGGTGCGCGGTACCCGCAGCAGCGCCAGCGGCCCGGTGTCGTACATGCGGGTGTTCGACCAGAGCTGCGAGACGGTGGAATCCGCCGGGGCGCGGCGTGGCGCACAGATGGGCATCCTGCGCTGCGACCATCCGGACATCGAGGATTTCATCCACGCCAAGGATCAGGGCGACCTGAAGAACTTCAACGTCAGCGTTGCCGTGACCGACGCCTTCATGCGTGCGGTGGAGAGCGACGGCGACTGGGAACTGGTGCACGCGCAGCCGCCGGCAAGCTCCGGCGCACCCGGTGAGCCGCCCTTGCTGCAGCGTGCCGATGGCAGATGGGTCTATCGCACCATCAAGGCGCGCGCGTTGTGGAAGCAGATCATGGACGCGACCTACGACCACGCCGAGCCCGGCGTGTTCTTCGTCGAGCGCGCCAACACCGACAACAATCTCTCCTACTGCGAGATCATCGAATCGACCAATCCGTGCGGCGAGCAGCCGCTGCCGGCATACGGTTGCTGCTGCCTCGGGAGCATCAACCTCGCCCCCTTCGTATCCGAGCCATTCTCGTCCAAGGCGCGCTTCGATTTCGAGGCCTTCGGCAAGGTGGTGCGCCCCGCCATCCGCATGCTCGACAACGTGCTCGACGCCACCGTATGGCCGCTGCCGAGACAGGCCGAGGAAGCGCGCAACAAGCGCAGGGTCGGCCTCGGTTTCACCGGACTGGGCGATGCGCTGATCATGCTCGGTCTGCGCTACGACACCGCTGCGGCGCGCGAAATGGCTGCACGCATTGCCGGGCACATGCGCGACGAGTCCTATTGGGCGTCGGTGGAGATTGCGCGCGAGAAGGGCGCTTTCCCGCTGTTCGACGCCGCGCAGTACCTGGCGCCTCCGCGCTTCGCGTCACGGCTGCCGGAGACACTGAAGGACGAGATTCGCGCCCACGGACTGCGCAACAGCCACCTGCTGTCCATCGCACCTACCGGTACCATTTCCCTCGCCTTCGCCGACAACGCGGCGAACGGCATCGAACCGCCGTTCTCCTGGACCTACCAGCGCAAGAAGCGCATGCCCGAAGGCGGCTTCAAGACCTACGACGTCGAGGATCACGCCTGGCGCCTGTACCGTCACCTGGGCGGGAACATGGACGAACTGCCGGACGCCTTCGTCACCGCGCTGCAGATCTCCGCGCTCGACCACATGCGCATGGTGGCGGCGGTCGCGCCGTTCATCGATTCGGCGATCAGCAAAACGGTGAACGTCCCCGAGGACTACCCCTACGAGGATTTCAAGGATCTGTACCTGGAGGCATGGCGGGCGGGTCTGAAGGGGATCACCACCTATCGGCCGAACAAGGTGCTGGGCAGCGTACTCTCGGTGGAACCCGCCGCGCAGAAGGCCCAGCAGCCGAACGACCTCGACACCAGCGAGGTCGACCGACGCCTGCGCCTGGACGCGGCGCCGACGCCGGCGCTGTACAGCCTGCGCTGGCCCGGCCGGCCACAGCTGCCCGCTGGCAACCCGTCCTGGACGTACATGGTCGAGTCGCCGTTCGGCACGTTCGCGATCTTCGTCGGGCATGTCGAGGACGACGGCCCGCACCCGTTCGAGGTGTGGGTCAACGGCAACGAACAGCCGCGCGGGCTGGGCGCGGTGGCGAAGACCTTGTCCATGGACATGCGTGCCCAGGATCAGGCCTGGCTGCGCATGAAACTCGACATGCTCGCCCGCACCATCGGCGACGACGCGTTCGACTGCCCCATGCCGCCCAGCGGCAAGGCGGTGCCGGTGCCGAGCATGGTCGCCGCGTTCGCGCGCATCGTGCGCTTCCGCGTCGACGAACTGGGCTCGCTGACGGGCGAGGACGGCCACTCCCCGGTGCTCAACGCGCTGTTCGCGAAGAAGGAACCGAAGACGGGCACGGACGGCACGCTGTCGTGGACCGTGGACGTGTACAACCCCAGTTCCGGCGACGACTTCGTGCTGATCTTGAAGGAACTCGTATTGCCCGGCGGCCAGCGCCGGCCGTACTCGGTATGGATGGCGGGACGGTTCCCGCGCGCCCTGGACGGATTGTGCAAGCTGCTGTCGCTCGACATGCGCGTGATCGACCCGGCATGGATCGGGATGAAGCTGCGCAAGCTGCTCAACTATGCCGAGCCGCTCGGCGATTTCATGGCGCGCGTGCCGGGCGAGACCCGCCAGCAGAACTTCCCTTCCACCGTGGCCTACGTGGCACGACTCATCATCCATCGTTACGCCATGCTGGGCGTGCTGGACGAACGCGGCTATCCGGTCGTGGAAATGGGCGTCCTCGAAGTGCCGGAAACCGACCGCGAACCCGAGACCACCTCCTACGCGCATCTGGCGGGCAAGCAGTGCAAGGAGTGCGGCAACTACGCGCTCATCAAGAAGGACGGCTGCGAGTTCTGCACCTCGTGCGGTGCAGTGGGGGCATGCGGCTGACCGGGATCGGCAGCCCGGCGCCGGTCACTCGATCCGGTAACCGGCCGCGTTCAGCTTCGCGGCGATCGCCCGGCGCGTTGCGTTGATGTCGGCGGGCCGCGCCAGCCGGTAGCGGCGCGCTTCGTCCGCCGTGAGCGGGTCGAACGTCTCCGGCAGCGATGGCCCCGCGAACCGCCGGATCATCCAGTTGGTCACGCCGGCGGCGCGTTCATCGCTCAGTCCCGCGTTCAGCAACCCCGACACCTGCATCAGGAACGCGCGTCCCTCGGCTAGATTCAGGAAGTAGCCGATCTGTCCGGTGACCGGAGGTATGCCGCCGCTCGCCACGCCACGTCCGTCCGGCTTGTGGCAGCCCGAGCAGTGCAGGACGTAGTCGAGATGACCCTGCTCCTCGAAGGTACCCGCGGCCCAGCAGTGCTCGGCGGCAAGCAGGAGCAGGGGTGCGAGGAGGAGAACGACGTGCATCGGCCGGGGGCAGAGGCGGCGGCCCGGGCGAGGCATCCCGCCCGGGCCGATGTGCCGGGATCAGGCCTGCCCGACGATCGCCGAGACCGTGCAGTGGTACATGGTCTGCGTATTGGCCATGCACCAGTTGATGTCGTTGTGTACACCCATGCGGTAACCCGGGCGCTCGCGCTCGTTGAAGTTGCACAGGCAACGCCCGCACGCGACCTTGCCACAGCAGTCGTTGTACGACACCAGATAGCTCTTGCCGTCTTTCGGATTGGCGCAGGTGCCGACCCAGGTGACCTTGGACACCTCCGATCCCGGCGGGCAGCTGGCGACGCTACCACCGCAGCACGTGCACAGGAACCCGTCGAGGGCGCAATTGCGCCAGTACTCGCAGGTGGTGTCGTCGTCGCCGGCCGGAGAGGCTGCCTGCGCCCGACCCGATCGGTCGAACGGCAGCATGGGCAGGGCAGCCGCCCCGACCATCACCGTGCCCAGCCTGACAAGCGTACTGCGGCGGCTGGAGCGCTGGGCTGCATCGCGCACGCGCCGTTCCGCGAACCGGTCGATCCACTCTTGAATCCGCTTCATGGTTACCTCCCCACTTACCGATGCAGTGACGGTTGGCTCAGGCAGTCTCGCCCGGCTGGGTGGACATACGCTCGCGCAGGTAGTCCTGCACCGAGCCGACGCCCAGTTCCTTCGCGTTGAACAGACTTTCCAGATGCTCGCGCGTATTGATCATTCCCTTCGCACGGATGATACCGCGTTCGTCCAGGAGGACTGCGTACGGCAGGCGGCTCACCCGATAGGTCATCCCGAGATCGGCGGACAGCACATAGGGGAAGTCGGTGAGTTTCGCAGCACCGTAGAAGGCCAGATGCTGGGTCGCCTCGCCGTCGCTCGCGAGGACCACGTCCAGCCAGTCGCGCTCGGCAGTCGAGGCCGACTTCAGCACCGGCAGCAGCTTTTTGCACACCGGGCAGGTCGGGGACAGGAAGAACAGCAGCTGGCTGCGCGCGCGCTCGCCGCCGATGGACACCATGGCGCCGTTGAGTGCCGGAAGTTCGAACTTGGGGGCTGCCTCGCCCAGCTTGGGACCGGAATCGGTGATCAGGGCACCCATGGGTGCGATGCGCTCGTACAGCACGCCGATCTGGCGTGCAAGCGCCCACAGTGCGACGATCACCGCGAGCATCAGCACCCACAGCAAGGCATTGGAGATCATCAGGCTGTTCACCCTGCCTCCCCCTCGCCATGCCCGTGGTGCTGCCGAAGCTGCCCCAGCCGGCTGGACTGGCGCATCAGCTCGTCGGCCATCAGATACAGGGCGTAGAAAGCGAGCACGCCCATCGTCAGCGTCACGCCATCGAGCCACACGAACCCGCGCTCGACCGTAGGTCCGGCGACGGCGAGCGCGGTAGCGGCGAGGACGACGTTGCGCGCCACCAGCGCCCAGGACAGCGGGTGGCTGTCTGCGCCGCAACCGCAATCGATCTGCGCGCGCCCACGCAGGAGATTGACGCCGATGGCGCAGGCGTACCCGAGCATGAGCAAGGCAGTGACGAGTAGCGCGGGCGAGCGCGATGCCGGTATCAGCATGGCGATGCCGAGCAGAATCTCGAGCACCGGCAGGAGCCGGGCGGTGACCTGCACCATCGGCGCGGGCAGGAGCTCGTAGGCGTGCAGGGCGCCGGCGAAAACATCCGGTTCGCTCAACTTGTGCCAGGCGGCTGCGAACAGGATCAGGGCCAGGGCCCCGACCGCTGCGCCCACCGCCACCGGGTCCGCGATATGCGGCACAGCCCCCATCAGTGCGCGCCCAGTTGCAGGGCTACTTCGCCCACCTGCGTGGAGCGCACGCGCGGCTTGGCACCGAGCCGATCGAACACGACCAGTTCCATCTTGTGCACGTCCATTGCGTACAGCTTGGTGCCGTCCGACGAGGCTTCCACCGAAATGGCATTGTGCCCGGGCAGGCGCGCCAAGCGCTTCTTGGTGGCCACATCGAACACCCAGATCTCGTTGGCCGGATTCTTGTGGCTGCCCTCGGCCCCGTCACTGTGCATCGGCACGTACAGGCGGCCGTTGGCGATGGCCAGAACCTGATAGCCGCCGGGGCGCCAGTTCTTCTTCACGTCGGCGCTGCTGCGCACAAGCGGCCAGCTGCCCTCGAGCGTGGCAGTGTCGCCGGCCACGTTCACGGCAGACAGGGTGCCCTTGAAACTCAGGAAGAAGTACCGGTCGCCGTCCTGCTCGCCCTGCATGAACCAGGCATCGGCATCGGCATCGAACAGCTTCTCGCTGTTGGCACGGGACGCCACATTGCCGCTATCGTCGAGGGTCACCGTCGCGATGGTGCCGTCCCCACACAGGGAAGCGAAGCGGTTCGGATGGGAGTGGGCCGGATAGATCGCCCAGCAGCCCGGCATGTCGATCACGCCCGCCATTTTGCGGTCCCGCATGTCGACGACGGTGACCGAGGTGGCGGGCGTCGAGTTCTGCACATACAGCCAGCGCCCGTCCGACGAGAGCGAGAGCAGTCCCTCGTAGTTCAACGCCATCGCACGCTTGTCGGAAATCGGAATCTCGTACTTGAACTCGAGCGTGTCCGCGTCCCACACCTCGACGATGTCGGTACGCTCGCCGCGCTGACCCCGGGAGAGGTACCCGGTGGCGATGTAGATCTCCTTCCTGTCCTTGGACAGGACGATCTGCCCGGTGAATCCGGTACCGATCACACCCAGGTAACCGAGCGTGTCGCCATCCACGATGTGCAGCTTGCCGTCGGCGATGTGGTTGATGGCGATGTCCATCACGTACGCCCGGTTCTTGGCTGCGATGGGCGGTGCCGTGGTCACTTCGTCGGGTTTGAACTGCGCCGCGGCCGGGCCGGCCGCGACCGCGGCCAGCGCGACGGCACCCGTCAACGCGGCACGCCAGGAACCTGCAAACGCTTGCACTCCCATGCGACTTCCTCCCCTGTCCCGTCGGCGCCAGCAGGCGCAACCGAACCGCGCTCCGACACCGGCCGGGTGGCACACTGCGCCGGCAGGTCGTCCGGATGCGGCATCAGCACCTAGTATATCGGCATGGACGGCAGCCGCAAGGGTCGCGGCGTGCGGCCGCGGCAACGATCAGGAGGCGTCGCGCAGCCGGCGCAGCCCCTCGAGCAGATCGCGGCCCAGATTCACGGCGAGAATGGCGCCGAGCGGCCAGACCAGCACGCGCACGAAGGCGATGGCGAGTTCGCGCGCCTGATCGGTACCCCCGAGCGCGTGAGCCAGCGGGGCGTTGGCAGCGATCGGCGCGTGCAGAGCAAACCAGGCGAGCAGGGCATACAGGACGGTGACGATCAGGCACTGGAGGGCGCGCGAGCGCGCCAGCGTGAAGCGGAACGGAGCGGTGGGAAGCATGGCGCGACGGCCTGGGAGTTCGAGGTGTGCTCGTTGTCGAGGGGGCGCAACTATATCGGCTCCCCGCCCGGATGTCTTGACGATGCGCGGAGCGTTCGCCCCGCCGTGATCGGCGCGCGACGGCGTCGGCCCGGCCGGGTGGAGGGTTTGGCCCGGACGGGTGGAGGGCGATGACGGAGGCGGCATCGCTCCGGCGGTGCATACCGCGCCAGCCGTAGGGACGGCCGGACAGGCATGCTAATCTGGCAGCCAGCCTCTCAGCATGCGATGAAAAGTCAAATCACTGCCGCCGTGGCCGCATTGCGGCCGACGCAGATGACCGTCCCCCTGTCGCGCGTCGAACACCGGCGCAGACAACTGCGCGCGGCACGGGACTGGCAGCTGCGCGACTTTCTGACCTGGCATGTGATGCCGGCCGTGCTGGGGCCCGATCTGGCCGTCTACCTGATCGGCGACCACCACATCGCGCGGGCACTGGCGGACGAACACGTGGAGACCTGCTTTGTCACCCTGGAACACGACATGTCCCGGGTGGCGCGCACCGCCTTCTGGGTGAGCATGGAACGGTCGGGGTGGGTGTTCCCCGTGGACGAGCACGGACGCCGCCGTTCCTTTGCCAACATCCCGCGCACGCTGTCGGAGCTGAAGGACGACCCGTATCGCAGTCTCGTGGGCGACATGCGCGATTACGGCGGCATCGAGCAGACCATCGATGTGGCCGCGGAATTCGCGTGGGCCGGCTTCCTGCGCGCGCAAGTCCCGTTCGCCTTGGTCGTCAGCGACTACGCGCAGGCGCGCAATCTTGCGCTGGTGCATGTGCGTTCCCCCGCCGCCAGTCGCCTGCCGGGATTCCGCGCCGCCTAGGGAAGCTCTGC
>CAZNBS010000078.1:8735-19240 GCA_964570955.1 uncultured Burkholderiales bacterium | reverse complement strand
CCCGTGTGCTGCGTCCCCGGCGCGAGCGTCGCGCTGCCCATCGCCGGCTGCACGCCTGCCAGCGGTGCAGACATGACGCCGGCAAGGGCGGCGAGTCCGACGCCGAGCCCGAAGATGGCTGCCAGCGCGGGATTCAGGCTGATCCCCAGCGCCCGCACCATCTCGGGATCGCGCACACCCGCCCGCACCACGAGCCCGAACGGCGTGCGGTTGAGCAGCAGCCAGCATCCGAGCACGGCCAGGACGCTCACCGCCAGGATCGTGAGCCGGTAGTAGCTGTAGATGAAGTCGCCGACGATCCACTGGCCGCGCAGCACGTCTGGGATCGAGAAAGGCAGGCCGGTGGTGCCCCAGATCATGCGCAGACTCTGTTCGGCGACCATCGCGAGACCGAAGGTGAACAGCAGCCCGAGCGCCGGGTCCTTTCCGTAGAGCCGCTTGAGGAACAGCCGCTCGATGGCCACGCCGATCAGCGCGACCAGCACAGGCGATACCACCATCGCGCCGAAGAACCCCACCCGTTTCTCCGCCTCGTAGGCGAGATACGCGCCGATCGCGTAGAAGGCGCCGTGCGAAAGGTTCACCACACCGCCCAGGCTGAAGATGAGCGACAGGCCGAGCGACAGGACGATGTAGAAAGAGCCGACGAGCAGGCCGTTGACGATCTGCTCGAGCAGAAGCGGAAGCAGCGACGGATCGGAGAACAGCTGCAACAGCAGCGGACTGGGGCAGCTGGTCATCGGGTCAGTGCGAAACGATCGACGGGCGCTTGCCGCGCGCCCGTCCGAAGTGTACTACGCCATCTTGCAGGGGTTCTCGGCCTGCGTCGGCTGGATGATCTCCAGCGACTCCTTGGGGCCCGGCACCGACTCGACGACATCGAAGATGTCCCACTTGTCCTTCGACTTGGACCGGTTCTTGACCTGGACGACGTACATCTCCTGCAACAGCTGGTGGTCCCAGGGGCGGAACATGCCCTTGCGGTCCTTGAGCAGGTCGAAGGTCGCACCCTTCTCGAGGTGCTGCACGATGGAGGCGGCATCCGTGCGTTTCGTCTCGGCGATGGTCTGCAACACGATGCGTACCCCGACGTAGTCCCCCCAGGCCTGATTGTCGGGGGGCAGTCCGTACTTGTCGAAGAAGCGCGCGGCGAAGGCCCTTGCGTCCTTGTTGTCGATGCCGTGATACCACAGGCTCTGCCAGGTGCCGGACAGGTTGTCGAGACCGGCGGCCCAGAAAGAGATCGTGTCCATCACGCCCCCGGTGAGCGGGAACGGCAGGTTGTACTCGCGGTACTGCTTGAGGAAGGTGGTCTGGTCGACGCCCGCCAGATTCAGGTAGATGTAGTCGGGCTTGAGCGAGCGCAGCTTCAGGATGTAGGAACTGTAGTCGGCCGTGTTGGTCGGCACCATGTCGTTGGCCAGGACCACGCCGCCGTTCTCGGACAGGAAGCGCGACGACACGCGGAACAGGTCATGACCGAAGGCGTAGTCTGCCGTGAGGAAATACCAGCGGGCACCCTTGATGAGGTTCTTCTCTTTCTGCCATGTACCGATGGTTTTCGTGTACATGGTATTGCTGCCTTCGATGTGGAACAGGTAACGGTTGCAGTTCTGTCCGCGCAATGCGTCGGAGTTCGATCCGGTGTTGAAGAACGGCAGCCGGGCGCGCGCGGCCTGCTCGGCGATCGCGAGGGCAGAGGCGGAACTGACCTCGCCGATCAGGCACATCGCCTTGTCCCGCTCGATGAGCTTCTGCGCCTTGTTCACCGCGGTGGCGGGATTGACGCTGTCCTCGGCGATGAGCTCGATCTTCCGCCCGAGCACGCCGCCCGCGGCGTTGGCTTCCTCGACCGCCAGCCTCGCTGCGCGATACCCTTGCTCACCGGCCTGCCCGAGGAAACCGGTGCGAGGCGTGATGTGGCCCAGGCGAATCGAGTCCGACTGCGCATGCAGCAAGGTGGGAACGCCGAAGGGCAGCGCGGCCGCCCCGGCCAGGGCGGCGCCGCGCTTGAGCGCGGCACGTCGGTCGATCGTCGTCATGTCTCCTCCCGAAGGAACGGGAGCGCTGACGCAGTCGTCACGCCCCTCGAATGTCCTGACCACGGGTGCCGTGGTCAAGTGCGCCGAACGGCCGGCCGACGCTACGTGCGTGCCGGACCGTAACGGGTGTTGCGCGATACGCCGATCGATTATAGCAATGAAAGATCGTAAAATGACGGGTCTTTCCCTGCCGGCAGGCAGCGCGTCCTGTCTGCTGCGAATCCCGCCCGACCTTGAATTTCCTCGCGCTCGACACGTCCACGCAGTGGTGCTCCGCCGCACTCCGGCTCGGCGGCCGCGTGCTCGCGCGCGAGGACGACGCGGGCCAGCGACATTCCGAACTGATCGTGCCGATGATCGACTCCCTTCTGCGCGAGGCGGGTGCGACGCTTCGCGACATGCAGGCGATCGCGTTCGGGGCCGGCCCGGGTTCGTTCACTGGTGTGCGCATCGCCTGCGGGGTGGCGCAAGGCCTGGCGTTCGGCGCCGGCCTCCCGGTGATGCCGGTGTGCACGCTTGCGGCGCTGGCGCACGGCAGCGGTAGCGCCCGCGCAATCGTGGCGATGGATGCGCGCATCGGCGAGATCTACCATGCGTGCTACCAGCGCGAGGGCGATGCCTGGCACGCCGTGCACGAGCCAGGCCTGTGGCACGCCCACGACGCGCCGCTGGTGAAGGGCACGGGCTGGACCGGCTGCGGCAGTGCCTTCGACGTGTACGAGGCAGCGCTGCGGGCGCGCTACGGCGAGTCGCTGGCGCGCGTCGTGAATGGTGCCTACCCGCACGCGCGCGACATCGCCGACCTGGGTGCGGCGTCGTTTCGCGCGGGGGGCGCCATTGCGCCGGACCAGGCGGCGCCGCTTTACGTGCGCGACAAGGTTGCCATGACGATCGACGAGCGGGGCCTGCGCAAGGCGGCGCCGAGCAGTGACCGATGAGCCGCCCGTCACCGGCGGCGGGGCAGCTGCGTCCGATGCGCCCCGGCGATCTCGACGCCGTGATCGAGATCGAGCGCACGATCTACTCGCATCCCTGGAGCCTCGGCAATTTCCGCGATTCGCTGCATGCCGGCTACAGTTGCTGGGCGCTCGAGGAGCGTGGTGTGTTGATCGGGTATTGCGTGATGATGCTGGGCGTGGGCGAGGCACATCTGCTCAACCTCAGTGTGGCGCCCGCCTGGCAGCGGCGCGGGCTCGGCCGTGCCATGCTGGCAAGCATGCTCGAGCGTGCACGCCAATCCGGCGCACGCGAGATGCTGCTGGAGGTGCGCCCGTCGAACGCGGCGGCACGCGCGCTCTACGTCCACATGGGATTCCGGGAGCTTTCGCTGCGGCGCGGTTATTATCCGTCGCAGGAGGGGCGCGAGGACGCGATCCTGATGGCACGTGCGTGCGGCGCGCCGGACGGGACGCCCGTCCCGCGCGGAGAATGACATGTCCATGCAGCGAGCGATGACGCGACGCGACCTGGTCCTCCGGGAACTGGGGCTGGTCCGATGGCGACTGCGCCGTCCCGGCATTTGCGAAAGCGAGACGACATGCGCGGCGGACGCGTCGTCGGGCACGGCATTCCCCGAAGCGCGTATCGCGGTGCCGGCCGCAACCGACGCCGTCGGCCCCGGCGCTGCCGTGGCAGCCATGGACTGGATGCAGCTCAGGTCCGCGGTGCAGGGCTGCCGCGGGTGCGCGCTGCACGCGCGGCGCCGGCAGAGCGTGTTCGGCGTCGGCGACGAGCAGGCTGACTGGCTGTTCGTCGGCGAGGGTCCCGGCGCGGAGGAAGACGCGCGCGGCGAGCCGTTCGTGGGTCAGGCCGGCCGCCTGCTCGACAACATGCTCGCCAGCATCGGCCTGCGTCGCGGCCAGGACGTCTACATCGCCAACGTCGTAAAATGCCGTCCGCCCGGCAACCGGGCCCCGGAGCCGGGGGAGGCGGCGCAGTGCGAACCCTACCTGCAGCGACAGATTGCATTGATCCGGCCGCGGCTGGTGATCGCCCTGGGCAGGACTGCGGCGCTGAGTCTGCTGCGCACCGATGCTTCCATCGCCGATCTGCGCGGCCGCGTGCACCTCTTCCACGGGACGCCCTTGCTGGTGACCTACCACCCGGCATACCTGCTGCGCAATCTGCCCGACAAGGCGAAGGCCTGGGAGGATCTTTGCATGGCGCGCGACCTGATGGCAAAGTTGAAAGCCGGGCAGGACACCCTCAACTGACTTCGCGGTTGGATTCGGAGACAGAACACATGACGAAGAACTGGCTCACCTGGGTCGTGCTGGCCGCCGCCTTGACGTTGGGCGGCTGCGGGTACAACACCATTCAGCAACAGGACGAGCAAGTGAAGGCGGCGTGGAGCGAGGTGATCAATCAATACCAGCGCCGCGCGGACCTGATTCCCAATCTCGTCAATACCGTGAAGGGCTTCGCGCAGCAGGAGCTCGAGGTGCTGACGCAGGTGACCGAAGCGCGTGCCCGCGCCACCGGCATCCAGGCCACGCCGGACCTGATCAACGATCCGCAGGCCTTCGCCCGGTTCCAGCAGGCGCAGGGCGAACTGACCTCGGCGCTGTCGCGCCTGCTCGTGGTGGTCGAGAACTATCCGCAGCTCAAGTCCGACCAGAACTTCCGTGACCTGCAGGCCCAGCTCGAAGGCACGGAGAACCGCATCTCGGTGGCGCGCAAGCGCTACATCGAGACCGTCCAGCAGTACAACACCACGATCCGGCAGTTTCCCGTCAATCTGACCGCGATGGTGTTCAGCTACGAGCCGCGCGAGAATTTCTCGGTGGAGAATGAGGCGGAGATCTCCCGGCCGCCCGCAGTGGACTTCGGCAACGCCTCGTCCCCTCCGGCGCAGAGCCGGCCCTGAGCGGCAGGCCGGCAAGCGGGTAGCATGCGCATCGCGCCGGGCCCGAGGCATTGGCTGTGGTTGCTGTTGCTCGCGTGCCTGACCGCGATTGCGCAGCAGGCCGTCCCGACGCTGCAAGCGCGCGTCACCGACCTGACTGGCACCCTCGCCCCGCCGCAGCGTGAGGCGCTCGAGCGGCGACTGGCCGAGTTCGAAGCGCGCAAGGGCAGCCAGATCGCCGTGCTGCTCGTCCCCACGACCGAGCCCGAGAGCATCGAGCAGTATTCGATGCGGGTGGCCGAGCAGTGGAAGCTCGGGCGCAAGGGGGTGGACGACGGCGCTTTGTTGCTGGTGGCGATGCAGGACCGCGCGCTGCGCATCGAGGTTGGGTACGGGCTCGAGGGCGCCCTGTCGGACCTGATCACGAACCGCATCGTCGAAGACATCGTGGTGCCGCACTTCAAGCGCGGCGACTTCGCCGGCGGCGTCGAGGCGGGCGTCGACGCCATGATCCGTGTCGTCGACGGGGAACCGCTTCCCGAGCCCAGCGCCGCACCGGCCCCGGATAGTCGCAGGCCCGATCTGCAGTCGCTGTTCGTGCTCTTCATCGTTCTCGTGTTCGTGATCGGCGCAATTCTGCGCGCGATCATCGGCCGCCTGCCTGCGGCCGCGGCGATCGGCGCTGCCGCAGGCGCCATCGCATGGATGATCGCGGCCTCCGTGCTCTTCGCCGCCATCGCGGCCCTCGTCGGCTTCTTCTTCACGCTGCTGGGCGGAACGACGGGTCGCGCGGGGCGGGCGACTCGCGGCGGGTGGCGGCCGCCGGGAGGTTTCGGCGGAGGTGGCCTGGGCGGAGGTGGCTGGAGCGGTGGCGGCGGCTGGAGCGGCGGAGGCGGCGGATTCGGGGGCGGCGGGGCCTCGGGGCGGTGGTGAAGGGCATGAACCTTCGGCGCTGGTTCGCCCATCTGGTCACCAGCCGCGGCGCGGTGGCGCGCGTCCTGCCGGAGCTTGCACTGGAGCGTGCACAGCGGGCGATCGAGGCGAGCGAAGCCACCCATCGGGGCGAGCTGCGCTTGGCGGTGGAGGCCGCGCTGGACCCCGCGGAACTGCTGCGGGGACTCAGCGCGCGCGAGCGGGCGTTGCAGGTGTTCTCCGACCTGCGAGTGTGGGACACGGCCGAGAACAACGGCGTGCTGATCTACGTGCTGCTCGCGGACAAGGATTTCGAGATCGTCGGCGACCGCGGCATCCACGTGCACGTGGGTCCGGAGGGCTGGGAGGCGATCGCGCGTCGCATGGAGGTGCTGTTCCGCGCCGGCGAGTTCGAGCGCGCGATCCTGCAGGGCGTGGAGGAGATCAGCGAGGCGCTCCGTCGTCACTTTCCGCGGCGGCCGGACGATGTCAACGAAATGCCGGACCGGCCGGTGATTCTGTGAACGGCCGACCGCGTCACGGCCTCACGTTTCGCCGGCGTCCTGGTCGTGACCGTGGCGGCGCCACAGCACATACATCACCGACGAGAGCAGCAGTCCGAACAGCACCGTGATCGTCTCGATCGACAGGTTTGCCTCGATCATCAGCGTGTAGGCGCCGAGCAGCACGAGGATGCTGAGATTTTCGTTGAAGTTCTGCACCGCGATGGAGTGTCCCGCGCCCATCAGCAGGTGACCGCGATGCTGCAGCAGCGCATTCATCGGCACGACGAAGAAGCCGCCCAGCACGCCGATCAGGACCAGAATCACGACCGCGGGCTGCCAGCTCCGCACGAAGACCATCGCGATCACGCACAAACCCATCACGATGCCCACGGGCAGCACCCGCACTGCGCGATGGAGCGCGACGAAGCGCGCGGCCAGCACCGAGCCGATGGCGATCCCTACCGCGACCACGGCGGTCAGTTGCGTAGCGCGTTCGGTGTCGAACTTGAGCGCCAGCGCGGCCCACGGCAGGATGATCAGCCGCAGCGTCGCGCCGGCGCCCCAGAACAGCGTGGTCACCGCCAGCGACACCTGCCCCAGGGGATCGCGCCACAGCAGGCGGAAGCTGTGTCCGAAGTCGTGCAGGATGTAGGGCAGCGTCTTGCGCGGCAGCGCGTGATCGATCGCCACGCGCGGGATGTACAGGTTGATGACGGCGGCCAGCAGGTACAGGAGCAGGATCGCCCCGATCGCCACCAGCGGTGCCAGGCCTGCCGTTTCCAGCGCGCCGGGAAGCTGCGCCATGACCACCGGCGCGAACACCGGGCCGAGCATGAATCCCCCGAGGACTGCGCCCAGGATGATCGCGGAAACGGTCAGCCCCTCCATCCAGCCGTTGGCCACCACCAGCTTGTCCGGCGGGAGGGTCTCGGTGAGGATGCCGTACTTAGCGGGCGAGTACATAGCCGCCCCGATGCCCACCACGCCGTAGGCGAACAGCGGGTGCAGGCCGAGCAGCATGCACAGGCAACCGATCAGCTTGACGGTGTTGCTGATGAACATCACGCGTCCCTTCGGGAGCGCGTCGGCGAACGGCCCGACGAAGGGCGCCAGGACGATGTAGGCGAAGACGAAGAACTGCTGAAGGACCGGCGTCTGCCAGCACTCGCCGGAGGCGCGTGCGCACTCCGGCGCCAGTGTCTTGAGCATCGCGATGGCTGCGAACAGCAGCGCGTTGTCGGCCAGTGCCGAGAAGAACTGGGCCGCAAGGATGATGTAGAAGCCGCGATTCATGGAACGGGGGCGGGTGCCGCACGCCCCTGTCGAAGGGAGGCGAGCGGCAAGGGCGCGCTTTTATACCACGAAGCACGCGCGCACCGAGGTCCGGACACGGCCGGCGTGGCGGAACATTTGCGCGGCGCCGGTCCCATTGGCACACTCTCGCGCTTGCCTGAATCTCCTTTCCTGTGCTCGCCATGACGCGCCCGATCCGCGCCACCATCCGTCCTGCCTCCCTGCGCGAGAACCTTGCACTCGCGCGCCGGCTCGCGCCGGCCGCCCGCCTGATGGCGGTGATCAAGGCCAACGCCTACGGCCACGGCCTGCTGCGCGCGGCGCGCGCGCTCGCCGGCGCCGACGGATTCGCGGTGCTCGACCTGGCTGCCGCGGTGTGTCTGCGCAATGCCGGGTTCAACCAGCCTGTGCTCCTGCTCGAGGGCTTCTTCGACGCTGCCGAGTTGCCGATCATCGGCCGTGAAGGCCTGAGCGTGGTGATGCACTGCGAAGAGCAGATGCAGATGCTGCTGGGCACTTCCGACGTCGAGCGCGTTTCGGTGTTCCTCAAGCTCAACAGCGGAATGAACCGGCTCGGCTTCGATCCGGCGCAGCTACCCGCCCTGCTGTCACGCCTGCGCGGCGCGCGGCAGGTCGGCGACATCACGCTGATGACCCACTTCGCCAATGCCGACGACGAGTTGGGCACCGACTGGCAATGGCAGCGCTTCGCGGCCGCGGCCCAGGGGCTGGATCTGCCGGTGTCGCTGGCGAACTCGGCAGCGCTGCTGCGGCACCCGGCGCTTGCGCGAGGGTGGGTGCGCATCGGACTCATGCTCTACGGGGCCTCACCCCTGCCGGATCGCGATGCTGCGCAGATCGGCTTGCGCCCGGCCCTGACGCTCGAGAGCCGGCTCATCGCGGTACGCGACCTCGCCCGCGGCGAACGCGTGGGATACGGCGGTACCTACACCGCCGACCGGCCGATGCGCATGGCAGTGGTCGCCTGCGGGTACGCGGACGGATACCCGCGGCATGTCCCGTCGGGCACCCCGGTGCTGGTGGGCGGTCGGCGCGCCCCGCTGATCGGCCGCGTGTCGATGGACATGCTGTGCGTGGATGTGAGCGAGGTCGCCGATGCCGCGGTCGGTACGCCGGTCGTGCTGTGGGGAGAGGGGCTGCCGGTCGAGGAGATCGCGCGCGCCGCCGGCACGATCCCCTATCAACTGCTGTGCGCGCTCGCGCCGCGCGTGCCGGTTCAGGAAATCGAGTGATGGCCAGGGCCAGGAGCCTGTATACGTGTACCGAGTGCGGCGGCCAGGCGCCCAAGTGGCAAGGGCAGTGTCCGCAGTGCAGCGCCTGGAATACGCTGGTGGAGACGGTGGCTGAACGGACGCCGCCGCGCTACCAGGGACTCGCTCAGGGCAGTGCGGTACAGGCGCTGAACGAGGTCGAGGCGGCCGAGTCGCCGCGCCGCGAAACCGGGATCGGCGAGCTCGATCGCGTCCTGGGCGGCGGCCTCGTGCCCGGTGCGGTCGTGCTCTTGGGCGGCGATCCCGGGATCGGAAAGTCCACGCTCCTGCTGCAGGCGCTCGCCCGGCTCTCCTCCGCCTGCCGCACGCTGTACGTGAGCGGCGAGGAGTCGGTCCAGCAGGTCGCACTGCGCGCGCGCCGCCTCGAATTGCAGAGTGCAGGGGTGCGCGTGCTCGCAGAGATCCAGCTTGAACGCGTGCTGGCCGCCCTGGCCAACGAACGCCCGGACGTGGTGGTGATCGATTCGATCCAGACCGTGTATTCGGAAGCACTGCAGTCGGCGCCGGGCAGCGTGGCCCAGGTGCGCGAGTGCGCCGCGCAACTCACCCGCTTCGCCAAGGCAGCCGGCGTGGGCGTGCTGCTGGTCGGCCACGTCACCAAGGAGGGGGCGATCGCGGGCCCGCGCGTGCTCGAGCACATCGTCGACAGCGTCCTCTACTTCGAAGGCGATACGCACTCCAGCTTCCGCCTGGTGCGTGCCATCAAGAACCGCTTCGGTGCGGTCAACGAACTGGGTGTGTTCGCCATGACCGACCGCGGACTGCGCGGCGTGAACAATCCGTCCGCACTATTCCTCTCGCGTCACGGCAGCGAGGTGCCGGGCTCGTGCGTGCTCGTCACGCAGGAAGGCACTCGGCCGCTTCTGGTGGAGATCCAGGCGCTGGTCGACGACGCGCACGCGCCCAACCCCCGTCGCCTCAGCGTCGGACTCGAGCAGAACCGCCTGGCAATGCTGCTGGCCGTGCTGCATCGTCACGCCGGCGTGGCGGCATTCGACCAGGACGTGTTCGTGAACGCGGTAGGCGGGGTGAAGATCGACGAGCCTGCGGCGGATCTGGCCATCCTGCTGGCGATCGTATCCTCGCTGCGTAATCGTCCGCTGCCGGCGGGCCTGGTGGTGTTCGGCGAGGTCGGACTGGCCGGCGAGGTACGTCCGGTGCAGCGCGGCCAGGAGCGCCTGCGCGAGGCGGCCAAGCTCGGCTTCACGCGCGCGCTGATCGCGCGTGCGAACGAACCGAAGAGCCCCGTCGAGGGGATGGAGACGATCGGCGTGGAGCGCGTCGAGGAAGCGGTGGCGCGCGCGTCGGAGCGCTGAACGATCGGGTCAGCGCGCCAGCAACAGGGCGGCGGCAGCCACCACCGCGAGCGCACTCGCCAGCCACAGATAGAGCGTCTCGCGTCCTGCGCGGTCGGCTCCGGCGCGCGGCGCGGGCGCCTGCGAGGGCAGCGCCTGCTGCTCCGGTCGCTGCGCGGCGTCCGGTTCGGCGCCCGACAGCGCCGCCAGTCGCAGCGTCGCTTCGTGGGAATCGAAGGTATTGGACAGCCCCAAGCCGCCGGTGCGTTCGCCGGCTCCGGGTACGGCCAGGCGCGGGGCAGCCGCCGACGCGTGGGCAG
>CAZNBS010000078.1:0-8725 GCA_964570955.1 uncultured Burkholderiales bacterium | reverse complement strand
CACCGCCAGCATGTCCTTGCACTGACGCAGATCCTGGGCGAGATCCTTGGCGTTGTCGTAGCGCTGGTCCAGATTCTTCGCCAGCGCCTTTGCCACGATCAGATCGAGCAGCGGAGGCGACTGCGGGTTCTTTGCGCTCGGCGCAGAGGGCGTGTGATTGAGGACCTGATAGAGGATGCCGTGCACGCTGTCCGCCACGAAAGGCGCTTCGCCGCTGAGCATTTCGTAGAGCACGACCCCCAGCGAGAAGATGTCGGCGCGGTGATCCACGCGCTTGCCCACGACCTGTTCCGGAGCCATGTACTTGGGCGAACCCAGGATCATGCCGGTCATCGTCTTCACTTCGTTCGTGCGCATGCGCGCGATCCCGAAATCGGTGATCTTCACCAGGCCGTCGCGCACGATCATGATGTTGGCCGGCTTGATGTCGCGATGCACGACCTGCCGCTCGTGCGCATAAGCGAGGGCCTCGGCCACCTGGATGCCGATGTCGAGTGCGAGCAGCACCGGCAGCGGCTCGCGGTGCGCGAGGATCGAACGCAGTTCCTCGCCCTCGAGCAGCTCCATCGCCATGTAGGCGACCTTGTCGCTCTTGCCGATGTCGTAGATCGTGACGATGTTGGGGTGATTGAGGCCGCCTGCTGCGCGCGCCTCCTGATAGAAGCGACCCTCGTATTCGGGCAGTTCGTCCTTGGGCAGGGTGAGGTTGATGGTCTTGATCGCGACCACGCGCTCGAGCACCGGATCGCGCGCGCGGTACACCACTCCCATCGCACCCTGGCCCAGTTCGGAGAGCAGTTCGTAGCGTCCCAGCTGCTGGACGACTTGCCCGGTCTGCACGGGGGCGTTCACTTCTTCGCCATCTCCATTCTCACGCTGCGGAACACCGGATCCCACATCGGATGGCCGCTTTCCTCCGGCGCGAGCTCCAGGCGGGGGTCGGCCTTGAACGCCAGGCGGAACTGGTTGCGGCAGGCGGCCTGCTCGCCCGCGACGCAGTGGATGAAGGCCAGGTACTTGTGCGCGCGCCCCTGCGAGCGCGTGGTCAGACCCGCATCGAGCGCGCCCTGGATCGTGCGCGCCGCGACCCGGTATTCGCTGTTGTCGTACTCCCGTATTCCGCGGTCCAGGGCGGCCTCGGCCTTGAACTTCGCGAGCGGGAACTCCTGCACGATGGTCGTGCCGCAGCCGCCGAGGCAGACGAAAATGAGTACGAGAATCAGGCGAAGCATGGCGGTCCTAGCGTCGAACGAACTTGTGCTTGATGCGAATGGTCTGGTTCGAACCCAGCTCGATTTCCTCGTCGTAGGGCTTGAAGTCGGAATTGCGCACCACGATTCGGTGTTTGCCTTGCGGCAATTCGAGTTCCGTGAGCGGGGGGCTCACACCCATCGACTTGCCGTCGACGAATACCTCGCCCCACGGGGACACGGCGAGCAGCACGAGCGCCGTGGGCGTTTTCTTCGGGCTCGCCTGCGGCGGCACGGAGTGGGTGGGCAACATCCTCCAGGCATCGTTGGCCGCCTCCTGCCCGACCGGTTCGGATCGCGCGACGACCTGTCCCGGCGGTGCGGCGGCAACGACGGCAGGGGCCGGCGCCACCAGTGTGGGGGAGGCCGCAGACCTCGGCTCATCGACCTCGCGTGCAGAGGGGCGCGCCTTCGGGGCGGCGCGCGGTGCGGCTGAAGCGCGAGGCGGTGCGCGGTGCACCGCCGGCGGCTGCGTCACCGGACTGGCGGCAGGTCCGGGTTCGGCGCGCGTCTGCGATTGTGCCGCCGCCTCGGCCACGTCGATCGCGTCGGGTGCTTCAGCGGCCGCGGAGTTCTCCGGGCGTACGGCAGCCGGCGTGGGCAGCAGGGTCTTCTGACGCAGGATCAGCGGCCGCTCGAGCGGTGTCCGCTGTGCCACCGCCCGGTCGCGTGTGCCGGCCGCGTGCTCGCTGCGGTCGGGCAGCACACGGTCGAGCACGGCGGCGAACAGCAGAGCCGCCGAGATCGCGGCGCCCGCGACGGCGAGGCGCCGGCGAGTGCTCGAGCGCACCCGTGCGGAGGTCGACGAGGCGGGCGTGCGCGGCGGTTGCTCGCTCGCGGGGGGCGGTACTTCGCCGGGCGGCATCGCCTGTGCATCGAGTTCGTAGACCTCGTGCTCGCGCACGTGCGTGTCGGTGCGCGAGCCCTGGTAGAGGAACAGACCCTTGTGCCCCGGAAAGCGCTGGCACAGCGCCTCGTGATAGGCGCGCGATGCCAGGAACTGCCCTGGCGCGGCGAATCCCAGCAGCCGCTGCGCCACGTTGATCCCGTCTCCCAGGACGAGCGGATGACCGCTCGCGTCCCGGGTCAGTCGTACGGGCCCGAGGTTGATGCCGGCGCGCACCTGCAGAGGATCGGAGGATCCGGAGGCCGGCTGCAGCGAGTGGGCGAAACGCAGGGCCACGTGGAGCGCCGCTTCCGGACCTCCGAGGAACGTGATGGCGACGCCCTCGCCCGTCTCGAGCACCATCCGATCGAGGAGGGGTACCTGTTCCAGTGCGCGCGCCAACCGGCCGTTGAAGCGCTCGCGCAGCACCAGCTGGTCCGCGACCGGCCTGCGCGAGAAGTCCACCATCTCCAGGCACAACACCGGACACATGGCGTTGCCCGAGGTCGGCTGACTCGCCTGGGGCGGGACGGCTTGTTCTGGTACGGCTTTCAGGGCGTGCAACCGCGTGGTTGCGGCACCGACCGCGAGCACTTTCTCCATTCCAGGTGAAAACGGGCAGAAATCAATCGGTTCGGGAATGGCGCGAGGGGGAACGCTGGTCCCGTCGAGACACGCCATCGAGTATCATCTGGGCCCTCGGGCCGTCTGCCCCCTCAAAGCAAGAAGAACGCCCATGCATTCCCGTTCACCGGGCGGAAAGCGCGGGTGCCACGCTCAGGAGAACTCCCAACATGTCCGCCAATCCCTTCGCGCTTGGCCTGGACAGGAATCCGGCGAACTACGTCCCCTTGTCGCCGCTGTCCTTCCTCCGGCGCACGGCGGCCGTTTATCCCGACCGTCTGGCGGTCGTACACGGCGACCACCGCACCACCTGGTCCGAGACCTATCGTCGCTGCCGCCGCCTCGCCTCCGCCCTCGCGCGCCACGGCGTCGGACGCTACGACACGGTGGCCGTGATGGCACCGAACATTCCCGCGATGTTCGAGGCGCACTTCGCGGTGCCCATGCTCGGCGCGGTACTGAATGCGCTCAACACGCGGCTGGATGCTGCAGCGGTCGCCTTCATGCTCGAGCATGGGGAGGCGAAAGTGCTGATCGCCGACCGTGAACTGTCCGACACGGTCGGCCGTGCGCTGCAGATGGTCGGCAGGCGGCCGCTGGTCATCGACATCGACGACCCGCTAGGAGGCGCGGGCGAGCGGCTGGGCGAGGCCGGCTACGAGGACTTTCTCGCCAGCGGCGACCCCCGGTTCGAGTGGAGCCTGCCCCCCGACGAGTGGGATGCCATCGCGCTCAACTACACATCGGGAACCACGGGCAACCCCAAGGGAGTCGTCCTGCACCACCGCGGCGCCTACCTCAACGCGGTGAACAACGTCGTGACCTGGGCGATGCCGCATTTCCCCGTCTACCTGTGGACCTTGCCCATGTTCCACTGCAACGGCTGGTGCTTTCCGTGGACCATGGCACTGGTCGCCGGCACCAACGTCTGCCTGCGCCGGGTCGAAGCGCGCGCAGTATTCGACCTGATCCGTGCACACGGCGTCACCCATTTCTGCGGGGCCCCGGTCGTGCACAACATGCTGATCAACGCGCCGGCCGACCTGCGCGTCGGCATCGGCCACCGCGTGCACGGGATGATCGCCGGAGCCGCGCCGCCGCAAGCGGTGATCGAGGGCATGGAGCGGATGGGTTTCGATCTGACGCACGTGTATGGGCTGACCGAGGTGTACGGGCCAGCCAGCGTGTGTGCCAAGCACCCCGAATGGGATGCACTCTCAGTGCCGGAGCGCGCCGCGCGCAATGGCCGGCAGGGCGTGAGTTACGAGCTGCAGGAGGCGATGATCGTCGCGGATCCCGAGACGCTGGTGCCGGTGCCCGCGGATGGGAAGACCATGGGCGAGATCCTGTTCCGCGGCAACATCACCATGAAGGGTTACCTGAAGAACCCGAAAGCCACGGAGGAGGCGTTCAGCGGCGGCTGGTACCACACCGGAGACCTGGCGGTCGTCGATCCCGACGGGTACGCGAAGATCAGGGATCGTTCGAAGGACATCATCATTTCCGGCGGAGAGAACATCTCGACCATCGAAGTCGAGGACGTGCTGTACAGCCATCCGGACGTGCTGGAGGCGGCCGTGGTGGCGCGCCCCGACGAGAAGTGGGGCGAGACGCCGTGCGCATTCGTCACGCTCAAGGACAACGCACGGCCGCTCGCGGCAGCGGATCTGATCGCCTACTGCCGCGAGCGCCTCGCACACTACAAGTGTCCGAGGGCCGTGCTGTTCGGACCGCTCCCGAAGACCTCGACCGGCAAGATCCAGAAGAACGTGCTGCGCGACCAGGCCCGGGATCTGGACCGCGGGTGAGCGTCGGCGGGTGGGCACACGAGCGTCGCGCCGCGCCGCCGGCGTGCGGGCGCCCCGTCAGCGCCCACCAGCCGGCGCGGCCCACGCTTTCACCCTACCATCCCCACAGCAGACTGCGTGCGATCCACCCGATCTCGCCCGCGCTGCGGCGCACCCGTACCCAGTCCGCGCGCCGCTCGAGCGTGCGCAGCAGTTCACCGTACTCCACGTGACCGATGACGCGGTAGCGCGGTCCGGGACCGCTGCGGATGTTGGCACGATCCACCTTGACGATCATGTGCGGAATGCGGCTCACCAGCGAGCGCGCGACCCAGCCGCGATCATCCTCGAAGTCGCGCACCTCCAGCCAGTCGCCCTGGCGCCCGACCACCTGGAGCGGGTAGCCGCGCTGCAATTCCCACAGCACTTCCGAGTCCGTTCCCGGACCAGCGCGCATGTTCACGGTGCTGCCGTGGATGCTGACCATCTCCTGCGCTGCGGCGCGACCGGCCACGGCCAACGCGGCGAGTGCGAGCACAGTGACGGCGATGCGGTGGGAACGGGCGAAATGCCAGGTCATGCGAGTGTCCTCCCTTCGATGTGTCTCGACTGTGTCGGGCGCCGCTCGGATGGCGCGCGATCCACCGGGTGGGAACCGCCCGATCCGCTAAAGGTTCCCGGCGCTGGCGGCGCCACGTCATCCAGTGGGCAGCGGGATGCGGCTGCGCTTACGGTAAAATCGCGGCATTCCCTCTGAGTGGCCGACTTATGAAAGTACTCGTTCCCGTCAAGCGCGTGGTGGACTACAACGTCAAGGTGCGCGTGAAGGCAGACGGCTCCGGCGTGGAGACCGCCAACGTCAAGATGTCGATGAATCCGTTCGACGAGATTGCCTGCGAAGAGGCGGTGCGCCTGAAAGAAGCGGGTGTGGTCACGGAAATCGTGGCCGTGTCGATCGGGTCGCCGCAGGCGCAGGAGACGCTGCGCACCGCGCTCGCGATCGGAGCCGACCGCGCGATCCTGGTCGAAACCGCAGCCGAGGTGCAGCCGCTGGCGGTGGCCAAGATCCTCAAGGCGATCGTGCAGAAGGAATCGCCCCAACTCCTCATCCTCGGCAAGCAGGCCATCGACGACGACTCGAACCAGACCGGACAGATGCTAGCGGCGCTGCTCGGGTGGGCACAGGCCACGTTCGCATCGAAAGTCGAGATCGCCGACGGCAGCGCGCAGGTCACGCGCGAGATCGACGGCGGTCTCGAGACGGTCTCGATCAAACTGCCCGCGGTGGTGACCACGGATCTGCGACTCAACGAGCCGCGCTATGTCACGCTGCCGAACATCATGAAGGCGAAGAAGAAGCCGCTCGAGGTGAGCAGACCCGAGGACCTCGACGTCGACGTTACTCCTCGCTTGAAGACCCTGAAGGTCGAGGAGCCGCCCAAGCGCAAGGGTGGGGTGATGGTGAAGGATGTCGCCGAGTTGGTGGCGAAGCTGAAGAACGAAGCGAAGGTGATCTGAAGATGCCGATCCTGGTCATTGCCGAACACGACAATTCCGGCCTGAAGGGCGCGACCCTCAATACCGTTGCGGCTGCACAGGAGATCGGCGGCGCGATCCACGTGCTGGTCGCGGGCAGCGGCTGCGCGCCGGTCGCCGAGGCGGCATCGCGCATTGCAGGCGTGGAGAAGGTGTGCGTAGTGGACGATGCGCAGTACGCGCATCCGCTGGCGGAGAACCTCTCCGCCCTGGTGGTGACGCTTGCGGCCGGTTACTCGCATATCCTCGCACCGGCCACCACCACGGGCAAGAACTTCATGCCGCGCGTGGCCGCATTGCTCGACGTGGCACAGATCTCCGACATCGTGGCGGTGGTGGCACCTGACACCTTCGTGCGGCCGATCTACGCGGGCAATGCGCTGGCGACGGTGCAATCGTCCGATGCAGTCAAGGTGATCACGGTGCGCACCACCGGTTTCGATGCAGCTGCGGCCGATGGCGGCAGCGCAACCGTCGAAGCGGCAACGCCGGCGTCCGATCCGGCTCTGTCGAAGCTGGTGGGACAGGAGCTGACCAAGTCGGCTCGTCCCGAACTGACCGCGGCGCGCATCATCGTGTCCGGCGGTCGCGGCATGGGCAGCGGCGAGAACTTCGCCCTCCTCGAGGCACTCGCCGACAAGCTTGGCGCCGCGGTCGGTGCATCGCGCGCCGCCGTGGATTCGGGATTCGTCCCCAACGACTACCAGGTCGGGCAGACGGGCAAGGTGGTGGCGCCCGAACTGTACATCGCGGTCGGCATCTCCGGTGCGATCCAGCATCTGGCGGGGATGAAGGACAGCAAGGTGATCGTGGCGATCAACAAGGACGCCGAAGCGCCCATCTTCTCCATTGCCGACTACGGGCTGGTCGGCGATCTGTTCCAGATCGTGCCCGAACTCACCGCGCAGCTCTGAGCCCGCTGCAGTCTCGTCGAGCCTCACGCAGGAGACGATAGCAATGTCGGAATACGTTGCCCCGTTGCGGGACATGCAGTTCGTCATCAAGGAGCTGGGCGGGCTGGAGATCGTCGGCCGCCTCCCCGGCTGCGAGGAAGTGACCCCCGACCTCGTGGATGCGGTGCTGGATGAAGCCGGCAACTTCGCGAGCGGCGTGCTTTCGCCGCTGAACGCGCCCGGTGACCGCGAGGGCGCGAAACTGAGCGATGGCGTGGTGACCACTCCGCCGGGCTTCAAGGACGCCTACCGCCAGTTCCGCGAAGCAGGCTGGCCGGCACTGGGCGGGGAGCCGGAGTTCGGCGGACAGGGCCTGCCGCACCTGCTGTCGGGCATGGTGTCCGAGATCTGGAACGGCGCCAACATGAGCTTCTGTCTCTGTCCGATGCTCACCACCGGCGCGGTGAACGCGATCCTGCGCCATGGGTCCGAGAGCCAGAAGAGTGCTTACCTCGAGAAACTGATCTCGGGCGAATGGACCGGCACGATGAACCTGACCGAGCCGCAGGCCGGTTCGGACCTGTCGGCCGTGCGTGCGCGCGCCATCCCGGAGGGTGACCGCTACCGCATCCACGGGACCAAGATCTTCATCACCTACGGCGAACACGACTTCGCCGACAACATCATCCACCTGGTGCTTGCGCGCACCCCGGACGCGCCCGAGGGCGTGAAGGGCATCTCGCTGTTCGTGGTGCCGAAGTTCCTCGTCAACGCCGATGGCAGTCTGGGTGCACGCAACGACGTGCGTTGCGTCTCGATCGAGCACAAACTCGGTATCCACGCCAGTCCGACCTGCGTGATGGCCTACGGGGACAAAGATGGGGCGATCGGCTTCCTGGTCGGCGAGGAGAACCGCGGTCTCGAGTATATGTTCACGATGATGAACTTCGCCCGGCTCGAAGTCGGCATCGAGGGCATTGCCATCGCCGAGCGGGCCTACCAGCGCGCGCGCCGCTACGCGCAGGAGCGTGTGCAGGGCCGGGAGGCGGGCGTGCGGGGAGGCGAGCGTGTGACGATCCTGCACCATCCGGACGTGCGCCGCATGCTGATGAGCATGAAGGCGCAGGTCGAGGCCATGCGCGCACTGGGTGCAGCCGCCTGTACGGCGCTGGACGTGGCGCATCACCACCCGGAACGCGAGGAGCGGCTCAGGCAGCAGGCGGTGTTCGACCTGCTCACACCGGTGGTGAAGGGCTGGTGCACCGAACTGTCGGTCGAGATCGCCTCTACCGGCGTGCAGGTTCATGGCGGGATGGGCTTCGTCGAGGAAACGGGCGCCGCACAGCACCTGCGCGACGCGCGCATCACGCCGATCTACGAAGGCACCACCGGGATTCAAGCCAACGATCTGATCGGCCGCAAGGTGGCTGCGGAAAAAGGCATGACGGCGAAGGCCCTGATCGCGCAGATGTTGGCGTTCGACAAGGAACTGGCCGGTGCCACCGATCCGGTGTTGATGGTGATCCGGCGCGCGCTCTCCGAGGGGGTGGCGGCGCTGAACGAGGCAACCGACTGGCTGCTGCAGACCTACCCCTACAACATCAAGGCTGCCTCCGCCGGCGCGGTGCCCTATCTGAAACTGTGGGGCACCGTCGCGGGCGGCTGGCAGATGGCCCGTGCCGCCCTGATCGCGAAGCAGCGCATCGATGGCAACGCATCCGACCTGCAGTTCTACCAGGGCAAGCTGAT
>CAZNBS010000077.1:12515-19292 GCA_964570955.1 uncultured Burkholderiales bacterium | reverse complement strand
GGCGAGGCTGCCATGCATCTTCCAGTTTCCTGCGACAAGCTTCGCGCGCATGCCCACCATTCACCAAATCAACGGGATTTTACGCTCCCCGGTGAGGGCGGGTCAAACGAGGGTAGCGCCGCGGCACGCGGTGGCAAGCACCGCATTGGATGCATCGTGCACCGAAGTCGACATGATGCGGGGCAAGCTGCCGGCGTGCCGCCCCGCCGCCCGCGGGGAGCCGGCGACCGGCGCGAATCCGTGCCGACTGCTAGCCGAAGCGGCCGGTGATGTAGTCCTCGGTCGCCTTGTTCTTCGGCTTGATGAAGATCGTGTCCGTCGCGTCGAACTCGATCACTTCGCCCAGGTACATGTAGGCCGTGTAATCGGAGACCCGCGCGGCCTGCTGCATGTTGTGGGTGACGATGAGGATCGTGAGCTTGCCCTTCAGGTCGGCGATCAGTTCTTCGATGCTGGCGGTCGCGATGGGATCCAGAGCAGAGGTCGGTTCGTCGAACAACAGGATCTCCGGCTCGGTCGCCAGCGCGCGTGCAATGCACAGGCGCTGCTGCTGGCCGCCCGACAGGTTGAAGGCGAGATCCTTGAGCCGGTGCTTGACTTCGTCCCACAGGGCTGCACCCCTGAGCGCCTGTTCGACCTTCTCGTCGACGATCGAAGCCTTGCGCTCCCCGCGCACGCGCAGGCCGTACGCGACGTTCTCGTAGATCGACTTGGGGAAAGGATTGGGCTTCTGGAACACCATGCTAATGCGCATGCGCACCTCGATCGGATCGACGTGCGCATGCAGCAGGTTGGTGTTGTCCGGATACAGGCGGATCTCCCCCTCGTAGCGGTTGCCCGGATACAGATCGTGCATCCGGTTGAAGCAGCGCAGGTAGGTCGACTTGCCGCATCCGGACGGGCCGATCAGCGCGGTCACCTTCTTCTCGTACAAGGGCATGCTGATGCCCTTGAGAGCATGGAAGCTGCCGTAATGGAAGTTCAGGTTCTTCGTTTCCGCCTTGACCACCATGGAGGCGGTGGCGAGCGGACCGTCGGTCACTTTGGGCATGTTCGGGAGGCTCTTCTGCGGTTCGTCGTTACCACTTGATGCGCTTGCGCAACCTGTAGCGGATGTAGATCGCCAGGGCGTTCATCGACAGGGTCATCAGCAGAAGCACCAGACCCGCCGCGGCCGCGTTCTGATGGAACGCCGCCTCGGGACGCGAAGTCCAGTTGAACATCTGGATGGGCATGACCGTAAAGGGCGCCATCAGCCATTCGAACGACAGGAACGGGAACTCGCCCTTGATCGGGGCGGGCGGAAGGAAGGCGATGAAGGTGAGTGCGCCGATCGTGATGATGGGTGCGGTCTCGCCGATCGCGCGTGCCATGCCGATCACCACGCCGGTCATGATGCCGGGCACCGAATACGGCAGCACGTGGTCCCAGGTGGTTCCCCACTTGGTCGCCCCCACCGCGTACGCGGCCTCGCGAATCGCGCTCGGTATGGAACGGATCGCCTCGCGCGTGGCAACGATCACCACCGGCAGGATGAGCAGACCCAGCGTCAGGCCCGCTGACAGGATGCTCTGGCCGAAGCCGAGTCCGTAGACGAACAGGCCGAGTGCAAGCAAGCCGTAGACGATCGACGGTACGCCCGCCAGATTGGTGATGTTGATCTCGATGATCGCGGTGAGCAGATTCTTCGGCGCGTACTCCTCCAGATAGACCGCCGCGGCCACGCCGACGGGGATTGCGGAGGCGGCCGTGACGATCATCACCAGCGTGCTGCCCACCCACGCGGACAGGATGCCGGCCTGGGCCGGCCGGCGCGACGGGAAGTTGGTGAAGAAGTCCGGCGACAAGCGCGGCGCGCCGTCGATCGCCATGTCGATCACCAGGGCCGCGAAGGTGATCGCGGCGATGCCCAGGCACATCAGCCCGATGGCGGCAAAGACCAGATCCAGGCGCTTGTGCCGTCGGATCAGGTCGCGTGTTTCCTGCAGTGCCGACTGGTCCATGGCTGCGTCCCTAGTAGACCTGACGGAAGCGACGCGTCAGCATGTGGCCGAGCACGTTGAATCCGAGCGTCATGAGCATCAGCGTCAGGCCCGCGGCAAAGATGGTTTGGTAGCCGATGCTGCCATGCGGCAGGTCACCCAGTGCCACCTGCACGATGAAGGAGGTGATCGTCGCGGCCGGCTCGGTGGGATTCCACGTGAGATTGGGCTGCATGCCGGCTGCGATCGCGAGGATCATCGTTTCGCCCACCGCCCTGGAAATGCCGAGGATGTAAGCGGCCGTGATCCCAGACAGGGCGGCCGGGGTCACGACCCGCACGGCCGTCTGATAGCGCGTCGCCCCCATCGCGTAGCTCCCCTCGCGCATGCTCATGGGTACCGCACGCATGGCATCCTCGCTCACCGACGCGACGTAGGGAATGATCATGATGCCCATGACGAGTCCCGCCGACAGAAGATTGAAGCCGGACAGCGACGGGAAGAAGTACTGCAGCAGCGGGGTGACGAACAGCAGGGCGAAATAGCCGTAGACCACGGTGGGCACGCCGGAGAGCAGTTCCAGCAGAGGCTTCGCGATCTCTCGCACCGAAAACGGCGCGAATTCCGACAGGTAGATCGCGATGATGGTGCCGAGCGGAACCGCCACGCACAGGGCCACTGCGGAACTGACCAGCGTGCCCGACAGCAGCACCATGATCCCATAGTGCGCATCGGCGAACAGCGGTGTCCACTGGGTATCGGTGAGGAAGTCCCAGACCGAGACCTGACGGAAGAACAGCACCGACTCGGACACCAGGACGTAGACGATCCCGAGCGTCACGAACACGGAAAAGGCCGCGGCCGAGAACAGAATGAACTCGATCACGCGCTCGCGCAGATGCCGGGTTTTTCTTCTCGAAAGCCGGTCGCTGATGACGTTATCTGCCACAGCGGGGAGCCTTTCTGAATAGGTAGCGGAGGGCGGAGCCATCGCAGGGGCCGTCAGTCTACACCAGTCACCGGGCCGGCTCATTCGAGCGGACGCCGATGGCACGAAATGCGAGAGGGGCAGCCGCCCCTCTCTGGTCAACGCACGCGGGAGCCGCTCAAAGCTTGGCTTCGAGCTTCATCAGGTCCTCGATGGTCAGGCCGACCTTGTTCTCGCCGCCGAACTTCGTGCCGAGCTGCTTCTTTGCGATGTGCTCCAGATTGTATCGGTAGGCCTTCTGCGGGAGGGGAACGTACTTGACTTCACGCACGAGCGGATCGGCATTCTTCATGTAGAAGTCGAGGAACTGCCTCACTTCCGGCCGCTCGAGCGACCTGGCGTTCACATACACGAAGATCGGGCGCGACAGCGGCTGATAGGTGCCGTTCTCCACGGTCTCCGTCGACGGAGAGACTCCTGGCTTGCCGGGGGCGGGAGCGATGGGAACTGCCTTGAGCTTGTCCTGGTTCTCGGTGTAGTAGGCAAAGCCGAAGTAGCCGAGTGCATTGACGTCGCGTGCCACACCCTGCACCAGCACGTTGTCGTCCTCGCTGGCCGTGAAGTCACCCCGGCTCGCTTTGGACTTGCCGTTGACCGCTTCGGTGAAGTAGTCGAAGGTGCCGGAGTCGGCGCCGGGGCCGAACAGCTTGAGCGGCTGGTCCGGCCAGGCCGGGTTGACCTGCTTCCAGGTCTTGATCTTGCCCTGCGCCGCGGGTTCCCACATTCTCTTGAGTTCCGCAGGCGTGAGGCTCTTGATCCAGGTGTTCTGCGGATTCATGACCACCGTGAGCGCGTCGTATGCCACGGGCAGTTCGTAGTATTGCACCCCCGCCGCCTTGCACGCGTCCATCTCGGACTTCAGGATGGGGCGCGAGGCGTTGGAGAAGTCGGTCTCGCCGCGGCAGAACTTCTTGAAGCCGCCGCCGGTGCCGGAGATTCCGACGGTGACGCGGACCTTGCCCCTGACCGACTTCTGGAAGTCCTCTGCCACCGCTTCGGTAATGGGAAAGACCGTGCTGGAGCCGTCGATCCTGACCATCTGGGCGTGCGCCGGGAGCGCCGCGACGCCAACCATGGCGAGCGTGGAGGACACGGCAAATGCGCGCGCTAACATTCGGAAATTCATAGAGTCCAGGCTCCTGTCGGGATCACGAAAGCAGGACTCGAATTCTAGGCGCCGATTGTGACGGTTTCATTGCATCGGGTCACTCGGCCGGCCCGCATGCGGGCCTGATCTTGGCCGTTACGCCGCCGCCCGCCGTCTGATCGACTCTGCGATGGACTCGGCCAGTGTCCTGACCTCGGATTCGGTTTCCCCCTCCACCATGACGCGGATCACCGGCTCCGTGCCGGACGGGCGAAGGAGGACGCGCCCGCGGCCCGCGAGCGCGGTCTCGGCCGCGCGCACCGCAGCCTGCACCTGAGGGTCCCGGCGAAAGTCGGTTCCGCGCTCGACCCGCACGTTGACCAGCACCTGCGGGTACAGGCGCAGCCCCCCGCACAACTCCTCGAGGGACTTGCGTTCGGCCCGCACCGCATGCAGCACCTGCAGCGCCGACACGATGCCGTCCCCCGTGGTGTGCTTGTCCAGGCAGATGATGTGTCCCGAGTTCTCGCCGCCGATCAACCACCCCCGGCGCCGCAACTCCTCGAGCACGTAGCGGTCGCCGACGGCCGCCCGGCAGAACGGGATGCTCAGGTCGGCCAGCGCCTTCTCCAGGCCGAAGTTGCTCATCAGGGTGCCGACAACGCCCCCGCGCATCCCGCCATCGGCATGGCGGCGGCGCGCGATCAGGTACACCAGCTGATCGCCGTCGTAGACGCGGCCTTCGCTGTCCACCATCATCAGGCGGTCGCCGTCCCCGTCGAGCGCGATGCCCAGCTCGGCATGCTGTTCCACCACGGACTTCGCAAGGGTCTTCGGCGTGGTGGCCCCGCAGTCCTGATTGATGTTCAGTCCGTCCGGCTGATTGCCGATGGCGACCACGTCAGCCCCCAGTTCGTGGAACACGTGCGGCGCGACGTTGTACGTGGCGCCGTGCGCGCAATCGACCACGATCTTCATGCCACGCAGGTCGAGGTCGTTGGGAAAGCTGCTCTTGCAGAATTCGATGTAGCGTCCGGCGGCATCGCTGATGCGACGTGCCTTGCCGAGCTGGGCCGAGGGAACGGTGACGATCGGGTCCTCGAGATGCGCTTCGATCTCCTGCTCGACTGCGTCGGGCAGCTTGTCGCCGCTGGAGGAGAAGAACTTGATCCCGTTGTCTTCGTAGGGGTTATGCGACGCGCTGATGACGATGCCGGCGGACAGCCTCAGCGCCCGCGTCAGATAGGCGATGGCAGGCGTGGGACTAGGCCCCGACAGATAGGTATCCACCCCGGCCGCGGACAGGCCGGCGGTAAGCGCCGACTCGAGCATGTATCCGGAAATTCGCGTGTCCTTCCCGATCAGCACGCCGGGCGGCTCCGCACCTGCGGTGCGCTGTCCCGCTCCGGCGAGCACCTTTCCCGCCGCGTAACCCAGATGCATCACGAATTCGGGGGTGATCGGGTGCTCTCCCACCTTTCCCCGCACGCCGTCGGTCCCGAAGTATTTTCTACTCATGCTTCGCCATCCTCGTCGAGCACTGCCTGTCTGACCAGCAACGCATCGCGGGTTGCCGCGACATCGTGCACCCGGACGATTGCCGCCCCCCGATCGACCGCCAGCAGTGCGGCGGCCACGCTGGCGGCCAGCCGGTCGCCCACGTCGCGGCCAGTGATTCTACCCAGCATCGATTTGCGCGATAGGCCGACGACAACCGGTACGCCACCGGCAGCCAGACGCGGCAATCCTCTGATCAGGCTCAGGTTGTGGCGCACGGTCTTGCCGAACCCGAAGCCCGGATCCACCGTCAGACGGCTTCGGTCGATGCCTGCTTCTTCGCACGCCACCACGCGGGCGACCAGGAACGCCTGCACTTCCGACAGCACGTCTTCGTATTCAGGCGACTGCTGCATCGTGCCCGGCTCCCCGCGCATGTGCATCAGGCACAGCGCACAGTCCGACCTGGCAACCGCCGCCAGCGCTCCCGGTGCGCGCAGCGCCTCGATGTCATTGATCATATCGGCACCGGCAGCCAGAGCCTGATGCATCAGTTGCGGCTTGCGGGTATCCACGGAGATCGGAACGCCGAGGCCGTACACTGCCGCGACGACCGGCAGAACCCGATCCGCTTCCTCCTGCAGGCTAAGTGGCGGCGCACCGGGCCGTGTCGACTCGCCGCCGACGTCGATGATGTCGGCACCCTCCTCGATCAGACGCTGCGCGTGCTCGACGGCTCGGTCGACCTCGAGGAAGCGCCCGCCATCGGAAAAGGAATCGGGCGTGACGTTCACCACGCCCATGATGAGCGGTCGATCCAGCGTCAGGAGAAAGCGCCCAGCGCGCAGGCGTGAGGAGGCGGTGGAGGTCATGGAGCGCCCCGCAACGGAAAAGGGGCAACCTGCGTTGCCCCTTCCCGCCGGCACCCTCCCTTACTTGGGCTCGGGCGCCGGCGTACCGGTCGGCGCCGAAGCGCTCGGACCGCTGTCGCGCGGGGTGGTGGGTGGCACCACTGCGGGCGCGGGCCGCGGCGGCCGCGGCGGACGGCCGTCCATGATGTCGTTGATCTGGTCGGCGTCGATGGTCTCCCACTCGAGCAGCGCCGTGGCCATCGTCTCGACCTTGTCGCGGTTGTCCTCGAGCAGCTTGCGCGCGAGGCCGTACTGCTCGTCGATGATGCGGCGGATCTCGGCGTCGACCTGCTGCATGGTCGCTTCCGACAC
>CAZNBS010000077.1:6711-12505 GCA_964570955.1 uncultured Burkholderiales bacterium | reverse complement strand
CGGCCGAGGAAGACCTCGCCCTCGTTCTCGCCGTAGACCATGGGTCCAAGGCGCTCGCTCATGCCCCACTGCGTCACCATGCGCCGTGCCATCTCCGTGGCGCGCTCGAAGTCGTTCGACGCACCCGTGGTCATCTGCCCCATGAACACCTCCTCGGCGATGCGGCCGCCGAACAACACCGAGATGCTCTGGAGAATCTGCTCGCGGTCCATGCTGTAGCGGTCCTGCTCGGGCAGCTGCATGGTCACGCCAAGGGCCCGTCCGCGCGGGATGATCGTGACCTTGTGCACCGGGTCGGTCTTGGTCAGCAGCTTTGCGACCACGGCATGGCCGGATTCGTGGTAAGCGGTGTTCTTGCGTTCGTGCTCGGGCATCACGATCGAGCGCCGCTCGGCACCCATGATGATCTTGTCCTTGGCGCGCTCGAAATCGTCCATGTCCACCAGGCGCTTGTTGGCACGCGCCGCGAACAGCGCGGCTTCGTTGACCAGGTTCGCCAGGTCGGCGCCGGAGAAGCCGGGCGTGCCGCGCGCCAGGATGTCGGGGCGCACGTCGGGAGCCACTGGCACCTTGCGCATGTGCACGTTGATGATCTGCTCGCGGCCGCGGATATCCGGCAGCGGCACGACCACCTGGCGGTCGAAGCGGCCCGGGCGCAGAAGGGCAGGATCGAGCACGTCCGGCCGGTTGGTCGCGGCGATGACGATCACCCCGGAGCTGCCCTCGAAGCCGTCCATCTCCACCAGCAGCTGATTGAGCGTCTGCTCGCGTTCGTCGTTACCGCCGCCCAGGCCGGCGCCGCGCTGACGGCCGACCGCGTCGATCTCGTCGATGAACACGATGCAGGGCGCATGCTTCTTGGCCTGCTCGAACATGTCGCGCACGCGCGCGGCGCCCACGCCGACGAACATCTCGACGAAGTCGGAACCGGAAATGCTGAAGAACGGCACCTTGGCTTCGCCGGCGATGGCCTTGGCCAGAAGGGTCTTGCCGGTCCCGGGACTGCCCACCATCAGCACCCCGCGCGGGATGCGCCCGCCCAGCTTCTGGAACTTGCTCGGGTCACGCAGGAACTCCACGAGTTCCTTCACCTCTTCCTTCGCCTCCTCGCAGCCGGCGACCTCGGCAAAGGTGATGGTGTTGTTGCTCTCGTCCAGCATGCGCGCACGGCTCTTTCCGAACGAGAACGCGCCGCCGCGACCGCCACCCTGCATCTGGCGCATGAAGAAGATCCACACGCCGATCAGCAGCAGCATCGGGAACCACGACACGAAGATGTTCATCAGCAGCGAAGGCTCCTCCTCGGGCTTCGCCTCGATGATGACGCCGGCCTTGAGCAGATCGCTGACCAACCAGGGGTCGGAGGGAGAGTAGGTCGTGAACTTCTCGCCCGTGCTCTTCACGCCCTTCAGCACCCGGCCCTCGATGGTGACCTTGGCGACGTGCCCCTGCTTCACCTCTTCGATGAACTGCGAATAGTCCATCGCCTTCTGGGGAGCCTGGCGGGCGCTGAATTGGTTGAATACGGTCATCAGCACCAGGGCGATGACCAGCCAGATGGCGACGTTCTTGATCAGATTGTTCAAAGTTGCTCCTCGCCCCGCAGGGCGCAAACCAGGCTGCCAAGGGCCATTGTAATGGCGCCAGATCACTCCTGTCAGGGACGGTTCTGCACCTCGATCCCTACCAGGTACATTTCGGGACTGCGATCGCGCGACGCATCGGGTTTGCGCGCCAGGACGCGTCGAAAGGACCGCTTCATCCGATCGCGAACTTCGGCAAAGGCCGCACCCTGAAACGTTTTGACCAGCAGGTTGCCGCCCGGTTTCAAGCGCTCCAGGCTGAACTCGATGGCCAGTTCCGCCAGATGCGCGGCACGCGCCTGATCCACCATTCCGATGCCGGAGATATTGGGCGACATGTCGCTCAACACAAGGTCGACCTGCCTCTCGCCGAGCAACGCTTCCAGCCGCTCCAGCGTAGCGGGCTCGCGGAAATCGCCGCGGATGAACTCCACGCCAGGAAGGGCCTGCATGCCCAGGATATCGACCGCGACCACCCGACCTTTCGGGCCAACCAGTTCCGCCGCGATCTGCGACCAGCCGCCGGGCGCAGATCCCAAGTCGACCACCGTCATGCCGGGGAGAATCAGCCGATCCTGCTGCGCGAGTTCACGCAGCTTGAACGCGGCGCGCGAACGATAGCCCTCCTCCTTCGCCTTGCGGACGAAGCGGTCGGAAACATGCTCCTGCATCCAGGCCCGGCTCGACTTGCTGCGCGCCATTTCACTCGCATCCCCGGCGCGCGTGCCGGATGGCTGGTCCGCGCGGCGCCGGGGTCCTAGAATACGGCATGACCCACTCGCATGAAGCACCTCCGCTCACCCCGGCGCAGCGCAGGGCGCTCAAGGCCCGTGCACACGCTCTGCACCCGGTGGTCACCATCGGCGACAAGGGCCTGTCCCCGGCCGTACTGCGCGAAATCGACGTCAACCTCAAGAGCCACGAACTGATCAAGGTGAAGGTGGCGGCCGAAGACCGCGGGGTGCGCGAGGACTTCCTGTCGAAGATCTGCACCGCGCTCGGCGCCCAGCCGGTCCAGCACATCGGCAAGATCCTGGTGGTGTTCCGGCCGCAACCGGACGCCGTCGCCCGCACCGCCGACGCCGCGGCCGTGAAGTCCGTCGACCGCCGCGCTGGCGCCCGCGCCCGCAGAGCGGTTCCGGTGAAGCCGGCGAGTCGAGCCGCCGGACCGCATGCCCGGCGCCCGGCGCGCAAGGCCGCGCTCAAGCCGCGCGCGGCGCGCCCCGCCAAGTGACGATGCCATGCCGCGTCGCGGCGGAATTGCCGGGCCGGGGCAAACCGTGCGTCCCAGCGCGTCGCAGCCGGGCAGCCGGTCCGGTCACAGATAGCGGACGTCGAGAATCTCGTAGGAGCGCACCCCGCCGGGTGCCATGACCTCTGCAGTTTCGCCGGAGCTCTTGCCGATGAGCGCACGGCCGATCGGTGAAGTGATCGAAATCTTGCCCCGCTTGATGTCGGCCTCGTCCTCGCCAACGATCTGGTAGGTCACCACCTCACCACTGTCGGAATCCTCCAGCTCCACCGTCGCTCCGAATACGCAGCGTCCGTCGGCATCCAGGGTGGCCGGCTCGATGATCTGGGCATTGGCGAGCTTGCTCTCGAGCTCCGCGATCCGGCCTTCGATGAAGCTCTGCCGCTCCTTCGCGGCATCGTATTCCGCGTTCTCGGAGAGATCGCCGTGCGATCGCGCTTCCTGAATGGCCTGGATGACCCGCGGGCGCTCCACCGTCTTGAGCTGGTGCAACTCCGCGCGCAACATCTCGGCGCCCGTGGCGGTCAACGGAACTCTCATCTCGCAACCTCTCGACGTACAAAAACGAGGCGCCCGCTGGGGTGGCGGGCGCGTGGCCAGAAGGGATGGATTAGGGTATCACGCGCCGCCGGCTCGGGCAGCGGCTTCGCTGACGGCCAACCGGCGGTGAAGATCCTGGACCGAGTAGGCGCGCAATTCATGCATGTACTGCATGCCCACGCACGCGGCACGCGCGCCGGCCAGGGTCGTGTAGTAGGTGATGCGCGCCTGCAGGGCGGAGCGGCGGATCGAGTACGAATCCTCGATCGATGCGCGGCGCTCGTCCGTGGTGTTCACGATCATCGCCACCTCGCCGTTCTTGATCATGTCCACGATGTGCGGCCGCCCCTCCATCACCTTGTTCACCGTGGTCACGTCGATGCCCGCTTGCGCCAGCGTTGCCGCGGTACCGCGGGTGGCGCACAGCGTGAAACCGAGATCGACCAAGGCGCGCCCGATCTCCGCCACGCGCGGCTTGTCGGCATTGCGCACGCTCAGGAACACCATGCCTTCCGTAGGCAGTCTCACGCCCGCCGCCAGTTGCGACTTGACGAACGCCTCGGCGAAGCTCTCTCCCACGCCCATCACCTCGCCCGTGGACTTCATCTCCGGGCCGAGGATGGTGTCGACGCCGGGAAACTTGAGGAAGGGGAAGACCGCCTCCTTGACCGAGAAGTAGGACGGCACGACCTCCCGCTCGGCGCCCTGGGCGCGCAGGGTGGACCCCGCCATGCAGCGCGCGGCGATCTTGGCGAGCGGACGGCCGGTGGCCTTGGACACGTATGGAACCGTGCGCGAGGCGCGCGGATTGACCTCCAGCACGTACACCACCTCGTCCTGGATGGCGAACTGCACGTTCATCAATCCGACCACGTTCAAGCCCTTCGCCAGCGCGACCGTCTGGCGCCGCAACTCGTCCTGCAGCGCGCTCGACAGACTGTACGGGGGGAGCGAGCAGGCCGAATCGCCCGAGTGCACGCCAGCCTGCTCGACGTGCTCCATGATCCCGCCGATCAGCACGTCGTTGCCGTCGCTCAAGGCATCGACGTCCACCTCGATGGCATCGTTGAGGAAGCGGTCGATCAGCACCGGCGAGTCGTTCGACACCTTCACCGCTTCACGCATGTAGCGCTCGAGCTCGCTCTGCTGATGCACGATCTCCATGGCGCGCCCGCCGAGTACGTAACTGGGTCGAACCACGACGGGATAGCCGATCTCCTGCGCCAGCTCGATCGCCGACTGCGCGTCGCGCGCGGTGCGGTTTGGCGGCTGCTTCAGCCCCAGCCGGTCGAGCAGCTGCTGGAAACGCTCGCGGTCCTCGGCGCAGTCGATCATGTCCGGCGAGGTGCCGATGATCGGCACGCCATTGGCCTCCAGATCGCGCGCCAGCTTGAGTGGCGTCTGGCCGCCGTACTGCACGATCACGCCCTTGGGCTTCTCCACCGCGACGATCTCCAGCACGTCCTCGAGCGTGAGCGGCTCGAAATACAGGCGGTCGGAGATGTCGTAGTCGGTGGAAACCGTCTCCGGGTTGCAGTTGACCATGATGGTCTCGAACCCGTCCTCGCGCAGCGCGAGCGCCGCGTGCACGCAGCAATAGTCGAACTCGATGCCCTGCCCGATGCGGTTCGGTCCCCCGCCGAGCACCATGATCTTGTCGCGTCCGCTCGGGCGCGCTTCGCACTCTTCCTCGTAGGTGGAGTACATGTACGCCGTGCGCGTGTCGAATTCGGCCGCGCACGTGTCGACCCGCTTGTACACCGGCCGCACTCCGAGCTTCCAGCGCGCCGCGCGCACCTCGTGCTGGCTGGTGCCGAGCAGCTTCCCCAGCCGCCGGTCGGAGAAACCGTTGCGCAGTTCCTGCGCGCTCAGGTCCGCCAGCGTGCGACCGGCGAGCGCGCGCTCCTGCGACACGATGTCCTCGATCTGCGCCAGGAACCAGGGATCGATGTGTGTGAGCGCGTGGACCTCATCCAAGCTCATGCCGCGACGGTAGGCGTCCGCCACATGCCACAGCCGCTCGGGTCCCGGATGGGCGAGTTCCTGCTCGACGCGATCGCTCTCGAGGTCGCGCTCGTCGAGCCCGTCCACGCCGGTCTCCAGGCCGCGCAGCGCCTTCTGCAGCGATTCCTGGAAGGTGCGGCCCATGGCCATGACTTCGCCCACCGATTTCATCTGGGTGGTCAGGTGCGAATCGGCCTGCGGGAACTTCTCGAACGCGAAACGCGGCACCTTGGTGACGACGTAGTCGATGGTCGGTTCGAAGGAAGCGGGCGTGGCGCCGCCGGTGATCTCGTTCTTCAGTTCGTCGAGGGTGTAGCCCACGGCCAGCTTGGCAGCGACCTTGGCGATCGGGAATCCGGTCGCCTTCGAGGCCAGCGCCGACGAACGCGACACGCGCGGGTTCATCTCGATGACG
>CAZNBS010000077.1:0-6691 GCA_964570955.1 uncultured Burkholderiales bacterium | reverse complement strand
CTGCGCCGGCGCCACGGTGATCGAATCTCCCGTGTGCACGCCCATCGGATCGACGTTTTCGATCGAGCAGATGATGATGCAGTTGTCCTTGCGATCGCGCACCACTTCCATCTCGAACTCTTTCCAGCCGATCACCGACTCCTCGACCAGCAACTCCTTGGTCGGCGATGCCTCGAATCCGCGTTCGCAGATGGTGATGAACTCCTCGCGGTTATAGGCGATGCCGCCGCCGCTTCCGCCCAGCGTGAAAGACGGGCGGATCACCACCGGGAAACCCAGCGCCGCCTGCACCTGCATCGCCTCCTCCATGCTGTGCGCGAGGTTCGAGCGCGGACTGGCGAGGCCGATGCGCGTCATCGCGCGCTTGAACTTCTCGCGATCCTCGGCTTTGTCGATGGCCTCCTTGCTGGCCCCGATCAGCTGCACGCCGTACTTCTCGAGCACCCCGTGCTTGGCGAGATCGAGCGCGCAATTGAGCGCCGTTTGCCCGCCCATCGTCGGCAGCACTGCGTCCGGGCGCTCGATGGCAATCACCTTCTCGACCATCTGCCAGGTGATGGGTTCGATGTAGGTGGCGTCCGCCATTTCCGGATCGGTCATGATCGTGGCGGGGTTCGAGTTCACCAGGATCACCCGGTAGCCCTCCTCTCGCAGCGCCTTGCACGCCTGCGCACCGGAGTAGTCGAACTCGCACGCCTGGCCAATCACGATGGGGCCGGCGCCGATGATCAGGATGGATTTGAGGTCGCTGCGTCTTGGCATGGTCGAGAAGCGGGGACCGGGAAGCGGGGACGGGAAACCGGGAGCGTGCAGCCGCCATGCGGCGCCTTTCCCGTACCCTGGCCCTCGGCCGCCGCCCCTATCTGTGCTCCTTCCGCATCAATGCGATGAACCGATCGAACAGGTAGTCCACGTCGTGTGGACCCGGGCTCGCTTCCGGGTGCCCCTGGAAGCAGAACGCTGGCCGATCGGTACGCTGAAAACCCTGCAGCGTGCCGTCGAACAGCGACTTGTGCGTGACCTGGCAATTGCTCGAAAGCGTCGCCGTATCCACCGCAAAGCCATGATTCTGGCTGGTGATCATCACCCGCCCCGTCTGCAGATCCTGGACGGGATGATTCGCGCCGTGATGCCCGAACTTCATCTTCACGGTCTGCGCCCCGCTCGCCAGCGCCATCAGCTGATGGCCGAGACAGATGCCGAACATCGGTACCGACGCGTCGAGCAGCTCGCGAATCGCCTGGATGGCGTAATCGCACGGCGCCGGATCACCCGGACCATTGGACAGGAACACACCGTCCGGCGCGAGAGCGAGCACCTCGCGCGCGCTGGTCTGCGCGGGCAGCACGGTGAGGCGGCAGCCGCGCTGCGCGAGCATGCGCAGGATGTTGCGCTTGACGCCGTAGTCGAGCGCGACCACGTGGTGGCGGACGTCGCCTGCGACGCCGTAGCCCTTGCCCAGCACCCACTGCGACTCATTCCACTCGTAGCCCTGCGTACAGCTCACCACCTTCGCCAGGTCCATGCCGGACAGGCCGGGGAAGGCACGCGCCTGCGCCAGCGCGGTCGCCTCATCGACGCTGCCGGCCATGAGGCAGCCCGATTGAGCTCCTTTCTCGCGCAGGATGCGGGTGAGCTTACGCGTGTCGATTCCGGCAATGGCGACCACCCCCCGTTCGCGCAGATACGTGGGCAGATCGCGCTGGCTGCGCCAGCTCGACAGACGCAGGGGTAGGTCCCGGATGACCAGCCCGGACGCGAAGATCCGGTCGGATTCCACATCCTCGTCGTTGATCCCCGTATTCCCGATGTGGGGATAGGTGAGCGTGACGATCTGACGGCAATAGGAGGGATCGGTCAGAATTTCCTGGTAGCCGGTCATGGCGGTGTTGAACACCACCTCCCCCACCGACACGCCGTCCGCGCCGATGGACTGCCCGCGGAACACGGTTCCATCCTGCAGAACGAGGATGGCGGGCGGCAAGTCGTTCACGAGCAACTCCTGGGCAGTGCCGGGCAGGCAGCGGACGTAGAAAAGCGGGAGTGCGCACAGCAACGCCTCCCGCTTCGATAACTCGACATTATATGAGGTCCACACCCTGTCGGGCAAGAAAGCGCGCCCGATCGCCCGCCTGTCAGCGACTCAGACCGAGCACGTCGCGCATGTCGAACAGCCCGCGCTCCTTGTCGGCGAGGAATCGGGCTGCACGCAGCGCGCCCAGAGCGAAGGTCGCACGGCTGCTCGCCTTGTGTGTGATCTCGACGCGCTCGCCGGTGCCTGCGAACAATGCGGTATGGTCGCCCACGATGTCGCCGCCGCGGACGGTGGCGAAACCGATCGTCGTGTCCTTGCGCTCGCCGGTGGTGCCTTCGCGCCCATAGACCGCGACCTCGTCGAGATTGCGTCCGAGAGCCTCCGCGATGACCTCCCCCATCCGCAGGGCGGTGCCCGAAGGCGCGTCGACCTTGTGCCGGTGATGGGCCTCGATGATCTCGATGTCATAGCCTTGGTCGAGCACCCTTGCCGCCGTCTGCAGCAGGTTCAGCAGCAAAGTGACGCCCACGCTCATGTTGGGAGCCTGCACGATCGCCAGGCCTGCGGAGGCCTCGGCGATTCGCGCGCGCTGCTCGGCGTTCAGTCCGGTCGTGCCGATGACCATCTTCACACCCGCTGCCGCACACGACTCCAGATGCTGCATCGTGCCTTCCGGCCGCGTGAAGTCCACCAGCACGTGCGCACCGCGCAACGCCGCCGCCACGTCTTCGCCGATGCGCACCCCGCAGGGGCTTCCGAGCAGTTCGCCCGCATCGCGGCCGATGAGGTCGCTGTCGGGACGCTCCAGTGCCGCGTGCAGTCGCATGTCGGGAGACTGAAAGACGGCCTCCAGCAGCGCGCGCCCCATGCGCCCCGCACTGCCGGCGATCACCACGTGTTGGAGAGCCATCGCATGCCTGCGTTCAGCGTTGATCGAGCGCGCTCTGCGCTTCCGGGACCGCAGCACCGGCGGCGGATGCGGCGGTCGCCTCGGGAACGTCGGTGATCGCGCGCACCAGGCGGTCGCCCTCGAACCACACCGTCAGCCGCCGTTCCTGCTTGAGCTTGCCCTCGGGACGCAGGATGAACAGGTAATCCCAGCGGTCCGGGTGGAAGGGGTCGGCCACCAGCGGCGTCCCCAACAGGAAGCGGACCTGGGAACGCGTCATGCCGGGCTTGAGTTTCGCCACCGCCTCGGGATCGAAGTAGTTGCCCTGTTGAATGTCGATCCGATGGGGCGTGAGGAAACACGACGAGAGCGCGAGCGTGACGGCCAGCAGGACGGTTCGGAGGATCATGCGCGACGTGGGACCGGCAGCGGCCCGCGAGGTTTCCAGTGCGACGCGAAGCCGCTATGATACATGGCCGATTCAACGCCGTTCGCCCCGCGCAGGGATCTCGATGAGCAAACCCCACGATCTCAAGACCATCGGCCTGAAGGCGACCCTGCCGCGCCTGAAGATCCTCGCACTGTTCGAGAGCAGCGAACAGCGTCACATGACCGCCGAGGACGTGTACAAGGTTCTCCTCAAGGAAGGGATGGATATCGGCCTTGCCACGATCTATCGCGTGCTCACCCAGTTCGAGCAGGCCGGCATCCTCATGCGCCATCACTTCGAGGCCGGCAAGGCGGTGTTCGAACTGAACCAGGGCGCGCATCACGACCACCTGGTGTGCGTGCAGTGCGGCCACGTCGAGGAGTTCTACGACCCCGAGATCGAGCGCCGGCAAGTGAAGATCGCCAAGGAGCGCGGCTTCAACATCCAGGACCACTCGCTGCAGATCTACGCCGACTGCACCAGGCAGGACTGCCCCCACCGCCCGGGCTAGCGCGCGTCCCTCTCGACCGGACCGACCTTCGCACCGAGCATCTCGGCCGCGTGTTTGCGCGTGGTCTGCGTGATGCGCAGGCCGCCGAGCATGCGCGCGACCTCTTCGACGCGCTCGTCCGCGTCGAGGACGCGCACCTGGCTGCGCACGCCTCCCCCGCTCCCGTTCTCCTTGCTCACCTGCCATTGGTGCGTCGCCGCCGCAGCCACCTGCGGCAGGTGCGTGATGCACATCACCTGATGCCTGCCGCCGAGCTGCGCCAGCATCCCGCCGACGATTTCGGCGATTCTGCCGCCGATTCCCGCATCGACTTCGTCGAACACCAGCGTCGGGACGCGTGCATACGCCGTGGTCGCGACCTGGATCGCCAGGCTGATGCGCGACAACTCGCCGCCGGAGGCGACCTTCACCAGCGCACGCAGCGGCGTGCCGGGATTGGCGCAGACCATGAACTCGACCGACTCCAGGCCGTGCGCACCGCCCTCCGCGAGGGCGGCGAGCTGCGCCTGGAACCGTCCGCCCGCCATCGCCAGGCCCTGCATGTGCTGGGTGACCTGCTCGCCGAGGCGAGCGGCAGCCTGCGAGCGTCTCGCCGACAGCTCACGCGCCAGCTCGAGGTAGGCACGGTGCGCGGCCTGTTCCGCGCGAACCAGACCGGCGATGTCGTCCGCACCTCCGAGCTCGGCGAGCCGCAGCCGGGCGCGCTCGAGGACGTGCGGCAGCTGCTCGGGCGGAACCCGGTACTTGCGCGCGGCCGTGTGCACCGAATCCATTCGCTGCTCGATCTCGCGCAGGCGCTGCGGGTCGAGATCGACGCGGTCCCGATAGCGGCGCAGCGCATACACCGCCTCCTGGACCTGGATGCGCGCGGGCTCCAGGACCTCGAGCGTTTCCGCCAGGTCGGTATCGAACTCGCGCACCTGATCCAGGCGCTGGATCGTCGCGTCGAGGCTGCCGATCACCGCGCCTTCGGCCTCCGACAAGGCATCGAGGCCTGCCTCCACCGCGTCGCGCAGGCTCGCCGCGTTGGCAAGGCGGCGGTGATCCGCCTGCAGCGCATCCCACTCGGACGTGGCGAACGCCAGCCGCTCGAGCTCGGTGATCTGCCACTGCAGGCGCTCGCGCTCCGATTCGATCGCCTCGGCGTCACGCTCCCGGTTCTCGCGCTGACGCCGCCGCGTCTGCCACTCGCGCCAGGCTTCCGCGACCGACTGCGCCAGTTGCGTGATCTGACCGTAGCGATCGAGCAGTTCGCGCTGCAGCGCCGGCCGCATCAGCGACTGGTGTTCGTGCTGTCCGTGGATGTCGACGAGCAGCTCGCCCAGTTCCTTCATCTGCTGCAGGGTCGAGGGGCGGCCGTTGATGAACGCCCGCGAACGGCCCCCGGCCTCCAGCACCCGGCGTAACAGGCATTGCCCGTCCTCGTCCAGCAGGTCGGCCGCCCGCAGCCATTCCTGCGCCGCCGGCACGTTGTCCAGGTCGAACTCCGCGGACAGTTCGGCGCGCGCGCAGCCTTCGCGCACCAGCGCCGCTTCCCCGCGAGCGCCCAACAGCAGGGTGAGTGCGTCGATGAGGATGGACTTGCCGGCACCGGTCTCGCCGGTGAGGACGGTGAACCCGGGCGCGAACTCCAGGTCGAGCCGGTCGACGATGATGAAATCGCGGATCGTGAGCGCGCGAAGCATGGACGCCGGATCGTCCTACAACGCCTCGCTCCAGTGGAGCTTCTCGCGCAGCATGTGGTAGTAGTCGTGACCGACCGGGTGCAGCAGCCGCATCGAGCGCTGGTATCGCTCCACCATCACCCGGTCATCCGGCTGCAGTTCGCAGCGGGAATGACTGTCGAAGTGCACGCGCGCATCCGCACAGCGGTGCATGAGCACTTCGATGCGCACGGCGCTGTCGACGGCGATCGGCCGGTTCGAGAGCGTGTGCGGGCACACCGGCACGATGGCGAAGGCGGACAGCGCCGGGTGCAGGATCGGCCCTCCCGCGGACAGCGCATAGGCGGTGGATCCGGTGGGCGTGGACACGATCAGCCCGTCTGCGCGCAACAGGTAGACGAAGCGCCCGTTCACCCGCACTTCGAGTTCGATCAGGCCCCCGTCCGCGCCCTTGGCGATGCACACGTCGTTGAACGCGCGTACTGCGAAGATCTCGGCGCCGGCACGGAACACCTTCGCCGAGAGCAGCATGCGCTCCTCGGTGACGTAATTGCCGTCGAGGATCTCGCCGATGGTCTGCAGCATGTTGCCGACGGAGATGTCGGTCAGGAAGCCGAGCCGTCCCTGGTTCACCCCCACCAGCGACACGTCGAAGGGGGCCAGCGTGCGTGCGACGTTGAGCATCGTGCCGTCGCCGCCGACGACGATTGCCAGATCGGACAGCGGGCCCGCCTCGTCGAGCGGCATCACCTCGAGGTGGTTGCGCGCCATGTGCGAAGCAGTGAGCGGGTCCAGCAGCACGCGCACGCCGCGACTCTCGAGGAAGCGGGCGAGCGCCATCAGCGGCTCCGCGATCTCGGGACTCTTGTACTTGCCGATCAGGGAGATGGTCTTGAAGATCTCCGTCATGGCCGCATTAGAACACAACAGATCACGGCACCGCCGGCAACCCGTCGGACTGCCGCGTCAGACCGGAAACGCTTGCGCTAGAATCGAAACATGCTCAGCGAACGTGCACAGATACTCCTGAAGACCCTGGTCGAGCGCTACATTGCGGAGGGTCAGCCGGTCGGCTCGCGCACCTTGTCGCGCTATTCGGGACTCGACCTGTCCCCCGCGAGCATACGCAACGTGATGGCCGACCTGGAGGAGATGGGTTTCG